>CAZMEA010000005.1:0-37134 GCA_964565135.1 uncultured Woeseiaceae bacterium
CACGCCTTTGAACTGAGGAAAGTGCAGTGAAGATCAAGCGATTTGTGGATAAGGACATGCGCCAGGTATTGCGCCGGGTCCGGCAAGACCAGGGGCCCGATGCCGTGATTCTGTCGAACCGGCGAGTCGAGGACGGCATTGAAGTCATCGCCGCTGTCGACTACGACGAAGCTCTCGTCCAGCATGCCCTCGGGTCGTCGCACGCCCCGACTCAGACGGTGACTGCGGACGCCGGCACCGGTGCTGCAGATGCGCCCGCTGAACCCATGCCGGAAGTGTCGGCAGAATCTGCACCGGCGTCGACGCAGGCGAAGCAGACCGACGACATCGAGGTGTTGTCTGCCGAGTTCGAGTCGCGACCGATTCCGTCTGAATCTTTCGCCGCCGGCAGGCCCGGTGACGACGAAGCGGCTGCAGCTGCCGGGCCGGAGACGCTCGAAGCTCTGCAGTGCGAGATCAGCAATATGCGCGGTGTGCTCGAAACGCAGCTGTCCGAACTTTTGTGGAAGGAGCAGTCCCGAACATCGCCGTCGCGTACGCAGATCCTGCGCAACCTGACCAAGATCGGTATCGGGCCGGACATCGCAAACATGATCGCCAACCGACTGCCGCCGATCGACAATCCCAAGGAATACTGGCGTGCGCCGCTACTCGAACTCGCCCGATGCATTCCCGTCTGCGACGATGATCTGATCGAGAAGGGCGGGGTCGCGGCCCTGGTTGGGCCAACGGGAGTCGGCAAGACCACTACGATCGCCAAGATCGCGTTTCGCTACGCAATCGAAAACAACACCAATGACATTGCGCTGATCTCCGCAGATGCCCATCGCATAGGCGCGCAGGAGCACCTCGCGACGTTTGCCAAGCTGCTCGGTGTGAGCGTTTATCCAGCTGAGAATCTCGATGCTCTGGAAGGTCTGCTCGATCAGCTCGCCGACAAGTCGCTGGTACTGATCGATACCGAAGGCACCAGCCAGAGAGATGTCGATCTGACCGCAAGGCTCGCGGCTTACGGTCGCAACGAGAACCGCGTCCGGTTCTACCTGACCCTCGCTTCGCCGTGTCAGGAGGCCGGCCTCGATGAAACGATACGAATCTTCAACCAGGTGCCGTTGGCAGGTGCGATCGTCACGAAGATTGACGAAGCGGCGCAGCTAGGGTGCGCTCTCGGTGCGCTCATCCGGCATGACCTGCCGATCGCTTACGTCGCCGACGGGCAGCGAATTCCTGACGACTTGCACGCCGCATCGAGAAAACGGCTGTGGCTCGTTAATCAGGCCGTCGACGCGATGCGCAGTTCTGAAATTCGTATCAGCGAGGACATGATGGTGGAACGATTTGCCGGAGTAGGGGCTGCACATGCGTAAGGATAGTCAAGTGGCCAACATCGAATCGGCGCTCGCGCGACGGGCAACACGGGTTATTGCGGTAACCAGTGGCAAGGGTGGCGTCGGCAAGACGAATGTTGCGGTAAACCTTGCGGTCTCGCTTGCCAAAGCTCAGCGTCGGGTAATGCTCTTCGATGCGGATCTGGGACTCGCGAACGTCGATGTGCTGCTTGGCTTGCAACCCCGGTTCAATCTCGCGCATGTCATCAGCGGTGAAGCTGACCTCGATTGCACGATCATCGATGGGCCGGCAGGTCTCAGAATCGTGCCTGCGTCGTCAGGCAACCTTTCGTTGCTCGATCTCGATGCGCGGTCGCAGGCCTCCATCGTCCAGTCGTTCAGTGAGCTCGCATCCCCACCCGAATTTCTCGTCGTGGACACGGCGGCGGGGATTTCCGACAGCGTTGCGCGCTTCACCCAGGCCGCTCATCACGCGATTGTCGTCCTCTGTGACGAGCCTTCTTCACTGACCGACTCTTATGCGTTGATGAAAGTGTTCAGTCGCGAGTACGGGATCTCCCATTTTCAGGTCGTCACAAACATGACAGGGGGAATTGCGGAAGGGCGTCGTCTGTTCGAAAAGATCAACGGTGTCTGCAGCCGCTTTCTCGACGTCGTGCTCCGGCACGCAGGAAACATACCCCAGGACACGTATCTGAAACTCGCTGTCCAGGAGCAACGAGCCGTCGTCGACGCCTATCCCAGAAGCTGGTCTGGCAAAAGCTTCGCGCGCCTGGCAGAAGCTATGGCGAGACTCCCCGAGCGTCGACAGTCGAAAGGAGCGATCGAGTTCTTTTTCGAGCGCCTCGTTACCGAGCCGCCGAAGCAGCTGGAGGCTGCATCATGATTGCATACAGTGCCGAACGGGCAACGAGTGCCAACGAGCAGGAAGCGCTGATCGCCGAGCACATTGAGCTCGTCAAGCGAATCGCCTATCACCTCATTGCGCGATTACCTGCGAACACCGAGATCGAAGACCTCATGCAATCCGGCATGATGGGTCTGCTCGAGGCGGCGCGAAACTACGATGCATCGCGCGGTGCGAGCTTCGCGACCTTCGCGGGTTTTCGCATACGCGGTGCGATGCTGGACGAGGTTCGGCGTCATGACTGGACGCCGCGTTCCGTGCATCGGAAACAACGTGAGGTTTCTACAGCGATACGCGAGCTCGAGGTCGAGCTCGGTCGACAGCCGAAAGGCAGCGAAATCGCAGCCCGGCTGGAAATCTCTCTCGATGACTACCACAAGATTCTTCGCGACAGTGCCGGATGCAGTCTGTTCAGCCTGAATGACGCGCTGGACGAGACCAAACCCATGCGCCAGCTGGCGAGCGATGAGGGCGCCGATCCGGATGTGCTGTTCACCGAAGGACAAATTCGGGAGGAGGTTGCCCAGGCGATCTCCGGTCTGCCCGAAAAAGAACAGATGGTTCTGTCGCTGTACTACGAGCGAGAACTGAACCTGAAAGAGATTGGCGAAGTTCTCGGGGTGACCGAATCACGCGTTTGTCAGATTCACGGGCAGGCGATGGCGCGATTGAGGGCTAACGTAAACAGGTGACGTATGGCTGATCGATTCTCGGGAATAGGCAACATACGGCCGGCTTACCCCGTCAAGCCGGTGGAGCCGTCCGGCAAGGATCGTCCATCCGGGGAGCGCAAGCGAAAACCCGGGCAGCCACGGAAAAAACCGTCTGACGAAACAGGCAACAACGAATCGTCGAGCAACGATTCGACCACACACCAGATTGACGAGTACATATGATGGACATATTCATAACGTATCAACTCGAAACACTGATGGTCTGCAACGCGCTGGCCTTGATTGCGGTCAGCATGTCGGTGCTACGGCTGCAGCGCTTGAACCGGAAACAGAACGAATTCTGGAGTAGCCTGACTGGCGCTCACTTGCTGGATTCGGCGACTCAGGACAATGCCCTGTGCGGTTTTCTTGATCACAGGCTGGCCTTGTTGCATCGACGGCTGGATGAGCTGTCACAGGCGCGCCCTCAACCGGACGCAAAACCTAAGCAGGAACCGGCGACCAAGGTGCCCGCAATGCCGTTCGAGTATGCCGTGCGCATGGCGCGCCAGGGCGCAGGCGTCGAGGATCTGGTACAGGCCTGCGGACTCAACCGCGCCGAAGCAACGCTTATCCACAGGGTTCACGGTGTCGAGCCCGGCGAGCCGCCGGCGATGCAGCACTGACGGGCATGTTGGCTTGACGTCCGGGTACGACTGACGTCAGGACTCAGGCTTCTTCCTCAGCGCTGATGCGCCGTAGTCGGAGTGTCTCCGACTGCATGCTGAACAGGTGTTGGAACAGTGTTTCCCGTTCGGCTGTGGACATTCCCTCGAAGACGACGATGACTCGCTGTGAACCGGCAGCGCCGTCTTCCGCTGGTTCTACCCGGTGCACGTAGCCCAGCGTTTCGAAGAACCTGCTGTCCGAAACCAGGAAAAAGCGCAGTTTCAGCTTCGTGCCTACGCTCAAGCCATCCCTGGAATGGAAGACGATGCTATCGGCACTGAGTTCGCACTCCTGCGACGGTATGTCAGCCAGGGAATCCTGATTGTGCTGAAACTCCGGCATCGTTTGCATGGCGATGCGCAGTTTCTGGTTGATCAGCTCAAGGGCCTCCTTGATGGCCGGCGTTTGTCGTCCGAGACCGAACAACAGTTCCTCGAGTCGGGTATCGATATCCATCACCCGAGCGCGCAATGATGACAACTGGGTCGGCGCGGATGTGTCGGCCCGTCGTAGTTCACTTTCGTAGTCGAGCTCGGACAGCTGCTCATAGAGGAGTTTGATACTCTCCAGGATCCGGAACGAGCTGCGTTTTTCTATCTGCTCATTCATTGGCAGTTTCTCCCTCAGCCATCGCCGCGATTCTGCGATTGAGCTCTTCGGTTTGTTCGACCCGAACCTGTCCGCCCCGGGTGATGCTGATATCCACACGCCGGTTTTTGGCCCTGTTTTCTGCCGAGTCATTGGGTGCCTGTGGTCGAGTGTCAGCATGACCGATCACCAGGAACCGGCTTTCATCGAGGGGTGCCGCCTGCAAGAGCTCGTGGGCGACGGATACCGCCCGTGCGGTCGACAGCTCCCAATTGGAACGAAAACGGGCGTTTGCTATGGGCACATCGTCCGTATGACCCGCAACGGTTACGTTGCCGTCGTTCGTGACAATCAAACGTGCGATTTTCTGCAATGTCGGGACGAAGTCCGCACGGACTTCATCGCTGGCAGACGCAAAGGAGGCCTTTTCGAGAACCTTGATTGTGATTCGCGCTCCGTTGAGTTCCAGAGCAACCGCGCCTCGATTGATCTCCTCCTGAAGCTCCTGCCGAAGTTGCTTGGCGTGCCTTCGTGCTTCATCCACTTCGGCCATCTCGGCGGACAGGGCGTCCAGCGAGTTCTTGCTTGAATCGACGGTGTGTTGCCGAACTTCGTTGCGCGGCGTTGGTTCGGGCGTGCCCGGACTGAACTCCTGGGCGATGATACTCGTGCCCTTCGGAATCGTTCGGGCCTCGATCTCGGCCTGTACACCGAATGCTTCCTTCATCGAACCGGACAATTGCTTGAACTTGGCGATGTCCATTTCAGAGAACGCCAGCAACAGAACGAAAAAGCACATCAGCAACGTCATCAGGTCGGCAAAGGTCATCACCCACGCCGGAACGCCCCCTGATTCTTTTGCTGCGGCTTCCGCGTCAGACACCTATTCCTCCTCGGGCTGCTGCCGCTTCGAGCGAGGCAGATACGTTTCGAGCATGTTCTCGATCACGCGGGGGTTCTGGCCTGCCTGAATTCCGAGCAGAGCGTCGATGATCAGCGACTTCCGATTGTTTTCTTCAGAACTGCGTACGGCGAGTTTGTCCGCGATCGGCAGCGCCACCATGTTTGCGAGGATTGCGCCGTAAAGCGTCGTCAACAGCGCCACCGCCATGGCCGGACCAATCTGTTTGGGATCGTCCATGTTCGAGAGCATCTGGACCAGACCGATCAGCGTACCGATCATGCCCATCGCCGGGCCGACGTCGCCGATCGCCTTGAAGATCTCCTGCCCATCGCTGTGGCGTCTCAAGGTCATCTGCAGATCTTTTGACAGCACCGACCGCACCACTTCCGGTGGGTGTCCGTCGACCAGCAGATCCAGTCCCCCCTTCATGAATTCATCGGGGACTTCCGCGTCTTCCAGGGCGAGCAGCCCTCCCTGACGCGCCGTCTTGGCGAGGTCGACCGCGTTCTCGATCAGGTCTTCGGGCGGCAGCGGCTTGTGGATAAAGGCTTTGACGGCAATGGATGACGCACTGAGGAAACTCTTCAGACTGAACTTCATCATCGTGACGAGGAACGTACCGCCGAATACGACCAGCAGTGACGGCGTATTGACAAAAGTGCCGGCCGAACCACCAAGAAAGATGGACGCCATCACGATCGCAAACGCGCCGATCAAGCCTATGAGTGTCGCTAGGTCCAAAGGGTGTGTCTCCGTATGCCTGTACGCCCGTGCGCACCGTCGAAGGTGGCCGGACAGGAATTCCTAAGCAGGGTATCGGCAGATTGCCGCGGTGCTTTAACGGAAAGTTGCCTTCCGTCGAAGAAATTACTCGCTAATTTTCAATCGGTTACGGCCTTCCGCCTTCGCGGTGTAGAGCGCGCTGTCGGCACGTTCGACCAGTGTTTCGACGGTATCCCCGTCAACGATCTCGGCGCACCCGACCGAACAGCTGACCGAGAGGTCTTCCGGCCAGCCATCCAGCTGCACTGATTGCACGCTGTCGAGGAACCGATCGATCGACACGCGGGACTTGTCGACCGGTGTATCCGGCAGAATGATGGCGAATTCATCCCCGCCGATTCGACAGATGAGGTCGTTCTTTCTGACGAATGCGCGCGTCATCAGGTTCGCGATAGTGCGCAGTATCTCGTCACCGCCGGCATGTCCGAGTGTGTCGTTGATCGTCTTGAACTTGTCGACGTCGACAAGCGCCAGGCTAACGGGCTGGCCCAGCATGTAGTGCATCTTGATGTAGCGTTCGATCGACGTGTCGAATGCACGCCGATTGAAGATTCCCGTCAAGGGGTCCTGCTTCATCTCTTCGTGCGCGGCAACAAGGTCGTCCCTGAGCCCGCTCATGCGCGTTTGCAGAGACTCGATCTGGTCTTCGTACTCGCGGCGCTGTTTCTCGAAAGCGCCGCTGATAGTGCTGATTGTCTCGATGAGCGCTTTTTGAATATCCGGGAGATCGCGAGCTTCCACGATCGACTGAATCGATTCGAGGCTTTGCGAAACTGTCTCTTCTGTTGCGTCGCCGTGTTCGCCGATTTGCCGAAGTCCGCAGACCAGATGTTCGACAGCGCCGCGATAGTCGCCCATCGTTGTGCTGACAAAAGCCTTCTCATCTCTTCGACGATCCGCGAAAAATCGTCGCACGGCGGCCCAGTCCCGCTCGCCGGTGTCGCTCTGTCTCAGCCCGACGTACTCGCTGCCAACGCCGTTCTCGACGTGCCGAACGACATCCGCGCAACGAGCTGAAAAATCGCGAGAATCAATATCGCCGTCGATCGGAAACGAGTCTTTCCCGTAGGCATGAAACAGGTAGCCGAGAGTATCGAGGGCGTCGTCCAGGAGGGCGTCCGTTGCGGTATTGGGGGTGGGTTCCGACGCGCTGTCCACGCTGTGCCTCCTTGCTGCGTTCAATAAGCGATACCGAGATGCACGCACGAATCAGGCGGGGTGTCGTCGACGCGCATACGGGCCTGAAACGTATCGGCACCGCGACTGAAAACATGAGCGAAATGCAGCGGGTCATACCCGTACACTTACCTTCAGATACTGCGGCGGCACGCACTTGGACATGCCAGCCGCGGTCATCTATAGTCAAAAACCCCCGTGGAATCCGTGACCTAGATGGGTCCATGAGTACCGCGCCCAGCGCCGGGAATTTTCGGGACACGTAACCCAGGACGTTCAGGTGGCCGACACGAGCAACGACAAGGACAGCACGGCTGAGTCAATCGATGTGCGTCGGTCGGACCTGAAAACCCGCTTTCCGTGGGCGAAAATCTACAGTCTCGAGTATCCGATCCGGTTCGAAGATCTGGAAGCGGTCCTGGCGAAACTCGAAGCCGACCACATCGAGACGGATCGTGCTTCCGACGTTCCCGATCTCGTTGGATCGAGTGCCTCAATGACCGCCATTCGCCGAATGATTGATCAGGTTGCGCCGACGGCAGCCACGGTACTTGTCACCGGCGAGTCCGGTACCGGTAAAGAAGTCGTTGCCCGGCGTATACATGCCTTGTCCGGGCGAGAGGGGCCGTTTGTTGCCATCAACTGCAGTGCCATCCCCGACAATCTTCTCGAGAGCGAGCTGTTTGGCCACGAGAAGGGTGCGTTCACCGGTGCTGTTAACCGACGTATCGGCAAGTTCGAGGTGGCGGCGGGCGGTACCGTCTTTCTGGATGAGATCGGCGACATGCCGCACGGCATGCAGGTCAAACTACTGAGGGTGCTGCAGGAAAAAGTCGTGGAACGTGTCGGCGGAGATGCGTCTATTCCGGTGGACGCGCGCGTAATTGCGGCAACGCATCGCGATCTTCCTGCGCAAATCGAGGCAGGCAGATTTCGCGAGGATCTCTACTACCGGCTGAGCGTGTTTCCCATTGAAATTCCTCCGCTGCGTGATCGGCGGGACGACGTGCAGCCGCTGATTCGCGAGATGATCCGCCGAATACGAGCCGAACGCGGCGTGTTCGTGCAGTTGCCGGAGGAATCCATCGGCCTGCTTGAAGATTACGCATGGCCGGGCAATGTGCGTGAACTCGCCAATGTCATTGAGCGGCTGGCCGTCAGGAAGCCGTTCGGGCGAATTCGACCGGACGATCTCCCTCGGCCCGTCCGTTCGGACACAACGGTCGTCAGCACGTCGCTGCAGCAAACGATGCCGGCAGAGAGTTCCGGCGGCTTCGGTAGTGATGGTTTTGACGTCAAAACCCATCTGACCGAAGTAGAACGTCAGCTCATTCAGTCGGCGCTCGATACGAGTGGCGGAGTGGTCGCCAGGGCGGCTGAGCTTTTGGGTGTGGGTCGGACGACCCTGGTGGAGAAAATGCGTCGTTACGGGATTGGTTAGGCCGCGACCTGGGATCGCGGGTCGACCATGACGATCGACACGGCTGGATCGAAATCACCGATTTCGGCGAGTAGACGCGCACTTTTGTTACCGGGTATGTCGGGCCCGACGAACACGGCAGACAGCCTGTTTTCGGCAGCCTTGTCTCGCCAGTCCTCCGGAGATGCGGTAGTGACCTCTTCCGCCTCCATGAACTCCAGAAGATCCTTGATGTCTCGAGCGAGCTCGGCGCTCTCGGCAACAACCATAATCAAGTCTTTCTCGGTGCTCATAACGGTGTTCTCTGCCCAAAAAAACAACGTAAGCCGGGTCGTGTCATCCGGCGGCGCGGACTGCGAATAGAAGTCTCACCGTCGCCGTTTGCCGACACTCTCGATACTATCCCTTTACGACCAGAACAGCTACGGACTTTCCGTTCCAAATAATAATGGGGGTTTATTACCAATATTGGTAAAATCGCGGGTGTTGTCTCGTTTGCCGAACCAGATGGCGGATCGCCCGCGGGTTGGTCCCACTTGCAACTATTTTTGCGGACAGATCGGGTACGTAGCGCTGACGCGCGCCGACAGGTCGCGAAGTCGTCGCCGGATCGTGACGAGCGGGGTGGTCCTAAACGTCGGCCGAGAAAAGCAACATGACGGTGCCTTCCGCGTGCCCCGCTTCGTTGTGCAGCAAACGGAGTTGTCCGCGGAGAAACAGGGGAAGATTGCGAGCTTCGTCGTTCTGGCCGGGAGAGACCAGTGCCGGTGTCGCCAATCGTTTGATGTCGACGGACCCGCCCTCCTGGACCACGGCGAAGTTGTCCGGTGAGTCGTCGCTCAGGCCGGCTACCTGTGGCCACCTTTCGAGGATCGATACCAGAGAGGCTTGCACTTGCCGCGCCACGACCGCAAGACACGTCTGAATCGCGGTGTCTGACAACGTAAGTGCGCCCGTCGTTTCTCGAACCCTTACCAGAACACCGGTCTGGTCGGCTCTCGCGATTCGCGTTGTCGACACCTCGTAGGCAAGCTGCTCCGAACTCGTTCGCGACGTCAGTGCCGCGTGGTACAGGGCTGGGGGCATCGTCGCGAGTGCGAGCGCCAGCTGATGCGCTGCGTCTTCGATAACCCCGACCGTCCGCATTGCGCTGTCCGTTTCCGACAGTGCGACCGCCGACGTGACCGTCTTGGTCAACGTCTCCAGCAATTGTTCGAGCGCGGTTTGCGTGTCCGCGGCAGACGTCAGCGAGAAGCTCGCTGATGCGTTTTGCCACGATCGCAGGTCGTAGATCCCGGGCGCCGTTACTGAATGGGCCATGGGGTCCATCCAAGACTAAACGGCGGATGTTAGCCGATTGCTGGTCGCGCTGGAACGTCACGCAGGAAGTCGGGAAGGTGTTCCCAAGCACGTGCCTCGTCTGTGTGTTCTCTGATCGCGACATTCCGCCCACATGTAGCAACGGCATCAGGCAGACCGCAGAAAATCGTCGCGGGTTGTGTCGCCACCGGCGCCTGACGACGGCCGTGCGGCGCTGTCGTCCGAGGATTCGGGCATGCGCACGAGGACGAAACCAAAGTTCTCGAGCAACGAGATGGCGTCCATGAAACGACGCGTCTTTATGGCGTTCAGAGCATTCAGGAAGCTGTCGAGTTCGACCGGCGAAAAGGCGGTGTAGTCGTCCTTGCCGGGAGCGAGGCGCTCGAGTGCTTCAAGCGACTCGTCGTTGGTCAGCAGCACGATCGGCGTCGTTCGGATCTGCGGGTCCGCTTTCATTTTTCCAAGCAGGCTGGTGCCCGCTGAATCCAGGCCGACGGCGTCAAAGAAGATCAACTCGGGTGCCGGCGCTTCCGCGTACCGTCCCTCGCGACGCAGATACTGGAGAGTGCTCGGTCCGGGCTTGACCATCATGAGGCGACAACGCGTTCCACTCCGCTCCAGGGCGCCAGTCACTACGTTGATACTTCCGCTCGTTGCGGAAACAAGCAGGAAGTTAAGCCGTTTGCGTTGTTCTGCCATCGTGCCAATCCGTTGAATGCAGCAGTCGTGTCCCTTGAGGCGCGACGGACGAGATTGAACCGCCGCCTCTGCACCTGTCGTCGTAACCGTTCATTACATGGATAGCTTTTAAGCAAAACGCGTGCCAAAACTGCAGGTTTTGGCCAAATACTCAAATTTTATCAATTGTAATAATAACTTACAGTCTGCCAAGCAGACTCCCAGCCAATTCGGCGAGAAAAATGTCCCGAAATTCGGCGAAAAATGGCGTACTTTCGCGCTTTCGCCGCGAAATACCGCGACATTTCGCGAGTTATTATGGTATATCGTCACTGCTACTGAGGATCGGCTGTGACATATATGGGTCTTTTGGTGAGATTTTTGGCTGAAACTCGATTTCGCGGCGACATTTCGTGTCTTTCGCTGTGAGCGACGTTCTGCCTCTGGCGCTCGTCCTTTTCGTCCTCGGAGGCTTCGTCTGGGCTCGATTTCGCCTGGGATTGTACGATTCGACCGGTCCTGCTCGGAAGGGCGCTCAGTCAGACGTGGCCCGCTCGGGCACTAGCACACCGAATTCGGCGAGTGACGCATCCGCGGAGCTCGAGCAGAAGTCTGCCTACGAGGAAGTCCTGGCGAGAGTGTCATCCCGGTTGCTGACCACCGCGAATGAACGCCTGCACGACGCGATTCGAACATCGCTGATGGACGTCTGCCAGTTTGTTGGCGTGGACAGGGCAACAATAGTCTGGTTCGACGACGAGGCAGGGTCAGTGGATGTCCTGTATTACTGGATCGAGCGGGGCACGTCTCCAACCACCCGTTTCCAAAAGGGAGGGTTTGCCTGGATGATGCCGCGGATCAGCAATGGCGAAACGGTCGCCGTGGAGTCCACCGAGGCACTTCCTGCTGAAGCAGGTACTGACTATGCGTCCTTGCGCGAAATGGGAATCACCGCCGCAATGGTTACGCCGATGGTTCAGGACGGTCAGGTCCTTGGCGCCATCTCCCTGACGATGGCGACAGGATCGAGGCCGTGGGCCGAACACCATGTTTCGGCCATGCAGGTACTCGCTGCGTGTTTCGGCAGTGCCATCTCGAAACTCAAGGCGCAACAGCGGCTCGACGAACTGACCCGTGAACTGGCGAGTGCGCGCGACCGCCTTCAGGCCGAAAACGTCTACCTTCAGCAGGAGATCCTGTCTTCCCATGGGTTTGCCGAACTGGTCGGCGAGAGCTTTGCATTGCAGGCGTGTCTGGCCAAGGTAACCCAGGTCGCCGCGACCGACATGCCTGTCCTGATTCAGGGCGAGACAGGCACCGGCAAGGAGCTGATCGGCCGCGCCGTACATGAAAGCAGTTCCCGCAAGGATCGACCGCTCATCAAGGTGAATTGCGCAGCGCTCCCAGCCAGCCTCGTCGAGAGTGAACTCTTTGGACACGAGAAGGGCGCTTTCACGGGGGCAGGACAACGGAAGCCCGGTCGCTTCGAACTGGCCGACGGCGGAACGCTGTTCCTCGACGAAATCGGCGAGATTCCGCCGTCCCTGCAGGCCAAGCTGCTGCGTGTGCTGCAGGACGGCGAGTACCAGCGCGTTGGCGGCACCCAGTCCTTGCATGTCGACGTTCGAATCATTGCCGCAACCAATCGTCCTCTCGAGCAAGCGATCGCAAGCGGTGACTTCCGGTCCGATCTCTACTACCGAATCAACACCTTCATGCTCGAAGTGCCTCCGTTGCGGGAACGTATAGGCGACATTCCGCTGCTCGCTCAGCACTTCGTAAACGTGCACGCGCGGAGGCTCGGGAAAGAAATCACCTCCATCTCGCGTGGCTTCCTCGATGAGCTGGAGTCACGGCAGTGGCCCGGCAATGTTCGCGAGCTCGAAGCCGTCATTCAGCGCGCCATCATCGCGTCGCAGGGCTCAGTCCTGCAGGCGTCCGGGCTTGCGCCGTCGTCGTCGATCGGCTCACCGCCGCCGAATGCGGCAGCGTCGGTGCAGGATCTCTACTCCGCCGAACGCGATCACATACGGATGGTTCTTGACGCGTGTCGATGGAAAATCGCAGGTTCCGACGGCGCCGCTGCACGGCTGGGATTACCGCCCAGTACGTTACGCTCGCGGATGAAAAAGATGGGGCTTGAACGTACCTCGTCGACCGTCTGAAGACGCGTTTCTGCGGTCCTTTTTGAAACTGACATAAGCTACGTCGTTGCCTGGCGACATTCGCCGCCGCCGCGCCCGTCGTTCGTGCGATTCCGGATGTGATCCGCTTCACGGTAAAACTGTGAAAATTCTCACAGTTCCTGTCGAAATACCGCCGTTTTTCAGCAAGTTCGAGTCGATTCGTTCACCCTTCGGACCGTCCCGCAAAGAAGCGGTCAACGCGGCCATCCTGAAGCGCCCACACCGGGCGATTCAGCCCCGCCGATTCGAAGGAATGATCCTTGCCAATCTCGATCCCCAAGCGGGCATCGTGGACGCTGTGCTCCGGCACAACCGTGCGACGCCTCGCAATCTCGACAACTGCCCTGTCGCTCGCCGGACTGCCATCCGCAGCTTTCGCTGTCGGTACGCCTGCAGGTACGGTCATCGACACGACAGCGCAGGCCGAGTACGACATCGCGGGAGTACGGCAAAGCGCAGACTCGAATCCGGTCACGATCATCGTCGACGAAATCATCGATGCAACGGTGGTCGCGCTCACATCGCAGGTGCTGGTTTCTGCAGGTGACACTGGTCAGGCACTGCTGTTCCGATTGACGAACACCGGCAACGGCAATGAGTCGTTTCGACTTGTTGTCGACAGCGCCGTCATGGGCGACGACTTCAACCCCGTCGCGGCAACTCCAGGAATCTTCTTCGACAGCGACGAGAGCGGTGACCTAAACGTCGGCGATGTCGCCTACGCCGTCGGTGTAAACGAGCCTGTACTGGCCGCGGACGAGAGCGTATCGCTCCTGGTTCTGAATGACATCCCGGGTGACGCCAGCAATGGCCAGATCGGTCGCAGCCAGTTGCGTGCCGCTTCGACGACAGGGACCGGAATTCGCGGCACCGTGATTCCTGATGCCGGGGATGGCGGTGTCAATGCTCTGATTGGCAGCAGCGGTGGCATCGGGGTGTCCAGTGGTGACTACTTCGTCAACGGCGTTTTGCTGAGCGTCGTGAAATCCGTCGCCGTCACCGACCCGGACGGCGGCACGTCACCGATGCCGGGCGCGACGTTGACTTACAGCATCGACGTTGACGTCGTCGGTAACGGCGTTGCCGAGAGCAGCATTTTTTCTGACCCGTTGCCTGCCGACACGACCTACGTGCCTTCGAGTCTTGAACTTAACGGTACGCCCTTAAGCGACCTGGCGGACGGCGACGCAGGCGAATACTCAACCGCAGGCGGCGACGAGATCGTCGTTCGCCTCGGCGATCTGGACCAGGCGACCGGCACGCAGACCGTCCGCTTCCAGGTAACGATCAATTGACCAGAGCGATCCTCAGGAGGAGTCAAACGATGACCATCAGATACCTACAGACAACGTTGGCAGCTCTGCTGCTGAGTCTGGCAATGAACGCAAGTGCGCAAAGCCAGCTCGAGATACGCACGGACGTGCAAAAGGAAGACGTGATCACCGCCGAAGATGGCACCGAGCGCGTTGAGCTCGTCAATGCGGAAACGGTTCTTCCGGGTGAAGAGGTGATTTACACCGTTACGTTCGCCAACACCAGCGACGAGGTTGCAGACAACGTGGTGATAACGAACCCGCTGCCGGCCGAGCTGACCTATGTCGACGGTACAGCAGCAGGTGATGGCACCCGCGTGCAGTTTTCTGTCGACGGCGGCGTGAGCTTTGCGCAGGCCGCAGAATTGACCGTATCTGACGAAGGCAATGTTCGTCAGGCGGACCCCGACGAGTTCACGCACATTCGCTGGGTTCTCACCGCGGCACTGATGCCCGGGGAAACCGGTACAGCGACGTTCCGCGCCCGACTCAACTGAATTCATCAAGTAGTACTGGCAGGTCGTCGTCATGACGGCCAGCCGTGACGCCTCGCAGGGAGCGTCTCGGCTGCCAGGTAAGTACCTGCCCGGCAATGATTGCCGGAGTCAATCCACGCAATGAAGCAAGGAGCACCGTAATGAACACGGTTAGCAACAACGTCAGTCGCACGATGCGACTATTCCCCGCGGCACTGTGCCTGCTGTTTGCGCAGCACGCATTCGCTGTTGGTACCCCGGCAGGTACGGAGGTGACCAACACGGCCACGGCTACGTTCGAGGTAGGCAGCGTCGCGCAGACGGCGGTGAGCTCGGACCCGACATCATTCTTTGTCGACCAACGCGTACAGCTGGAGATTGTCCGCGTCGGCACCGCCACGGTGGCGACGCCGGGGCAGACGAACGCGGTGGTCGAATTCACCATCACCAACCTCGGCAACGCGCCGCAGGACGTGGACCTGAGCGCCATCAACCTGACAGGCGGTGAGATCGTCTTCGGTGGCGACGCCGATACGGTCAACGTCGAAAACCCGCCCCGCGTGTCCTGGGATGACGACGACGACGGCCTGTTCGACCCGGCTGAACCGGATTTCGTCGATGAGCTGCCGGCGACGTCCGGTTCTAACTCAGTACGTGTTTTCGTCGTTGCGAATGTGCCCGTCAGCGGCCTGCAGAACGGTGATTTCGCCAACGTCGAGCTGACGGCAACTGCGCACGATGCTGGTGCCTCCGGCAGCCTTGGTGCTGTGACCACGGACGACGCCGGCGATGCTGACGACGCGGCCACTGTCCAGGTCGTTTTCGCCAGTGCGGGTGGTACGGAAGTCCAGACGCACAGCTACGCGATCTCTGCAGCGGACGTGACGGTGACGAAAACGTCAGCGGTTCTCGACGATTTCTTCAGCGCCTCGAATGACAAGGCTATTCCGGGCGCTGTGGTTGAGTACACCATCACGGTGACCAACAACGGTGCGCAGGATGCAACGAGCGTCGGCGTTATCGATCCGATCGACTTGGGGCTCGTTACGCTTGACCTCGGCGACTACAGCGGCGGTACGGGCGGAACTCCGGACGATGCTGATATCGCTCTGGGCGGCTTCACGTATCCGACATGTACGCTGGATACGGATGACAACGATGGCGACGGTTGCGGGCTGTTCAGTCCGGTATCCGGTGACGAAATTCGGATTATTCCGCCGAACATGACGTTGGGTGGCACGATCAGCGGCTCAGCGAGCCAGGCTGTCGTCCGCTTCCGCGTCACCATCAATTAAGCACCCTTAAGTTTTTTCGGTGCTCCGAGGCTTTGGCAGGGATTGCCAGCCACGGGCTGCCCATTCGGGCAGCCCGTGGCTTCGTTCGTCCTGCGTTCGTGCCTCACTATTGTTCATCGCGGCGCTGCTTGGCGTCGATCCGGTCCACGCCCAGACACCGCCCGGCGTTCAGATCGTCAATCGCGCCTTTGTGTCGCACGGTCCGGTATCGGCACAGCCAACGGTCGTCGCCAGTAATGAAGTTTCGGTAACCACAACCGTCGTCCGATCACAGGCCGCCGTGGAGCTCTTACGCGTCACGGGCATTGACAACGCCAACGGCCAACGAATCGGGCCTGCGAGTTGTCCTTCATCTGGCGCATCCTCAGCGCAGGCCATCGGCGGGATTTCCGGCACCACGGCTATCGACGGTTTAACGCCGTACGAATTCTCACCGGCACCCTCCTACAATCTTGGCGAGGCAATCATTGTTCGGCTCGCTGACGCAGACCAGAACATCGACTATCAGACGGTCGACGTTGCGGAAGTCACTCTGAGCATAGCCGAGTCCGGTGACTCCGAAGTGCTGAGGCTTACTGAGACGGGACCGAATACCGGCGTCTTCACAGGCTATCTCCCGAGTGCGAACGGCGGGGCAGTGAGCAATGACTGCATCCTGCAAGGGCGGCCTGATTCGTTGCTGGAAGTCGGGTACGTTGATCCGCAGGATGGTGCTGATCGGTCGGCCGATACCGCGATGCTCGATCCGTCGGGAGTCACATTCGACAGTCGCAGCGGATCACCGGTTGACGGCGTCCGCATCGCGCTGATCGACGCGGTAAGCGGTGCGCCTGCCGCCGTCACCGGTAACGATGGCATCAGCGCATTCCCGCACGAAATTGTGTCCGGTGGCCAGGTCACCGATGCCAGCGGGCAGAGCTACGAGTTTGCGAGCGGCCGTTTCCGGTTCCCGACCGTTCCGGCTGGCGAGTATCGGCTCGTCGTCGAATCGCCGGATGGCTACATCGCGCCGACACGGTTCACAGAGAATGATCTGCAGTCGCTTCCTGGCTCACCGTATCTTTTGTCTGCAGGATCGTTTGGAAACACCTTCACTCAGCCGGTCTCCGGTCCGCTATCGATCGACTTCCCGCTCGACTCTCAGGACGTGTCCCTGTTTGTGCAGAAGTCGTCGCTGGCGAGCAGCGCCGCACCGGGTGACTTCGTTCGATACGACGTTAGTGTCGGGAACGGTTCGACCCTGGATCCTGCGCTTGCTGTCCGCGTCCTCGACGCACTGCCGGCGGGCACGCGTTTCGTCGAAGGCAGCGCGACTCGCGACGGCGCGCCTATAGTCGATCCGGAAAGCGGCACGGGTAACACCCTGACCTTCGATCTTGGCGATCTGTCGCCCGGACAGCAGACGTCACTGAGCTACGTCCTGGAGATCGTCGCCGGCAATGCCGGAGATTCGCTCCGCAACACCGCAACCGCAGTAGCGGCCGGTGGCATCGCATCCAACGAAGCATCGGCGACGATTCGGCTGACCGAAGATCTGTTCCGTTCTACAAGCACGCTCGTCGGCCGGGTGGTTGAAGGCAGCTGTGCGCTCAGCTCGTTTGCCGAGGATCAGGGCGTCGCAGGTGTGCGTGTGTATCTCGAAGACGGCAGGTATGCCGTAACGGACGCCGGCGGCCGATTCCATTTCGAAGGGTTGCAACCGGGAACACACGTTGCGCAGCTCGACCCGATGACAATTCCGGACTACCTTGACGTTGTCGGTTGCAACGCCAATCCAAGATTTGCCGGGCGCGGCGATTCGCAGTTCGTGGAACTCAGTCGCGGTGCGCTGCAACGCGCTGACTTCTACCTGACCAGAAAGGCCCCGGCCGAAGGCACCGTGGACATCGCAATGCAGACGCGCGGGACCGATACGCGGGATCGCGTCGAGTATCGAATCGATCTGTCCGGTTCGGGTGCCGTACCGGTTGACGGGCTCCGCGTCACCGTCATGTTACCGGAGGGCATTACCTACGCGAATCAGACGATCGAAATCGGACGAGAGAGTGCAGATGAGCCACGGCTTACCGGTCAGGCGATGACGATCGAGCTTGGAGATCGATCAGGCAACTGGTCCGAACAGATTCAGTTCTACGCCGACATCGATCCGACTGTGACCGGCGATCTCTCGACCCGTGCGATCGCCCAGTTCCGAACCGGTGGCTCGGAAACGCAGCGGACCCCGATCGCCGAAACGCTGGTCAGGCGCGAAGCGGCAACGTGGGAGAACACCGGTTATGTCCTCAACCTGACATTTGGCATCCTGTCGGCCGAGCTGTCGCCCGCCGATCGTGACGCACTCGACACGCTGATCGATGCATGGTCCGGCGTGCGGGACATTCGGATCACTGCGATCGGTCACAGTGACAGCACTCGTATCTCCGCCCGCAGCCGGAAGGTGTTCGCGGACAACTATGTACTGTCAGAAGCACGCGCCCGTTCCGCCGCCGAATACATTGCTCACGCTCTTGGCGTGCCCGCCGACGAACTCATGGTGGAAGGTCGCGGTCCCGATGACCCGATCGCGTCGAACGAGTCGACTGAGGGGCGTCAGCAAAATCGTCGGGTCGAGCTTGTACTGGCGGGCATGCGTCCGGGTCAGCAGTCGTTCGTCGATGTTCCCAACGGATCGAGCGGCACGCTGGTGGCCGAGACTCGCGGCGCCAACCCCGCTGAATCTGCGGCCCAGGCGCAGCTTCTCGACGAGGCCGCGCTCGAAGCGCACCTGACGCCACCCGTTCAGGAAGAGCCGTCAATGGCGACCTTGACGCCGGGTGTTGACTGGGTACTGCCGGAAGACGGCTTCAGGCCGGCCATTCCGGCACTGCAAATCTCGATCAAGCACGCGCCGAATCAGACGATCGCCCTGTTCGCGAACGGACTCGAAGTGGATCCGGTTCAGTTTATCGGCAAAGAGACTACGGCCGACGGCGGGATTACGGTCAGCCGCTGGGCGGGCGTGCCATTACTCGAGGGCAGCAACCAGCTTGTCGCTGACATCATCGGTGAAAACGGATTGGTGGCAGAGCGACTGACACGCGTTGTGCATTTCGCCGGCATACCCGTCCGTGCGGAGTTCGACGGCGAGGCTTCCCTGCTTGTAGCAGACGGTCGAACCCGTCCGGTGCTCGCGCTGCGCATGTTCGATCGATTCGGTCAGCCCGCACGTCACTCGAGCGTCGGTAGTTTTGCCGTCGATGCGCCGTATCGATCGTGGTGGGCGGTTCAGGACGAACGTCAGAACAAGCTTGTGCAGATCACCAAGCGGGAGCCGCTCTTTACCGTCGGTGACGACGGCATCGCGTACCTGGAGCTCGAGCCCACGACAACGTCCGGCGAGGTCACTGTCAGGATGAGTCTGGAGGCCCAGCGGGAACAGGAAATTAAGGCGTGGCTCAAACCGGAGGCCCGCGAATGGATTCTGGTCGGCTTTGGTGAGGGCACGGTCGGCTACAACACCTTAAGCAACAACGCCGCCCCGGCCGGACTCGAAGACGGCTACTTCGACGACGGCAGGCTCGCGTTCTTCGCCAAGGGCAGCATCAAGGGTGAGTACCTGTTGACGCTTGCCTATGACAGCGCGCGTGACCGCCAGCAAACACGTAATGGTTTCGCGACTGAGATTGATCCCAACGCTTTCTATACGCTGTACGGCGACAACACCGAGCAGCGGTTCGAGGCTGCGAGTCAGCGCAAGCTTTACGTGAAGCTTGAGCGCGGTCAGTTCAATGCGCTGTTTGGCGACTACGCGACCGGATTGAACACCGCCGAGCTGGCCCGTTACGAGCGGCGTATGAACGGGCTCCGCAGCGAATTCGCGGGGCAAAACTTCAGCTACAAGGTCTTCGCCAGTGAGAGCGACCAGACGTTTGTTCGCGATGAGATTCGCGGCGACGGCACGTCGGGACTGTATCGGCTGTCGCAGGGACCCATCGTCGCGCTAAGCGAATCGATTCGTATCGAGACGCGCGATCGTTTCGACCAGGCCGAGGTGGTTGAAACGCGTTCTCTGAGCCGATTCCTCGACTACAACCTGGACCCGCTCGACGGCACGATCTACTTCAAACAGCCTGTTCCGAGTCGCGATGAGTCGCTGAACCCGCTCTACATTATTGCCGAGTACGAAGTCCGCGGCTCAGGCGGCGATGAAGTGACCGCCGGCGGTCGCGTCGCGATGCACTCATCGGACCGACGACTGGAGTTGGGCGTCACCGCAATCAGCGAAGATCAGCAGCTGCGCGGTGGCGAACTCGTCGGCACAGACCTGCGCTGGCAGGCCACGGACAAAACGCTCGTGCGTGCGGAGATCGCGGCCAGCGAGCGCGAAACATCGTCCGGTGCCGAAGAGGGGAACGCGAAACTCCTCGTCGTCGAACATCGCAGTGAGAAGCTCGATTTGCGTGCGGAGCTGCGCGAAACCGATCAGACCTACGGGCTCGGTCTGCAGTCGGCCGCGGAAAGCGGAATCCGCAAACTTGAGCTGGATGGCCGTTATGCGATGAGCTCCGACGTCACACTGCACACTGAGCTGTCTCGCCTCGACAACCTCGAGTCCGGCGCTGACAGACTGACAGCGCAGGCCGATGTTCAATACCAGACCAATGTGCTGTCTGCGAACGTCGGGTATGTGTTTGCCGAGGATACCTTCGCGGACGGTGAGCAGCGCACCAGCAATGTTATCGACGCCGGCGTGTCCCGACGGTTGTTCGAGAGCGCTCTCAGCGTGCGCGCGAACGGTAGCCTGAGCCTCAGCGGTGACGCCGAAAGTGCGGATTACCCGGCCAGCTACGTATTCGGCGTCGACTACGAAATCCTTCCCGAGGTGAATCTTTACCTCGAATATGAAAACGCAGAGGGCCGAGATCTCGATTCGGAACTCACCCGCCTTGGCGTTCGTGCCAGTCCCTGGAGCCGCGCCAACTTCACGAGTTCCTTCAGCAACGAGATGACGGAGTTTGGTCCGCGTCTGTACTCCAATCTTGGATTCGTCCAGGGATTCCAGCTGAACGAGCGCTGGGTGTTCGACATCGGTCTGGACCAGACGAACACTCTTCGGGATCCAGGGCTGCGGGTGTTTGACGAAGATCGCGATCTGGCCAGCGGCACTCTGAACGATGACTTCATGGCCGGTTATCTGGGCGCGTTGTATCAGTCGGACGACTGGAGCATCAATACGCGCATCGAGCACAGGCACGCTGATCGCGAGCAGCGCACGAGCTTCCTGTCTGGGTGGTTCAGGGAGCCTGCGATGGGTCACGGGCTGTCGGCCGGAATGACGGTGTTCAGCAGTGAGCGGGATGATGGCGCCGAAGCGCTGGCGGCCGAGCTGCGCTTTGGCTGGGCGCGACGTCCGGCGGAGAGTCCTTGGACGCTCTTCCATCAGGTGGATCTCGGTATTGAGGAACGGACGACGACTGTCGCCGACGATACGAGCTGGCGCATCGTCAGCAATTTCAATCTGAATCGGCGTATTTCCGCAAACAGCCAACTGTCGCTGCAGTATGCGGCGAAGTTTGTTCGCAGCGATTTCGACAGTCTGACGGTCGATGGTTACAGCGACCTGTTCGGCGTCGATTATCGACGCGGCTTCGCCGATCGCTGGGAGATCTCCGCCCAGGCGAGTGTCTACCAATCGCACCGCGCGGGTACGGCGGACTACGGCACCGGCCTTGCCCTGGGCTACGCGTTAAGCGACGACATGTGGATCAGCGTCGGCTACAACCTGAGCGGATTCCGCGACGACGATTTTGCCGCTGCCCGCTACACCGCCGCCGGTCCGTTCTTGCGCATTTCCTTGCGTGGCCACCAGGCTCTGCTGAAGCGAGTCACCGGTCGCTAGCTCCCTCGGCCCTGGTTTCCAGGCCGGGTCAATGTTCAAGAAGTCGGGATCTTACGGAGCACCGTGGGAGGCAGTGATTCGGTTATAGTCGCGCCATGTCAGAACTGGCTACCTATTTCGGGTCTGAGAGTCCCTTGCGAACGACGTTGCCCGGGTTCCAGCCGCGCGCAGGGCAGGCGTGGATGGCCGAGGCTGTCGCTGACGCGATCGAGAACGAAGAACGCCTGGTCGTCGAGGCGGGCACAGGCACCGGCAAGACCTTTGCTTATCTGATTCCGGCGTTGCTCAGCGGTCGGCGGACGATCATATCGACCGGCACCAAGGCGCTGCAGGATCAGCTGTACCATCGCGACCTGCCGCTGGTGTGCAGCTCGACAGGGCGACCGGTTACTACGGCGTTGCTGAAAGGGCGGGCCAACTACCTGTGTCTGGAGCGGCTCGATGCCGCAAGTGCCGGCGACGAACGCGTGGCGGATCATCTGGAGACGGTCCGGGCGTGGCGGCATCGCACCGAGACGGGCGATAAGGCCGAATTGACCGACGTGCCGGAAGATTCGCGGGTTTGGCCGCTGGTCACATCGACGGCGGACAACTGCCTCGGCCAGAAATGCCCCTTATATAAAGAATGCCACGTGGTTCGTGCGCGGCGCGCTGCCCAGGAAGCCGACCTCGTCGTCGTCAATCATCACCTGCTGCTCGCCGACCTGGCGTTGAAAGAAGAAGGTTTTGTCGAGTTTCTGCCGGGAGCTGACGTCGTTATCGTCGACGAAGCGCATCAGATACCGGACCTGGCGACCCAGTTTTTCGGCCAAAGCGTTGGTACGCGGGAACTGGAACGTCTGGTCGATGAGGCGCGTGCGGCGACCCTTCCGGCAGGAGAGGCCGAAACGCAGCGACGACTGGATCGATTGCAATACGCCGTGCGTCAGCTGCGTGCGGCCGCGCCGCGGTATGAGGGACGGCATGAAATGGGACCGTTGGCCGCCGATTTCGACGCGCCGATAGCGGAACTGCGAGCCGCGATGGCCAGCGTTTGTCAGGCACTAGAGTCGATGGCTGACGCGTCGCTCGACGTTGAAAAGCTCTACGAGCAGTTGCTGACGGTCGCTGGACGTCTCGCCAACATTACTGGGGACGATGCGTGGGACGGGCTTCGCTGGATCGATGTCAGAGCTCGTAGCCTTCGTCTGCACCTAACGCCGCTGGATGTGGCGAACAACCTGAGCACTGTGTTTGCCGCAGGCCACCAGGCTTGGGTGTTTACGTCGGCAACGCTTGCCGTCGGCGAGGACTTCGGCCACTTCACACAACGGATGGGACTCGACGGAGCGCGCGGCGTAACTTTTCCCAGCCCGTACCGACTGGCTGAACGGGGCCTGGTCTATCTGCCACCCGGGCTTCCGAGCCCTTCGGACTCCGCCCACACCGAGGCAGTGCTTGATGCGGTCTTGCCGCTTCTGGATGCCACCTCCGGTGGAATGTTCTGTCTGTTTACCAGCCACCGCGCCCTGAACGCGGCGCGCGCGGAGCTCCGCAAACGTCCGCGGTCGCTGCGCGGTCGGCCGCTCCTCGTGCAGGGCGACTCGCCCCGGGATGATCTGGTGCGCCGCTTCCGCGAGCTCGGCAATGCCGTGCTGCTCGGCACGGGCAGCTTCTGGGAGGGTATAGACGTCCGTGGGCGCGCACTGACCGTGGTGGCCATCGACAAGCTGCCGTTTGCGTCGCCGTCCGACCCGTTAATGATGGCGCGGCTGGAGTTCATTCGGCGACGTGGTGGCAACGGCTTCACCGGGCACCAGTTACCCGTTGCGGCCCTCGCGCTGAAGCAGGGGGCCGGCCGGTTATTGCGCGACGCGACCGACTACGGGATCGTGGTGATTTGCGATCCCCGTGTCCGGGGCAAATCCTACGGGCGGCTGTTTCTCGAGTGCCTGGAGCCGATGGCGGTGACCGATCGTTTTTCCGACGCCAGGAAATTCCTGCTGCGTCACGAACAGGGACAACCGGAAGAACAGGAACGGGTCGTGTGAATCTGCTGGCCCTGGACACCTCGACGGATGCCTGTTCGGTCGCGTTGACCGTTGACGCCACAACAGACCTGCGACACGTCGTCGAGCCGCGTGCGCACACGCGAATACTCATGCCGATGATTCGCGAGTTGCTGGAGTCGCAGGGTCTTCGGGCAACCGACCTCGATGCAATAGTACTGGGCAACGGGCCGGGCTCTTTTATTGGCGTCCGGATTGCGACCTCCGTCGCGCAGGGGCTGGCGTTTGCGGCTGGGCTAAGAGTCGCCGTTGTTTCGTCCCTGGAGGCTATTGCGGCCGAAGTATTTGCAACGACGACCGCTTCCAAGGCAATCGTCACGCAGGACGCGCGTATGCACGAAGTGTATCTCGGACAGTACGAACGCGGTTCGGACGATTTACCGCTGCCGCTCGGCGAGATTGAGCTGCACTCGGCCGACGAGGCACCGGCGCCGGCTGAAGGCACTGGTGTCGCTTATGCCGGAGGTGGGTGGCATCGCTACCCGTCACTGGCCGGCGGGCTGGCTGGCGGTGCTGAATGGTTCGAGGAGCTTCGCTGCCCCCGTGCGGATTACCTGCTTCGTTGCGGTGAGGCAAAAATCTCCGTCGGGGACCTTATCGCAGCCGAGGACGTGGTTCCCGCCTACGTTCGCAGCAAGGTTGCCAGCGTGCCGACACGCGCCTAGATTCCCTGCGTGTGTGCGCCGCGCGAAAAAAAAGCGGTGTATCTCTTAACAGAACTGTAAAATACCCCTGCTGTAATTCGAGCCACTTCGCGCCGTCCGGCGCGGCTACTCACGCGCGAGGCAGTGACCCCTATGGCAGCGAACAAGATCCTGATTGTGGAGGACGAAGCTCCGATTCGCGAGATGATCGCATTTCATCTGACGCGAGCCGGTTACGAAACCGTCGAAGCTGAGGATTGCCGCCGCGCCCGGGAGTTGCTTGCCGACGAACGTCCCGACCTGGCCCTGATCGACTGGATGCTGCCGGATATGAGCGGGCTCGAGCTTACCCGCATGCTGAAGCGCGACAACGAGCATGAAGACCTCGCCGTGATCATGTTGACGGCGCGCGCCGATGAGTACGACAAGGTCTCCGGTCTCGAGGGTGGGGCTGACGACTACGTCACAAAGCCGTTTTCACCCAAGGAACTGGTTGCGCGAATTCAGGCGGTGCTGAGGCGCAGCAAGTCCTCCGGAGGGGACATCATCAAGGCCGGCATCCTCGAACTGGATCCGGCCGGACACCGTGTCAGCGCAGCCGGCAACGGCATCCAGCTTGGTCCTACCGAGTACCGACTGCTGAAGTTTTTCATGACGCATCCTGACCGCGTCTACAGTCGCACGCAGCTGCTCGACCGTGTCTGGGGGGCAAACGTGTACGTCGAGGAGCGGACGGTAGATGTCCACGTTCGACGTTTGCGCAAGGCGCTGTCCGACAGCGCCGCTGACGAGTACATCCAGACGGTTCGGGGCGCCGGCTACAGGTTCTCTACCAAAGGACATTGATGTCAGACGCGCGCCGCAAGCTGATCATCGGGTTACTACTTCTACTGTGCGGCGGCGCGTTTCTCGGATGGTTGTACGGACGGCCCGAGCTTGGTCTGCTGGTCGCGGCCCTCGCGGCGCTGATCTGGCAGGTCCGGTTAATGTTTGTTTTCGACCGGGCCGTGCGCACCGGAAACTTTGATTCGGTTCGCTACGGTAGCGAATTCTGGTCGCAGGCGTTCTCGCGCATCGACAAGCTGCGTGTCCGTAGTCAGAAACACAAGAAGCGCTACCGGCGACTGCTCAAGGAAGTCCGCAAGTCGACCAGCGCCATGCCCGACGGTGCAATCATTCTCGACAACAAGTTCGAGATCATGATGTGTAACCCGGCTGCGCAGGAACTCGTCGGCTTCGACCCGCGTCTGGATCGTGGTCAGCGTGTCAACAACATTCTTCGTGCCCCCGAGTTCGGCGCGTATCTGCAAAGCGAGAATTACAACGACGGTGTAGAGATTGCGTCACCCATTCGTGACGGTGATTGGCTGTACTGCCGGCTCGTTCCCTACGGACAGGATCAACAACTACTCCTGATCCGCGACGTTACTGATCGTGTACGTCTGAACAAGATGCGTCGTGACTTCGTCGCAAACGCGTCGCACGAGCTGCGCTCTCCGCTCACCGTGATCAGTGGTTACCTTGATGCCTTGGCCACGGATACGTCTGTGCCGGATGAGTGGGTGAGGCCGCTGTCGCAAATGCAGGTCCAGGCTTCGCGGATGACCAATGTCGTATCTGAACTGATCGAGCTGTCACGACTGGAGACAGCCGGCGCCGCTCCTACTGATGTCGACGTCGATGTACCGGCACTCATCAATACCGTACGTCGAAGCTACGAGGATCAGATAGGCGTTCCGCGCATCGACTGCAATCTGACCACCGACGTGCATCTTCGGGGTAGTCAGACCGACATTGAGTCTGTGATCCGCAACCTCGTGTCGAATGCGGTTCGACATACGCCGTCGGCCGGGTCCGTAACGATCGACTGGGTCCGCGACGGCGATGACGCGATTCTGTCGGTCGTCGATACCGGTGAGGGCATTGCAGAGGAGCACATTCCGCGGTTGACCGAGCGCTTCTTCCGGGTCGATAAGGGTCGTTCACGTGCCGAAGGCGGTGTCGGTTTGGGTCTCGCCATCGTCAAGTACGCGCTCAGCCGGCACGACGCGGAACTGTCCATCGAAAGCTCGGTCGGAGAAGGCAGTACCTTTACCTGTCGATTCCCGGCGAGCCGGGTTCTGGAAACGCCTGACGAACTAACTGCACTTTCGGGCTGAATGACTGTTTCGGGGGCAGATCGCTTGCCCTCGTCAGCGCATTCGTTCAAGGTCTCGTCATAGCCACGGAGCTGCACGTATGCAGTCAACCGACATATCCGATCATATCTCGCGACGCTACAACGCAGATCTCGAGAACCTGCGTCACAAGGTGATGACGATGGGTGGGCTGGTTGAGACCCAGCTCGCCAACGCAATCTCCGCCATTGTGACCGGCGACAGCGAACTGGGCCTGCAGGTGGCCCGGGACGATTACAAGGTCAATCGCATCGAGGTTGCGATTGACGAGGACTGCAATCGCTTGTTGGCAACTCGTTCGCCGGCTGCCAGCGACCTTCGACTGATCGTCGCAATTATCAAGACGATTACCGATCTCGAGCGGATCGGTGACGAAGCTGAAAAAATCGGTTTTCTGGCATCAAAGCTTGCAGCAATGGATCGACCTAGCGATTCGTATCGGGAGCTGAAGAGTCTCGGCAATCACGTCATGCAGATGACTCGCGACGCGATGAACGCGTACGCGCGCCTCGACGTCAGCGCAGCCAACGCGGTCGTGATCGAAGACGAAGAAGTGGACCAGGAGTACGAAACAATCGTGCGCCAGGGGATCACGTTCATGATGGAAGACCCGCGCAGCATCAAGCGGGTTATGAACGTCATGTGGGTGGCGCGGTCGCTCGAACGCATCGGCGATCATGCGAAGAACATTTGTGAGTACGTAATCTACATGGTGGAGGGCCGCGACGTGCGGCATACGGAATCGGATGGCGACGACGGCTGAAGACCTGAAGGGCGGAGTCTCTGCCCGACTACCCGGACCCAGAGTAATCAACCTGCTCGGGTTTCTCGCGTGCAGCGGCATGATGGGTTATGCGCTCTACGCTGAGTATCAGCTTTACATGGAGCCGTGTCCGCTGTGTGTCTTTCAGCGCATGGCGGTGATCGGACTCGGAGTCTTCTTCCTGCTGGCCGCTCTGCACAATCCGTCGGGCAAAACCGGCCGCGCGGTGTACGGCGGCGGTATGCTCGTTGCAGCGCTCGCTGGCATCGGCGTGGCGGGACGCCATGTGTGGCTGCAGAGCCTGCCACCCGAGAAGGTCCCCGCTTGCGGACCCGGGTTCGGTTACATCATCGACAGCTTTCCGCTTAGCGATGCTCTGGCAATGATCTTTACGGGCTCAGGTGAGTGCGCGACCGTTGACTGGAGCTTTCTCGGCCTTTCAATGCCTGCCTGGGTATTGATTTCCGTCACCGCACTCGGTGCGGTGGGCATCTGGAACAACGTCGTGCGCAAGCCCGCCGTCAGGTCAGCAGCCGCCGCATAATCCCTTCGTACATGTCCGTCAATTGATCGAGGTCTGCAAGGCGGACGTGTTCGTCGACCTTGTGGATCGACGCGTTCACGGGGCCCAGCTCAACCACATCCGCGCCGCTCGGCGAGATGAAGCGCCCATCTGATGTGCCCCCACCGGTGGACAGCTCGGGCGCACTGCCAGTGACTGTCTCGACGGTCTCCGAGACCGCGTCAATGAGTTCGCCCGGCTGTGTCAAAAACGGCTCGCCGGACAAATGCCAGTCGATCTGATAGTCCATCTCGTGTGCGTCCAGCATTTCGTGGACGCGGCGTCGGAGGCTTTCGTGATGCCATACCGTGGAGTATCGAAAATTGAATCGAGCCTGCAGCTCGCCCGGAATCACGTTGACGGCTCCGGCGTCGGACGCAATTCGCACAACCTGAAAACTGGTTGGCGGAAAGTGGTCGTTGCCCGTGTCCCACTCGACCGAATGCAAATCGGCGAGTGCCGGGGCGAATCTGCGAATCGGGTTGTCGGCCAGATGAGGGTAGGCGACGTGCCCCTGAATGCCAGCCACGGTGAGCTGCCCGGACAGTGAGCCGCGCCGTCCGATACGTACGACATCGCCGACATGCCGATGGCTGGACGGTTCACCCACGATGCACCAGTCGATCATTTCGTTCCGTTCAGTGAGCGCTTCAATGACCTTGAGGGTTCCCTCACGAGCGCGTCCTTCCTCGTCACTGGTAATCAACAGCGCGATGCTGCCGTCGTGATCGGCATGCGCCTCAAGAAAGCGGCGCAGCGCGACGAGGAAGGCCGCAATACTACCCTTCATATCCGCCGCGCCCCTGCCGTAGAGGCAGCCATCACGCACCGTCGGAGTGAACGGATCGCTGGACCACAACTCATCGGCGCCAGGCGGTACTACATCGGTATGACCGGCAAAGCAAAACACCGGCCCCGCTGTGCCCCGGCGCGCCCAAAGGTTGGTGACTTCACCAAACGGCATCGATTCACAGGTGAAGCCGAGGGCCACGAGTTCTGTTGCGATCAAGGCCTGGCACCCTGCGTCATCCGGGGTGACCGAAGGTTTCTTTACGAGCGTTTCGAGAAGCTCAAGCAGGGCCGGATCGCAGCCGGCAGATACGTCATCGGGCATGGTGAAATCAGTTGGTAACACGTTAGGATTACTGTGGCGGTGTCACAAAGCATGGACAACCAGTTGAAGCGAGAGCAGAACACAGTTGTTGCCGCACTCGCAAGCACGATTCTCTCGCTGCTTGCCAGCTCTGTCGCTCAGGCGCAGCTTGCGCGCGACTACGTTTATGTCGTGGGCTCGTCGACTGTCTATCCGTTTTCCACGGTCGTTGCGGAACGGTTCGGTCGCAGCAGTCAGTACCGAACCCCGAAAGTCGAATCGACGGGATCGGGCGGCGGCATGAAGCTGTTCTGCGACGGTTTGGGCATGGCCTATCCGGATATCGTCAATTCCTCGCGGCAAATCACGACGACCGAGCTGGCACGTTGCGAGCGAAATGGCGTCGATGAGATTGTGGAGGTCATGATCGGCTACGACGGTATCGTGATCGCAAATGCGTCGTCATCGCCTGAACTCGATATCAGTCGTCGGGATCTTTACCTGGCACTGGCCCGACGCATTCCCGGAGGTCAGCCGGGCGAGTTAATCGACAATCCACACACCCGTTGGGTTGACGTCAGCCCGACCCTCCCGGATCTGCCCATCGAAGTCTTCGGTCCTCCGCCCACCTCCGGAACCCGGGATGCGTTCGTCGCGCTGGTGATGGAATCCGGCTGTCGGGACAGTCCATGGCTGGACGCGCTTGCGGAGACCGACCCGGGACGCTTTCGGGCCGTGTGCCATACCCTGCGGGAAGACGGGCGGTACGTGGAGGCCGGGGAAAACGATAACCTGATCGTGCAGAAGCTGCAGGCAAGTCCGGGCGCGTTCGGCATTCTCGGCTTCAGTTTCCTGGATCAGAACGCGGAGAAGGTCAAAGCGGCAATCGTTGACGGGGAAGGTCCCGACTTCGATTCGATTGCTGTAGCCCGCTATCCCATCTCGCGCCCGCTTTACTTCTACGTCAAGAAAGCACATGTCGGCGTCATTCCGGGTCTCCGCGAATTTCTTGACGAATTTACCAATGAGCGCACATGGGGCGATGACGGTTATCTGTCGTACCGTGGCCTGGTTCCGCTCGAGTCGGCCGAGCGGGCCGATGTCAGAGCTCGTGTAGACGCACTGGAAGCGCTGAGCGCTGTTCGTCCGTAACGACCAGCCATTCTGGCAAGCCGACTGATGGAGCGTTAAGCTCCACGGCGTCTTGCATGTCCACCGGGCCTTCATGGAACTGACTACGCTAACGCTGGTTCTGTTTGCCATCGCATACGCAGCGTTTCAGTTCGGTCGTGCCCGGTCGTTGCAATCCGTTGGCGGCCATGCCCGGGCAATGTCCCTCAACTCGCTGCCCCAGTACTACGGTTACTACGTGGCGATGGCGTGCCTCGGGCCTGCGCTGTTGTTCGTTCTTGTGTGGCTGGTGTTCGAGCCGAACGTGCTGTCAGCCCGCGTGATTTCTATCGTTGCCCCGGAATGGGGAGCGCTCAATCCGGGCGAGCGGGATCTGATCGTCAGCACGATACGCGGGTTGGCCGATGGGACGGCGTTGGTTCCGGGTGTCGATCCCCTCTTGCAGGAAGCCGGTGAGCAGTACGCGAGGCTTGGCGAGCAAAGCCGCGATGCTCTGTCCGGTTCGGCCATTCTGCTGGCGGCGCTTACCGGTTTCGTCGCCTTGCGTCAGGTCCGCCCGACCTTCAGGGCGCGCAACCGGGTTGAATCTGCGCTTACCTGGCTTTTAATCGGCGCCTCGAGTATCGCGTTGCTGACTACCGTAGGCATTGTTTTGTCGGTCGTTTTTGAGGCGATACTGTTCTTTCGGGAAGTACCGATTGGCGATTTCCTGTTCGGTCTGGACTGGAGTCCGCAGACCGCTATCCGCGACGAGCAGGTAGGATCGACAGGTCGGTTTGGCGCGGTTCCCCTGTTTGTCGGAACGTTGCTGATAACCGTCATCGCCATGTTCGTTGCCGTTCCCGTTGGACTAATGACGGCGGTGTATCTGAGCGAATACTCGTCGCAGCGGGTCAGAGATATCGCCAAGCCCTTGCTCGAAGTATTGGCCGGCATTCCAACGGTGGTATACGGTTTCTTTGCCGCTGTAACCGTTGCGCCGATGATTCGGGCGGCAGGCGAATTCATGGGACTTGCCGTGGCTGCCGAAAGCGCGCTTGCGGCCGGGCTGGTGATGGGAATTATGATCATCCCACTGATCTCGTCGCTGTCGGACGACGCCATTCGCTCGGTTCCAACGGAAACGCGGGAAGGGGCGCTTGCACTCGGCTCGACACGCTCCGAGACCATGCTGCGGGTCATCATGCCGGCCGCGCTGCCGGGCATTGTCGGTGGCATCCTGCTTGCCGTTTCACGGGCAATCGGCGAAACGATGATCGTTGTCATGGCGGCTGGTCTTGCCGCGAACCTGACAGCCAATCCTTTCGAAGCCGTAACGACGGTTACCGTGCAAATCGTAACGCTCCTGGTTGGTGATCAGGAGTTCGACAGCGCAAGAACACTCGCAGCATTCGCTCTCGGTCTCGTTTTGTTCTTCGTTACTCTGCTGCTGAATGTTGTCGGCTTGCAGGTTGTGCGCCGCTACCAGGAGAAGTACGAGTGAGTGCGGCTTCGCGCAGATCGCGGCCGACCGCATCACGTGTCGAGGCCGGGCTTGCTCGGCGCCGCCTGAAGGAATCGGTGTTTCGACTTTGCGGAATTGCGGCGACGGGTGTTGGCGTTGTGTTTCTCGGCTTCTTCTTTGTTTCGCTCATTGGTCAGGGTGCGCCAGCGTTCCAGCAGACGTACGTCCGCCTGGCGGTGCATCTCGATCCCGGGCAGCTGCTGGAAGACGGGCAGTATGATTCTGGCACGGCGAATTTCGATGCCGTCATTCGGGATGGCCTTCGCGACCTGTTTCCGGACGTTGCCTCAAGACAGGACCAGCGGGCGCTCAATCGCTTAATCAGCATTGGGGCTGCCTTCGACGTGCAGCGCCTTGTCGATGCCGACCCGTCACTGATCGGTCAGGTCGTCACAATTGAGGTGCCTGCAGCTTCCAATCTCGATTTGCTGATCGAAGGCAGAATTGATCGCACTCTTCCGGAGTCGCAGCGGCCTTTGTCCGACAAGCAAGTGGGGTGGATTGATCAGCTGCTTCAGCAGGGTGCAATCGAGCGGCGGTTCAATACGAATCTGTTCACGAACGGGGATTCCCGGGAGCCGGAGCTCGCCGGGGTCAGGGGCGCATTGATCGGCTCCTTTTACATGATGATCGTCACGGCAATGCTCGCATTTCCCCTTGGCGTGGCTGCCGCAATCTACCTCGAAGAGTTTGCGCCGCAGAATCGCCTAACGGATCTTGTCGAGGTGAACATCAACAACCTTGCGGCCGTGCCCTCGATCATTTTTGGCCTGCTGGGTGTCGCGGTCTTTATCGACTGGTTCGGTATGCCGAGGTCTGCACCATTGGTCGGCGGTCTCGTCCTGAGTCTGCTAACGCTGCCGATCGTCATCATCGCGGCTCGAGCGGCGATTCGTGGCGTGCCGCAGTCGATACGAGATGGCGCTCTCGCCCTGGGTGCGTCGAGAATGCAGGTGGTGTTCGATCACGTTATGCCGCAGGCGCTGCCGGGGGTTTTGACCGGCGCGATTATCGGGCTCGGTCGCGCGCTCGGTGAAACGGCGCCTCTGCTGATGATCGGAATGGTTGCCTTTATCGTGGACGTACCGGAAAAGATCACCGATCCGGCGACGGCACTCCCGGTACAGATCTATCTTTGGGCGGACAGCCCTGAACGCGCCTTTGCGGAGCACACGGCCGCGGCTATCATTGTGCTCCTTTCATTCTTGCTGGTGATGAATCTTGCCGCCGTCCTGGTTCGACGCCGCTTGCAGCGTCGATCCAGGCTTTGATTGGCGTGATTTAGAAGCCTTTGCATCATCAGGTCGCGGAAGTTCTGAGCGTGGTTGAATCGTCAAACAAAGTCAGTGCAACGGCGTCGGCGCAACGACAGGATGATGCGCAGTCGCCGGCTGGCCAACGCCGGATTCACCGCGCGGGCGAAGTCGTCGGAGAGCCCGGGTGCGCCGATCCGTACATCGTGACCGACGGACTCCATGTGCACTACGGCTCGATTCATGCCGTGAATGATGTGTCTCTGCAGATAGGGCGCAATGACGTAATCGCGCTAATAGGCCCCTCTGGTTGCGGCAAGACGTCGTTCATCCGCTGCATCAATCGCATGAACGATACTGTCGAAAACGCCCGAGTGGAAGGCAGCGTCACCCTGGATGGACAGAATATCTATGCTCCGGATCTCGATCCGGTCGCATTGCGAGCCAGAGTCGGGATGGTGTTCCAGAAGCCGAACCCTTTCCCAAAGAGCATCTACGACAACGTCGCCTACGGGCCGCGGATCCACGGGCTTGCCAGAGATCGTGCGGAGCTTGACGACATCGTCTACCGCAGCCTGGAGCGCGTGGGGCTCCTGAAGGAAGTACAGAAGCGCATGCAGGAACCCGGCACCAGCCTGTCCGGCGGGCAGCAGCAGCGACTGTGCATCGCGAGGACGATCGCGGTCGACCCCGAAGTGATCCTGATGGACGAACCCTGTTCGGCGCTGGACCCGATAGCGACGGCACGGATTGAAGATCTGATCGATGAGCTAGCTTCAAACTACACGATCGTCATTGTCACGCATTCGATGCAGCAGGCCGCTCGGGTTTCCCGCCGAGTTGCGTTTTTTCATCTCGGCGGTCTTGTCGAAGTCAATGAAACGAATCGTGTCTTTACCAACCCGGAAAGCAAACTCACTGAGGATTACATCACGGGTCGCATCGGGTAGGCAGACGTCGCTTTGTCGGACCCCGGGGATTCGTCAGCCGATGACGTCCTCGTATCGCTGCGCATCGAATCCGACGAGCAGCTCAACGCCAGTGTCCAGCACCGGGCGTTTCAAAAGCGTTGGGTTCTGCATTAGCAAGTCGATGGCAGAACTGCGATCCAGTCCGTCGCGATCTGCCGGCCCGAGGCTTTTCCAGGTGGTGCTGCGTCGATTGACGAGTAGCTGCCAGTCGGTGCGATCGAACCAGTTACTAACGAGCGCGCGGTCCAGGCCGTCGTCACGGACATCCCGGTAGTCGTAGTCGGCGCGCGAGTCCAGCCATTTCCGGGCCTTGCGGCAGGTGTCGCAAGATTTCAGACCGTACAGGATCATGGCGCTCAGTCTTCTGCCTCCGCTTCGCGAAGCAGGGCATTGATGCCCGTCTTCGCTCGCGTTTTCGCGTCGACCTGCTTGACGATGACGGCACAGTAGAGACTGTGGCTGCCGTCTTTGGCGGGCAAGGATCCCGATACGACGACGGAGCCCGCTGGCACGCGACCGAAGCTGATCTCGCCGCTGCGGCGGTCGTAGATGCGAGTGCTTTGTCCGAGATAAACGCCCATGGAAATGACGGAGCCTTCCTCGACGACGACACCTTCGACAATTTCCGAGCGTGCGCCAATGAAACAGTTGTCTTCGATAATGGTCGGTCCGGACTGGATTGGCTCCAGAACCCCGCCAATGCCAACTCCGCCGGACAGGTGCACATTGCGTCCGATCTGTGCGCAGCTGCCGACAGTTGCCCAGGTGTCGACCATCGTTCCGGCATCGACATACGCGCCGATGTTCACGTAGCTCGGCATAAGGACAACGTTCGGCGCGACGTAGGCGCCATGACGGACAACGGCATCCGGCACGACCCGTACCTGGTCGCGGCGAAAATCCGCGTCCGTGTAGTCCGCGTACTTCAGCGGGACCTTGTCGAAAAAGCGGGTATGGCCTCCTTCAACGACGGAATTGCCGTGCAAGGAGAAACTCAACAGCACTGCTTTCTTGACCCATTGATTGACAGTCCAGCCGGCACCGTCCTTCTGTGCCACCCGCAAGGTTCCGTCGTCGAGCCGAGACAAAACGTCCGCGACGGTGGCGGTCAGTGCTGCGCGATCGACCGCGTCCGGATTGTCGTACGCCTTGTCTATGAGAGTTTGCATGGATTCTGTTGTCATATCTGTGATTCCAATCGTTCGATCAATCGATCCCCCAGCGCACTGCACTGCTCGTCGGTTAACGGCTCTCCCGCCTCATTGACAATGTAAAAGACGTCTTCGGCACGCTCGCCGATCGTGACGATCTTGGCCGTGTCGATATTGATCTCGCGTTCAATAAACACCTGCCCGACAAGCGACAGAAGTCCCGGTCGATCGAGTGCGTTGATCTCCATGACGGTACGGCGCCCCGTAACATCCTCCGTGAACCGCACTGATGGTGGCGCCGAGAACATCCGAGCCTGTCGTGACGCGCGTCGGGTCACTCGCACTCCGCTGTCGTCAGTGGTGGCCAGGACCCGAGTCAACACCCTCCGAACCTTGTTCAGCCGTGCTTCATCGACGGTGAGTTTGGGGTCCGTTTCCATAAAGACATACATGTCGATACTGAACGGCACTGCCAGCGGGACGATACGAGCATCGACGATGGTCATTCCGAGTTCGTCGAGCAACGCAGTCGACAGGGCGAAGGTACGTTTTTGTCGGGGTGTGTAGAGGACTGCTTCGATGCCATCGCCGTTCTGCTGTTTGCGCACGTCGAGAAAGCCGTACTCGGAGGTGGGATCCGAATCCGCAAGAATCTCGGTGTGCCATGCAATCTCGCCGGGACGGTAGCGAAGAAAATAGTCTTCCGTAAGCAGTGTCCAGAGCTCGTCGATCTTATCCGCCGCAAGGTCGGTTGCTCGCAACAGATCGCGTGCCTCGTTCTGGGTTTCGAGGATGAGTTGCTCGCGATCGATGGGGTTTTCGAGTCCGCTGCGCAGCGCGCGGCTCGTATGTTCGTAGAGATCGCGGAACAGTGTGGCCTTCCAGGAGTTCCATAGTTTTGGATTTGTTCCACGGACGTCCGCGACCGTCAGTAGGTACAGGTAGTCGAGGTGGCGCTGATCGCCGACCAACTCAGCGAAGGCGTTGATGACTTCCGGATCACTGATGTCTTTCTTTTGCGCCGTCATCGATAGTGCAAGGTGCTGCCGTACCAGCCACGCGACGGTGCGCGCGTCGTACTCGCTCATGCCATGTTCCAGGCAAAAAGCTTCCGCATCCACTGCCCCAAGTTCCGAGTGATCACCGCCTCGGCCCTTTGCAATGTCGTGAAACAGGCCGGAGAGATAAACGATTTCCGGCTTCTCCAGAGACTGCATGATTCTGCTGCACTGCGGATACTCGTCGTCATAGCGAGGCAGTGCAAAGCGACGCAGGTTGCTGACGACAAACAGGGTGTGCTCGTCCACGGTGTACGCGTGAAACAGGTCGTACTGCATGCGTCCGACGATGCGACCGAATGCCGGTATGTACAGCCCCAGGACGCCGTAGAGGTTCATCCGACGAAGCTGATGAGTCACCCCTTCGTTTGCGCGGAGAATCCGAAGGAAGAGTCGATGATTCCGCGGGTTCTGACGGAACTCCTCGTCGATCAGGTGCAGGTTTCGCTTTATCAGCCCAACGGTCCAGGCACTGACGCCGCGTATGTCCGGGTTTTCCTGCAGGAGCAAAAAGAGTTCGAGCAGTGCCGAAGGTTCCCGGGCAAACACGTTGTTGTCCGCCGTCTGCAGGTAGCCGTTCTTTACCTGAAAGCGGTCATTCAGCCGCACGGGTTCGGCGGTCGGGTCCATCAGGATTGCTTCCTCGAACAACTGCAGCAACATTTCATTCAGGCGCGACAGGTCCATAACGGTTCTGTAGTAGCGCTGCATGAGTTGCTCAACCGCGAGCGTATAGGTTGCGTCCTCGTAACCGAGGAGAGTGGCCAGCTTGGTTTGATGGTCGAACAGCAGTCGATCCTCGCGGCGTCCCGTCAGCATGTGCAGTCCGTACCGTACGCGCCACAGAAACTCCTGGCCGTTCAGAAGGCGCGTGAGCTGTCCCGGCGTCAGAAAGCGATGATCGACCAGTTCGTCCAGGGTTTCAGCACCAAAGTGTCGCTTGGCCACCCAGCCAATCATCTGGATATCCCGCAGACCGCCAGGGCTACCCTTCACGTTGGGTTCCAGCTTGTAGGCGGTGTCATCGTAGCGGTGGTGGCGAGCAATCTGCTCCTTGCGCTTCTCCGCAAAGAATTCGGCAGACGGCCAGATCTGGTCCGTTGAAATTGCCGCGTTCATCGCGT
>CAZMEA010000006.1:0-32291 GCA_964565135.1 uncultured Woeseiaceae bacterium
ACGCCCGTTTCAGCTTACTCTTGGTCATCAGCCGTTCGACATTCGATTCGTTCTGCTCTGGCTGATAATGCGTGAACGTGTTGCCGCCGACCTTTTTCGATTCGTACAGGGCCGCGTCCGCGTTCCGAATCAAATCGATAACGTTCGTTCCGTCTGTCGGATAACAGGCAATGCCCATGCTGGCGCCGATGAAGACTTCGTGCCCCTGGACGTAAAACGGCTCAGCAAGACTGTTCAGCGTGCGTCTGGCCAACTTGTCGAGCTGGCGCATCGTTTCCTCGGAGGGCCGCAACTTATCGACGATGACCGCGAATTCGTCGCCGGCAAGTCGCCCGATCGTGCAATCGTCCGGCAACACCTCGCCAAGTCGGTTTGCGACGGTTTCCAGTGCGGCGTCCCCTGCCATGTGACCAAAGCTGTCATTGATCTCCTTGAAGCGGTCGACGTCGATATAGAACAAAGCTACCGCGCTACGCGAACGTTTGGCACGGGCAATCGCGCGTTGCAGCAGATGCTGGAACTGCATGCGATTCGGGACCTTGGTGAGCGGATCGATGCGGGCGAGAAACCGTATCCGCTTCTCCGCTTTGCGGCGCTCCGTAATGTTTTGCGCAGCAAAAATTTGCGCGCCAGGTTGATCGTCCGTTTGTTCTACCAATGACCCTGTGTAGGACACCGGTACCGATGAGCCGGACTTGGTCAACAGCATCGCCTCATCCGGTACGCTGCCCTGTGTGTGCAATTGCAACTGGCCGCTGCGCGTGGAATCGACGATCGTGTCGATATCCCGACCGATCAAGTCTTCTTCTCCGTAGCCAAGCATGCGAATCGTCGCATCGTTGACTCGTGTAATGACGCCGTTCGCGTCCGTGACCAGAATGGCCTCGTTCATTCCGGAGAGAATTCGGTCGACGTAGTCTCGCGAAACGGTCGTTCGCTGGAGTTGCTCGCGGAGCTCGTTGAACTGCTCCACCAGTGCACCCACGTCGTCGTTCTTGCCGACATCGAGCGGCTCGCCAAAATCGGCCTGACTTAGCCGCTGGACCTGCTGATTCAGTGCCCGAAGCCGTCGATTCTGTGCTTGTACGACGATCCAGATAACGGCTCCGCAGAGCAGAGCACACAGGCCGACGACGGCAAGAATCCGCGCCAGGCTCAAGGCGCGACGCTCTTCATCGGCGGACATCAGCATGGCTCGGAATGCGGCCGTCTCACGGGCGACCGACGTCAGTGAGAACTGTGCGTACAACGTACCGACCGGACCGTCCGGACCACGCACTGTCTGCTCGAGAACCATGCTCCGACCCTTCGGAGCGCTCCCTTCGGACGAATCGGAGTCGACCGGCAGATAGGTTTGATCGCCGCGCACGACGTCCGCGCCGTCCAGGCGCACAAATGCCAATCCCGTCAGTTCGGGCCTGCTCTCCAACGATGCTTCCATGATCGTGGCTGGATCAACCGTGCCAGGAAAACGTGTCAGATGCAGCGAGATGGCGTTAGCGACCTGGTCAACCTGATGTTGGGCGTCATGTTCGAAGGCAACGATGTGGTCCTGGTCGAACTGCCTTGCGCTGGTATCCACCAGTTCATCAGACAGCCACACGTACTGTCCGTAGAACGCGGCCAGCACCAGGCCGCCGACGATCAACGCTAGTGTCGCGGTGATCAGCAGGTATCGAGGTAGGGTTCGGCCAGTCATAGCATCTTCGACACCGGCAGCCTGAGCGGATTCGTTCGCTAGGTCACTACAGCCGCCGGGCTTTTGTTTTTGTTCTCGGCGTTGCCAGCTATTTTCGGCCGGCATGCCCGATGCGATCGGGCGTCATGTTCGGACTTAGTCTAGCACCGTGGTCGGGTTCGGACGACACGCCGGCGCCCGAGCGCGAACGCCCGAATGCACTATCTGGTCCGGCTTGGGAAATATAGAAGGTCAAGCCGCATAGCCATGCCGTTTCGCTTTGAACCGCACGGGTCGCTGCTGGCCAGCTAGCTGGCGTTATGTACGTCCTTTGGCGCCGCGTCGCGATCGCGTTTCTCGACGAATTCCAGCGGTTTTGCCTGCCCCGTGGTCTGCATTACGCCGTCCACGATAGCGCCGACCGCAACGGCAATCGACTGTCCCTGGACCGTACCGTTGATTCGAGCCGTCTCGGCAATTTCCACCGAACCATTCGACTCGATATCGCCCTCGACCGTACCGGCAACAATGACCGTCCCTGCTCGAATCGTGCCACGCCACAAACCGTTGGAAGCCAGTGTCAGCGAACCGCTGAGATCGCAGTCGCCGTCAACCTCGCCGTTAATCATAAAGTCACCGTCACCGGTCAACGTGCCGGTGATCTTGCAGCCTTCGCTGATCAGGGTTGCTGGGCCGCTTGATCGGTCACGCAGGCGTCGAAGTCTGGATTCGCTCATGGCTCGGGGCTCTTTATGTCAATTGGCCGGACAACGGGATCATAGCGTCTTCCTGGCTCCGGAATTGTGAAGTGATCGACATCGGACGAAGACTGGTCGGTGACGCCCTTATTCGTGATAGCCGTAACCCATCGTGCTGATCGAGACGAGGATTCCGCCCTCGAATCGCAACCGACGCATCAACTTTCGCGGGCCGAAATTGAAGACCGACTCCGTTACCTCGACCTCCTGCTGATACCAGGCTTGTCGCCGTACGGTGCCCCGCGGTGTCGACACCAGACGTCCGTCGCTGACGCCGAATGATCGAACGACAAATCCGAGACGTCGGGTCGACACCGGTGCGCCGCAAAGCCTGATGACCTCAGACTCGTGCATGCCGTCCTTCACGATTCGGGAACCGCATCGAAAAGCCCAGGCGGAATCTGCAAGCATCGTCAGCGCGATCACGGCCAACGCAAACGGAATCATTCGGTTCAGGGACATGGCATCCTCGTCGTCGGGTCGAGCGACAGTTCATTCCGTAGATGCTTCATTCTAGGGATTCCGGTGGTCGAAGACACGTGCGTGGCTACGGGTGTGCTCCTTCATTCCCGGCTTGACTGATCGTGGCACCGCCACCGGGTGGGCTGTATAGTCCGGCCAGTGACGCAAGGCCGGAGTGCCGTCTTGAACAAGGTGTTGGAACAACGGCTCGGTGCGCTCCAGGCGGAAGGACAGCGGGACGTATTGTGCGGTGGCTATCGAGGCATAGAGAAAGAGTCACTGCGTGTCACGCCTGACGGACGGCTTTCGGAGCAACCTCATCCGAGGGCCCTCGGTTCGGCGCTCACCAACGAGTACATCACCACCGACTTTTCCGAAGCGTTGCTGGAGTTTGTGACTCCGGCATTTTCGAGCACCTGGGAAGCCCTGGGCTGTTTGTGCGACATCCACCAGTTCGCGTATGCAAATCTTGGTGACGAGTTGCTCTGGGTGTCCAGCATGCCGTGCCTCATTGGCAACGATGAGGATATCCCGCTCGCGCGCTATGGGACGTCAAACGTCGGCAAGATGAAGACGATCTATCGGCGTGGCCTCGGTTATCGCTATGGCCGGGCCATGCAAACGATCGCCGGTTTGCATTTCAACTACTCGTTGCCAGAGGCCTTTTGGCCTGTCTACCGACAGTCCCGCTCCAGCAATGAGGATCTGAGCCAGTTTCAGTCTGCGGAGTATCTGGCGCTCATTCGAAATTTCCGCCGGTTCGGCTGGCTGGTTCTGTACCTGTTCGGCGCCTCGCCCGCGGTGTGCAAGAGTTTCGTGGGCGACGCTGCTCACGGTCTGACCGAGTTCGACGGCGAAACCCTCTACGAGCCCTTTGCGACCTCGCTTCGAATGAGCGATCTCGGTTACTCCAACAAGACCCAGGCGAGTATCAACATTTCCCTGAATACCCTGGACGAGTACGTCGAGGGACTGAGCGCGGCGATTGACACTCCCGAGCCCGATTACGCGGATATCGGCGTCGTTGTCGACGGGCGATATCGGCAGCTGACCGCGAACAAGCTTCAGATCGAAAACGAGTACTACAGCCCCGTCAGGCCGAAACGGGTTGCTCGCTCGGGCGAGAGGCCGACGTCGGCCCTCCAGCGAGGCGGCATTCAATACGTCGAGATTCGGTCGCTTGATCTGGGCTTGTCCGATCCGGTCGGTATCAATCAGAACATCATGCGCTTCATGGAAGCCTTCATGGTGTACTGCCTGATGGTTGATAGTCCGCCGATGAACGATCGCGAATTTGTGGATGTCCTCGACAACCACGCGAAAGTTGCGCATCGGGGGCGTGACCCGGAGTTACGGTTGCGACGAGACGGAGACTCTGTGTCTTTGCGAGACTGGGCTGAGGAGATCACCGACGGTGTGCTCGGCATAGCAGAAATGATGGACGCCGACTCGGACCGCAGTGACTACACAGCCGCCGCGCGCGCACAGCAGGCGCTCGTACGTGACCCTGACGCAACCCCCTCGGCGCGGATACTGCAGGATCTCAAGGACGAACAAACCGGCTTCTTCCGTTACGCACTGAAGCGAGCGCAAGAACATAAGGCGTACTTCCAGGCACTCGAAACGCTGTCTGCCGAAAAGCAGTCTGCCTTTGAGGAAGAGGCGCGAGCGTCGCTCGCGCGGCAGGCGGAGATCGAAGCGTCAGATTCCGTCGACTTTGAAACCTACCTGGCGGGTTACTACGAATCCTGAGACCGGGCGACGCTATTGGTCCAACTAGAACGGTAGTGGCGTGCCCGTTTCCCAGGCCCGTTCACGATGCAGTTCCTGAAGACGACGGGTCATGCGGCCTGCGGCGCCTTCGCCAATCGTACGACCGTCGGCCTCCAGCACTGGTGTCAGCTCACCCATCGTGCCGGTGGTAAACACTTCATCCGCCGTATAGAGCTCGGTCAGCGATAGGTTGCGCTCTGTCGCCGGGATCTGCTGATCTCCGGCAATGTCCAGGATCATCCGGCGGGTGATTCCCGGCAGGCAGCTATCGGCGTGCGGCGTGGCGAGAACACCTCCGGATACGACGAAAAGATTGGTGTCATTCGTTTCCGAGACGAATCCGTTGACGTCGAGCATGATCGCGCTGTCGGCGCCAGCGACGTTGGCTTCGATCGCGGCAAGGATGTTGTTCAGCAGGTTATTGTGATGGATCTTCGAGTCCAGACACTGCGGTGTGTTTCGGCGCGTTGAGGCGGTTATGAGCCGGATACCTGTGTCTGAGTAGACGGGTGGCTTCCATTCCGCAAGGACGATCAGCGAGCATCCCGACTGATTCAGCCGGGGATTCATCCCGGATGTGATTTTCTCACCGCGAGTCAGCGTTAGCCGTATGTGCGCCTCATCGCGCATGCCGTTTGCCTCGAGCGTTGCGAAGATCGCGTCTCGTATAGCGTCGCTCGACGGCACGTTAGCGAACGCCAGCGTTTTCGCCGAGTGCTGTAACCGGGTCAGGTGATCGTCCAGCGCCGCAATGCGGCCGTTGTACACACGCAGCCCTTCCCAAACCGCGTCACCGCCCTGCACCGCGCTGTCGAAGACGGACACGCGGGCGTCAGCACGTGGGCGCAATTCACCACGAACATGCACCAGGATGTCGCTGTTTCTCGGATCTACCGTTGTCATTGCCGTCGGGCTCCCTGGCGCAGCGCATGCGCATAGAGTTTCTCGTAATAGGGGCGGCACTCGTCGAGCAGAGGCCGCAAGGCATCCGGAAAACCGGTTTTTGCTTTGTATGCCATAAAGCCGGTGCTGCGATGCACCGAATCGTACCAATACGGAGCCCAGACGCCGTCTTCCGGTCTGGGGCCGACCGGCCAGCGCAACATGGCCTCTTCGAATGCCAAACCAACGGACTGGCAGGCCTGCTGCAGAATATCAGCGGGATCCAGCAGCAGTTCGCGACTGTCGATGATCGTCGGAGGGCGCCCGCGCTCGGCAAGCCATGACACGAGCTCCCACTGGAGCGCGAGGCCGGTATCGGCCAGCCGGGCATCGGGTAGCTGCACCGTGAGCGAAGGTAGCATCTCCCGGGGGTCGCGTATGAGCAGCAGGTGGTCGAACGAACCAAGGAGATCCCAATCGATGCCGACGAGGTGATGCGCCATCTGCTTCGCGAACAGAACCGGTTTGTTGCCGGGCTCGTGTAGAAGATCCGCAAGTACGGCGTTGCCGTCGCAGTTCATCGCCGCGATGACCTCGTCGCGCCCTGGGTGTTCTGCGTCGCTCGTCACGAGGTAATGACCGTACAATGGTTCATCGACGACACGTGTGTCGGAGCGCTGTGCAAAGCTGTACATCAGGGCCGTGGAAACGTTGCGCGGGCCTGACCACAGGCATATTCGCTTCATCGGGTGTCGCTGGCTGGCATGGGAAGTCGGGTGCTTGATTCTACTGCGCCGCGGGTCGATGTGAATTCCGGCGAGCCGTGGGTTCAGGAATGTGCGCTACATCACAATTCATCGTTCACAGGCATGCTGCCAGCCCGTGACATAACTACACTTTGTCTTTGGATCGGGTGGCTGCCCGGACGTATCAGGAGCGGTGGGTGATCAAGACTTTCACATTGGGAGTATTGCTGGGACTGGCCGGTTCGGCAGGACTGCTGTACGCGCTGCCAGCCGTCAACCTCGATCGGGAATACTCGATTATTGCCGTCCAGCCAAACGGCGGGAATCTCGAGGAATTCCATGTAAACCTCCCGGGCGACCGGGTGATGGCCGGCAAGTCCGGCAGTTCAGCGGCATTTCCGGCCGGTGCGGAGTGGCCGGAACACCTGGCTGACGAGAGCTTTCAGGCTGAAGTATTCAAGGTGCGGAACTCCGATGACCGGGTTGTCGGTGTCGCGAGCCGAATCGTCGGATCGACGCCGCAGCCCTTTGTCGAGTGGGCCGTGCACCTGCCCGCGCGAGGGACGATGTACCTGCTTCTCGATGGGGCGACCGGCGAAGCCGGAACTCGTGCTGGCGGCCTGCGCGCCGGGACTCGTGAATTCGCAGGTCGTCGCGGTGTAGCTACCGAACGATTCGTGGTTGCCGGTGAGGACGACGGCGACAGCGACGGCCGTCTCGAACTCGTGACTTCGCTTGTTGGTCCGGAGCTCGAGGCGGAGATTGATGCCGGGGACGGCGTGGAAGTCGCGGGAGTGATGCAATGAAATACGTCGTTTCACTTCTGGTTGGCATCATCATCGGAGCGGGCGCCTTCGCGCTACTGCTCTACAACAATCCGTTTGCCGTCAAACAAACCATCTCACCGCTGGCCGTTACCAATCTGCCGGTCCTGAGCCTTGCCTACTCGGCGGCACCCGCAGACGCCGTCGTCTACACGAATGATGGCGAGTCGATGAGCCGTCCCTATCCTGAAGGGGCGCCCGAGCTTTGGGAACACACCGTGAACGATTCCAGCGTGCTTGCCACGACCCTGCTGGACAGTCGCGGTCAGCCTGCCGGCTTCGGCGTCAAGTTCCTGACCGATTCGGAAGACACGCGCGTGTTGAACTCGGAGGCGATCGCGGACAGTGCCTGGCATCTGTACGTCTCCGGTCGCGGAACCCTGTTCATCGATCAGCGGGAAAACTTCTGGTCGTATCTTCGCGACGTCGTCGTCAAGGCGTCACTGAACTCTGCCGACAGCTGGCGCGGCGCCTGGATCGGTGTCATGACGAGCGGGCCCAACCCGATTGGCACGGCGCGGGTCGTTGGCGGCAACGGGGAATTTGCGGGCCTCGATTCAGAAGCCGTTGAGTCGCTGAATGCGACGGCCTATTCGGCGGGCGAAGGGCCTGTCGCGATGGAGGGCAATCTGGTCATCACCGTGCCCGAGGCCTCCGCGCCGAGCCAGTCCGCCCAGTCGAACTGACCGTTTGCCTACATGGCGCTTATGCCGCCGTCGACGATCAGCTCGGTGCCGGTGGTAAAGCCCGATTCATCCGAGGCAAGGTAGAGAACTGCGTAGCCGACTTCCTCGGGTCGGCCGATCCGGCCGAGCGGTATCTGTCGCTCGAGTTTGGCGATGGCGGCGTCCCGCCCGGCAGCGCCTGCAAGCCCGTCCAGGATCGGCGTGTCGACAAACGACGGGTGAACCGAGTTGCAGCGAATACCGTTCCGACTTCGTGCACAGTGCAATGCTACCGACTTGCTGAGATGCCGCACCGCTGCTTTCGCGGAATTGTAGGCCGCCAGATTGTGGCCGGCGATGATGCCGGATATCGATGAGATGTTGACGATCGAGCCTCCGCCGGAGCCGGCCATTAGCGGAATCGCCAGCTTACAGCCGATAAAGACGGAGTCGAGGTCGATCGCGTGGACGCGACGCCAGTTCTCCAGAGTTTCGTCCTCGACGGAGCCCAGCGCGCCGATGCCGGCGTTGTTAACGAGGATGTTCAGGCCGCCGAATTCATCCCGGGCGAGATCGAGCGCCCGATGCCAGTCGGTTTCCTCGGTCACATCCTGGCCGAGCCAGCGAACCTTGCTCTGACTCCGCTCTGCGATCCGTGCCGCGGTTTGCTCGAGGTTTACGGTGTCGACATCGGTCAGAAGCACGGATGCGCCCTCCAGCGCCAGCCGCTCTGCGGCAGCCGCGCCCAAACCCTGTGCCGCACCGGTAACCAGCGCTGCCTTGCCATCAACTCGCCCCATAATGTTTCCTGATTCCCAGATCGATTGCGCGATTGTACGACCTGCATACCAACCGCAACACAGCCGGGGTGGCAGCGTCGTCTTTTCGCTGTTGCTCCGCTATCCTTCCCGCCTCACCTGAGGAGGCGCCCGAATGAAGACACACGCGATTCGCATCGATGAGTTTGGTGGTCCGGAGGTTCTCGATTTCCGCGAAGTCGATCTTCCCGATCCGGGTCCGGGCGAAGCACGCATTCGCCATACGGCAATCGGTCTGAATTTCATCGACACCTACCACCGAAGCGGTCTGTATCCGCTCGACCTGCCAACCGGTCTCGGCAGTGAGGGCGCTGGCGTCATAGAAGCCGTCGGGGACGGTGTTACCGATGTGGCGGTGGGGGATCGCGTCGTCTACACGGGGCGCCCGGCCGACTCCTACAGCGTGCAAAGAAACTTTCCTGCGTGGCAGTTCGTGCAGATTCCCGACGGCGTGTCCGACGAAACGGCGGCTGCGGCCATGCTCAAGGGCCTCACGGCCTGGTACCTGCTGCATCGGAGCTACCCCGTGAAGCAGGGGGATACGGTTCTGCTCTATGCCGCCGCTGGTGGCGTAGGCTCCATTGCCAGTCAGTGGGCCAGTCACCTCGGTGCAACCGTCATCGGTGTTGTCAGCACCGACGAGAAAGCCGCGCTGGCCCGGTCACAGGGTTGTGAGCACATCATCATGGCTGACGACGACGATATCCCCGGCAAGGTCCGCGCTCTGACTGACGGCGAGGGTGTAGCTGCGGTCTACGACTCCATCGGCAAGGACACCTTCATGACCTCGCTCGATTGCCTGCGGCCTCACGGTGTCATGGTGACCTACGGCAATGCGACCGGACCGGTCGACCCGTTTTCCCCGGCGGAGCTGGCAAAGCGGCATTCGTTGTACGTGACCCGACCGATCCTGTTCGATTTCGTCAGTACGCGAGAAAGCCTCGTGGAAGCCACGGACGCGCTGTTCGGTGTGCTGCAAAGCGGCGCAGTAAAAGTATCGGTCAATCAGCGGTATCCGCTGGCCGACGCCGCGCAGGCCCACAGAGATCTGGAAGCCCGGAAGACAACCGGGTCGACGATACTCGCGCCCTGAGGCGTCAACCTGCGGGCGTCAGTGGCCAGAACACGGGTAGCAGCAGCATGACCGCTGCGAACACGACTAGCGTCAGCGGTACGCCGACCTTGAGATAGTCGACAAAGCGATAGCCGCCCGGCCCCATGACAAGGATGTTTGCGGGGTGCGAGATAGGGCTGGTGAAGCTTGCGGATGCCGCCATGGCGACCGCCATCATCGCCGTTTCAGGTGACAGGCCGAGGTCGTTCATGGCCGAAAGAACGATGGGTGACATCAGGACGACAAGGGCCGCTGTCGGAATGATCATCGTTGCCATCGCTGTCAGCAGGTACAGACCGACGATGACCGGCCACGGTCCGGCGTCACCCAGCAGGGTCATCACCTGATTCGCGAGGTACTGAGCTGCCCCGGTGTCCTGCATTGCTGTACCGAGCGGCAACATGCCGGCGATCAGAAAGATGGCTCGCCAGTCAATCGCTCGATAGGACTCCTCCATAGTCAGACAGCCGCTCAGGACCATGATCGTGCCGCCCACAACCGCAGCGACGGCGATCGGTGCGTAGCCGAGCATTACCGTGACGACGACGCCAAGCATGATCGCCGCAGCGAGCGGTGCGCGACGCGTATCCGGTGGCGCCTGGCCAAGCGGCGTCAGAATCAGGAAGTCGGAATCGTTTTCCAGTAGCTGCAGCCGGTCGCGTGGTCCGATCATCAGCAACGCGTCGCCGACCTGCAGACGCTCCTCGGCCAGATCGGTCGTGATGGTCTGTCCCTCGCGCCAGATGCCGGCGAGCTCGATCCCATAACGCTCGCGAAAGTTGAGTTCGCCGACGGTTCTGCCGGCAAGGGAACTGCGAGGGTCGAGTGTGGCGTCCATTAACGTCAGGCGTTCTGACTCCAGCGCGCCAATACCGGGGCCAATTTTGGTTTCGACCTCCAGTTCCTGCAGGCCGCGCAGCACGTCGAGGTCTTCGGGCTGACCCTCGACGAGCAGAAGATCACCACCTAGCAGAACTTCGTCGCCGGATGGCATGACCGTCAGCTTGCCGTCCCTGAAGATAGCGCCAACGCGGAAATCAAAGGCATCGTCAAGGCGCGCCTTTTCGAGACTCTCGCCCGTGAGTTCGCTGTCCTTCGGCAAGCGCAGAACAAACATGCGCTCATCCACCTGATACACGTCCCGAAGCTCGTCACCTTCGAGAATCTTGACGTCCGTGAAGTCGGAATGGCGTTCGAGCTCCGCAATGGACTCGATTTCACCCTGCACGAGCACCTGGTCTCCCGCACGCAGCGGAACATACGCCAGATTCGTGAGGCGGAATGCATCCTTTCTTCGGATACCCACGAGACTGACGTCGAAGCGCGCGCGAAAACCGGCGAGCCGGATTAGCTCGGAGACCAGCGGTGACCCTTCGTCGAGCGTGACCATCGCGTAGGCGAGCTTCGCTGAAACCATCGACTTGAGGACCGGGGCCTCGCGCTCGATGACGAGGTCGCTCCATCGCTGCAGCTCGCGAAACTGGTCGATACGACCCTGAACGATCAGGCTGTCGCCGGCGCGCAGCACCGTGCGCCTGCTTGGCAGCGCTTCGCTGCGTCCGAAGCGGACGAGCGCCAGGATGAGCAGCCCGTTCGACAGTCCAATGCGGCTTTCGGCAAGCGTCTTGCCGACGAGGACTGAGTCGACGGGCACACGCATCGTGAACGTTTGCTCCTGCAGCTTGTAGCGGGCACGCAGATTTCTCTGGCTTTGCTGGCGCTGACGGGAGATCGGCGTCTTCGGCAGTAACAGGCGGCCGAACAACGCGACAAACAGGACGCCGATGGCCATGACGGCGCCACCGATCGGCGTGAAGTCGAACAGCTCGAACGGCTCGAGCCCGTTCTGAGTCATGGCTTGTGCGATCAGCAGGTTCGGCGGCGTTCCGATCAGGGTCATCAGTCCGCCCAGCAGCGTGGCGTACGCGAGCGGCATCAACAGCCGCGAGGCGGGAATACGCGTCCGTCGGGCGACGTCGACCACCACGGGCAGCATCAGCGCGGCCACGCCGATATTGTTCATGAAGGCCGAGAGCACCGCGGCGGTCACCATGATCACAACAATCATCATGACTTCGCTGCGCCCCGCGACGCGCATGACCTGCACGCCGATGATGTTTGCGATGCCCGTTCTGGTCAGTCCTTCGGACAGAATGAACATGGCCCAGACGGTGATCACGGCGCTGTTGGAAAAGCCGGCAAATGCTTCATCTGCGCTCACCAGTCCGGTGACTGCGAGAGCGCCGAGGACCATCATCGCCACCAGATCCATACGTACGATCTCGCTGATAAACAGGATCAGGGAGATCATCAGAATCCCGAGGACTAGGGCGATTTCGAACGTCATTTCGGTGCTGTTCCAGACCGGTTGCGATGGTAACGCATAGCCGACCATCGCTGCCGAAAAAATCGTAGCGTTGACGACGGGCTGCTGTGTCAGAATTCTGGCCGCGCGATTGTGCGTCCAGGAGGATCGGAATGAACGGCGCCGACAAGTATCAGCCGCGTCGTGCGATGCGGGAAGTGCGGCACCGCGTTCGCGGCGTCGACTACCGCATCTGTGAGTGGGGCGATCCGGGTCGAGCCCCGGTCTTTTTTTTGCACGGCTGGGGCGATGTTGCGAGTACGTTCCAGTTTGTCGCGGACGAACTCGACGAGAAGATTCGAATTGTTGCGCCCGACTGGCGTGGCTTCGGTAAAAGTGGTCAAAGTGGTCCTGCCTATTGGTTTCCTGACTATCTGGCCGACCTCAATGCGCTGCTCGATATCTATTCGCCGGACGAACCCGTAACGCTTGTCGGCCACAGCATGGGCGCAAACGTTGCGGGGCTTTACGCAGGCGCCTTGCCCGATCGCGTTGCAGCGTTCGTCAATATCGAAGGCTTCGGACTGGCGCCGACCGACCCCTCGACAGCACCTGAAAACTATCGCCGCTGGATCGAACGCGGCCGCGTCGGCGAGCGCTTCTCTACCTATTCGTCCTACGCTGATCTGGCTGCCCGGCTGATCGGACGCAACCCTCGACTCACAGAGGCGCGTGCCCTGTTTGTCGCCGAACAGTGGGCCCGCGTCGATCAGGACGGCGTCGTAAGGCTAAGGGCCGATGCGGCGCACAAGTTGCCCAATGCAGTCCTGTATCGACGTGAAGAGGCCGAAGCCTGCTGGCAGGCGGTTACGGCCCGCGTTCTCCTGGTCACGGGCGCAGAAACCGACTTCAGGCCCGCCATCAAGTCCTGGCTCGACCCTGACCCGACCCGGCATCCGTTTCCCGGTGCACCCACAGAAGTCGTACCGAACGCGGGCCACATGGTGCATTTCGACGCGCCCGAGGCGCTCGCCGCGATTCTCAGCCGGTTTCTTGCCGAGGTGTAGATTTATACAGTACTGTATAAACCCACAGGCAACTCGGGCGGTGACATGGGCGCGCCGGCACTCGAACAAATCGACCATCTGGCTCGGCTGAACACCGCTCAGCGGCAGGCTGCGAGTCACGGTGAAAAAGGGGTCGAGGTGCCTTTCGCATCCGGCCCGCTGCTGATCATCGCCGGCGCCGGAACCGGAAAGACGATGACCCTGGCGCACCGCGTCGCGCACCTGGTCGTTCAGGGCGTTGACCCTGAGCGCATCCTGCTTTTGACCTTCACCCGGCGGGCAGCGCAGGTGATGGCGCGACGGGTGGAGGCTATCGTCGGTGAGACCCTGAAGGGCGATCCATCGCGCGGGCGCCTGTCGCTACCGTGGTCGGGCACCTTTCATTCCGTTGCGAACCGGCTGCTGCGTCGGTACGCCGCGAACCTGGATCTCGACCCCGGGTTTTCCGTGCTCGATCGTGGCGATGCCGGCGACTTGATGGATGTCATTCGTCACGATGAGGATCTGTCCACTCAGTCCAGACGTTTCCCGAGAAAAGACACCTGTCTTGCCATCTACTCACGTTGCGTCAACGCGAGCATGGGCCTTGAGGAGGTATTGCGCGACACATACCCGTGGTGCGTTGAATGGCCGGACGAACTTCGACGCCTGTTTCGGGCGTACGTCGCGCGCAAGCAGGAGCAGCAGGCACTCGACTACGACGATCTGCTTCTTTACTGGAAGCACCTGGTTGCTGATCCGCAGATTGCTGCTGACATCGGCAGTCGATTCGACCACGTGCTGGTCGATGAGTACCAGGACACCAACGTCTTGCAGAGCGACATTCTCAAAGCAATCAAACCGGACGGGCACGGGGTAACGGTGGTCGGCGACGATGCCCAGTCGATCTATTCGTTCCGGGCGGCAGAGGTCGAGAACATTCTTGGATTCCCGGATCAGTATCAGCCGCGCGCGTCCGTCGTCACGCTCGAGGAGAACTATCGCTCCTGCCAGCCGATTCTCGATACGGCGAATGCGCTGATGCAAGGCTCGCGTCGTCAGTATCAAAAGAATCTTTTCACCGCTCGTGCTGGCGGAGCGCGGCCGGATTACATCACCGTCGAGGACGGTGACGCCGAGGCTGAATACGTTGTCGAGCGCATCCTGGAGAACCGCGAGCAGGGCACCGAATTGAAGCAACAGGCCGTCCTTTTTCGCGGCTCCCATCACAGCGATCGTCTCGAACTGGAACTCGTGCGGCGCAACATTCCCTACGTGAAGTACGGGGGGCTGAAATTCCTGGAGGCATCGCACGTGAAGGATTTCCTGTCGGTGCTCAAGTGGGCAGAGAATCCAAAGAACCAGGTTGCAGCGTTCCGGGTGCTGAAGCTTATGCCCGGGTTTGGTCCGGCCAATGCTGCACGGTGTTTCGAGCATCTCGCGGTCAATCACCATTCGCTCGCTTCGCTGTCTGCTTACACTCCACCCGCAGCTGCTGCAGATGCCTGGCCGGCGTTTGCCGCAATGCTGCAATCGGTTGGCGAGCAGGCAGCCGACGACCCGGACTGGCAGGCGCAGTTAACGTCGGTGCGTGGCTGGTATCAGCCAATGCTGGAAGTACTTTACGACGGCGCGCCGACTCGTGCCGCGGACCTCGATCAACTCGAGCAAATCGCACGACGTTTTCCGACACGGGAGCGTTTCCTGACTGAACTGACACTCGACCCGCCCTCATCTGCAGGTGATCTTTCAGGTGAGCCGTTGCTCGACGAGGACTACCTGATCCTGTCGACCGTGCATTCCGCGAAGGGGCAAGAGTGGGATACGGTTTTTCTGCTGTCCGTGAGTGACGGGAGCTTCCCGTCGGAGTTCTCGACCGGGAAGCCCGAAATGATTGAAGAAGAGCGGAGACTCCTCTACGTTGCCATGACGCGTGCCCGCAACCGTTTACATCTGCTCGCGCCCTTGCGATATCACGTCACGCAACAGCGACGAGACGGCGATCGCCACGTCTACGGCGCGCGCAGCCGGTTTATCAGCGATGCATTGCTGGCGACGATGTCCCAGTCGTTTCACGGCCGTCGCGACGGCGGCGGGTTCGGACGCGTCGTTGATCGCAAAGTCGATGTCAAGAACAAACTGCTCGACATGTGGTAGCCGGATCGTTTTTGCGTCACGTTTCCTGAGTCAGGGCCGTTCATCCTCCATTAACGTGAAAGCGGTCACACTGAAATGCCTCGGGATTGGATATACCCGAAGGCGAGTAGACACACGTTGTGTCTTCTCGCTATTCTGGTCTTACGGCACATGCGCGATTATCGAGGCAATGACCGGGTCGTACCGGTACGAAATCTGACGGAGTTCTTCCGGGACTCTATCGATGCCGTACTGGAACGTCGCAGCGTCGATGTCGATCCCCACGCCGCGCACTACGTTGTCAATCTCCTGACGCTGTTTTCCCGGTCCGAGGAATTTTACGAGGACCACGGTGATACTTACGGCATTCGGCCGCTCGCACTGATGCTCTCCGACGCAGCCGTCGCCGCGTCCCCTGAAGAACGCAATTTCTCTTTGCAACGCATCGGTGATGTCGCGTTGTTTATTTCCGGTTTCTTCGCCGACAGTCTGGCGCACCGCCTGGTTGATCTCGACTACTACATTTATATGGGGGAGAACGCCTACGGCTCGCTGTCGGAAGAGATTCGCGGAACGACGCGTGGCGACGCGTTCGCCGGGATCTATCGCGAGCTGGCCAGCAAGTTTCAGATCATGGTGGATGTGCTTCACGAAGTCCGCGACGATGCCCAGGGCGGGTCTGATACCGACCTGTTGCGGGCGTACGAGATATGGCTAAAGACGGGCAGCCGGCATGCTGAACGGCTGCTCAAGAAGAGCGGTGTCGTCCCGATTGCCGGGCGTAACTCCCTGAACCGGCATTAGGCGTGCTCGAGCAGCTCCAACAGAGGCTTGCAGACATCTACCGGACCGAACCCGGTCACAACATTCGGGACTTTCTGATTACCGACCCCGTGCTCGCCAATGCGATTGGCGGCGGTGCAATGCTCACAAATTCTGAGGAAACGGTGTTCGTTGCCGAAGATGACGAGGGTCTCGCCCTGTCCGTCTATCTCGATAGCGATATGCTGGAGCGCCTTGAGTCCGCAGATCCCCTTAGCCGGCTGGAGCCTGAACAGCTCGACGACCTCTGGAAGGTTGTGGAAGGCATCAGTCACTTCAATTACCTGGTCTGGCGTGCGAATCGTGACCATTCCGTAACGCTGCTTGAGCTCGAGATGCAGGCTGAAGTGGACAAGTTCGTCAGCACGCTGACCCTGCTCATCGAACAGGGCGAGACGAACATGCTGGACCGTCTGCACGCGTGGTTGTTCGAGGCTGCGAGACTGCGTGACGAACTCGACGCGGAACAACGGGAACGTTATTCCGCGGCCAGCGACTATGCCAGCCGCTTTTGTCATCGAATTCGCGACCGTCTGGCAGGTGGCGATCGGGACGCCATGCAGGAACTCAGGCACTTCTACCGGCTGTCGCAGTCCGGCAAGATCAGCCACATTCATGCGAGCGTGCTGCGCTGACCGTCACGCATAAAAAACGGTGGCCGAAGCCACCGTCAAAAAGCGACACAAACTGCAATTTGGGGTATTAGTTGGTCGCGTTAACTTTGCGTTCGATGATCCGGATTTCGCGTTCTTCGTCGATTGCGTGGCCCTGATGAACGCCAGACTCGGCGTCCAGGAAGGTTACGTCGTCCGCGTGTCCGGCAGATGACAAGAGCGAACGAATTCCGTCGCGAGTGGCGTCGTCGATACGTCCGGGGCTGACGATCACGATGCCGTCATCGCCCACGACGGCCGAGCCGTCATCCACGACATGCACGGCCCGAATCATTTCCTGGTCAATACTGACCGCGTCGTTCGCTGCCAGGTGCACGAAATCAGGGCTCTCTGCAAAGTCCGGCACTTCGACGATCCGACCGTCGATGTTCAGCTCCAGCCCGTTGGCCACCCGGGTCACGAGTACCGATCGGCCGCTTTCACCAACAATGGAACGAGATTCCCCCATCTGCATGTCGGAAAGGTCGATACCCGATCCGGCGTCATCGAGATCGATGAAGAACTGTCCGTCAGGAGTGCCATCGTCAATGGCAATTCTGAGTTCGTGCATCGTCGTGACGTCCGCAATTGCAAACATCGACATTGCCGTCATCAGGAGGATTCCAGCGCAGGCGCGTCTGATCATTTCTGGCTCTTGTATTTGCCCCAGTCTCCGGTAGATGCGCCAAATCACCGAATCGTTGCAAACTGATTGGAATAAGCATCGCGCGGGCGCGCGGCCGATTCCGGCGGCTGTCAGGCCAGGAACATCCGATAGGCCGGATTATCGCTTTCTTCCCAATGCGGATAGCCAAGCGCCTGGAGATGCGCCTCGAGCAGATCCGCGTCTGCATCGTTAACCTGGATGCCAGCAAGGATTCGCCCGTAATCGGATCCATGGTTTCGGTAGTGGAACAGGCTGACGTTCCAGTCGGTGCCGATTGCGTCGAGAAAATCCAGCAAAGCGCCGGGGCGCTCCGGAAATTCAAAGCGAAACAGCCGTTCGTTTTTGACGCTCGCTGACCGGCCGCCAACCATATGACGTACATGCAGCTTGGCCATTTCGTTGTCGCTGAGGTCGACGACCGGAAAACCCGCATCGCGAATCTGCCGGATTATCGTCTCGCGCTCCTCGGTTCCGTGGCGCAACTCCACCCCGGCAAACACGCGTGCCGACTCGCTGTCGCCGAAACGATAGTTGAATTCGGTGATACTGCGTTTGCCGATGGATTCGCAGAACCGGCGGAAGCTGCCGGGTTCTTCCGGGATCTCGGCGGCCAAGAGCATCTCCCGTTCCTCACCGATCGCGGCGCGTTCGGCGATGTGCCGAAGCCGGTCGAAGTTCATGTTTGCGCCGCAGTTGATCGCGACCAGACGCTCGTCACTCACATCGTTCGATTCAACGTAGCGCTTCAGCCCCGCGACGGCCAGCGCGCCTGCCGGTTCGACGATCGATCGCGTGTCTTCGTAAATGTCCTGGACTGCGGCACAAACATGATCGGTGTCGACCGTGACGATTTCGTCGACATACATCTGGCACAGTCGAAACGTTTCGTCGCCGACTCGTCGCACGGCTACGCCATCCGCGAAAATTCCGACATGGTCGATGGTGACAGGGCTCCCTGCGGCAATCGCCGCCTGCATGGCAGCGGAGTCCTTCGGTTCCACGCCAATGACGCGAATGTCCGGGTTGTTGAGTTTGATCCACGCGGCAATGCCGGCGATCAATCCGCCGCCGCCGATCGGCACAAACACGGCGTCGATGGGATCGCCGCACTGTTCGAGTATTTCTCGCCCGATCGTTCCCTGTCCTGCGATGACGTCGGGGTCGTCAAAAGGGTGAATGAATGTCAGCTCTTCGCTCTCGGCGATCTCGAGCGCATGCGCATAGGCTTCGTCATAGTTGTCACCGGCCAGGACGACCTCGCCGCCCAGCGTCCTGACCGCGCCGACCTTGATCGTCGGTGTCGTTTCCGGCATCACGATGACGGCGCGAACACCGCGATCACCAGCGGCAAGCGCAACGCCCTGCGCATGGTTTCCTGCGGAACTACAAATGACGCCCTTCTCAATCTCATCAGCGCCGAGTGCGTTGATCCGGTTGAGCGCACCTCGAATCTTGAACGAGAAAATCGGCTGCAGATCCTCACGCTTCAGAAGCACCGTATTGTTCAGCCGCGCAGACAGGCGTTTCGCAAACTCCAGCGGCGTTCGCGTGGCAGCCGTGTACACGTCCGCTCGTTCAATGCGCGTCTTGTAGTCGATGTCAGTCATTACCGCGGCGGATCCGGCGCCCGAGAAAGTCGCGAAGGGTAGCGCATCGTCACAGGCAACGATAGAAACGTGCCGAAGCGGCCGCCTTCGGCGGTTCAGTCACCGCGCCAGCCGTGTTGAGGTAGCGGCCAGGATCAGGGGCACCAGGGAGGGATGCTTTTGGCCACGCCGTTATTCAGGCCGACCGCCGTCAAAGCGATTCGATACGTGTTTTGCGACGTTGTCGTTCCGGCACCGATTGGTTTGTGGCAGGCGACTCTGCTTGGCTGCAGCGCGGCAACCTTGCTGATCCTGGCGACCTTTCTGATCGAAGTGCCCGATCTGGTACGGGCGCCAGGTGTCTTGATGCCAGCCGCCGGCGTTGTCCATGTCCGAGCGTCGGTCGAGGGTCGCATCGAGCGACTGCACGTTGCCGAGAACGAGCGGGTTCGCGAGGGTCAGCCGTTGCTTGATATCAGTCGGGACAAGGCGACAACGGCCGCGCATTCATCGCGTCGAGAGGCCAGTCAGGCGCTTGCAAACGAGCAAAGGCTGATTCGCGATGCTGCCGCACAGCGTGAGCGGCTTCGGTGGATCCGACAAGCGGCGGTGAACGAGAGGTTGCTGCACCTTGAGGACGGTACCCTTCGACTCGAGTCACTTGAACAACTGGCACGGAGCCAGCAGCAGCTGGCCGAGCAACGTCTCGATCGGGTGACGACGTTGAGCAAGCGTGGTGCACTTGCACCGGATCAGCTCGATACGGCGGAGGCAGATGCCGCGAGGGCAGAAGCCGCGAGACTGGATGCAGCGTCTCGCCTCGCCAATGCCGGTCGTGACCTCGAACTGGCACGCCTTGAGGTGGAGGAGCTCGAGGAGCAACGCCTTGCAGATCGCGTGGACACGGAGCTGCAACTGGCGCGACTGCGACATCGTGAGCTCGAAATTGCGGAATCCGCGGAGCGTCGCGTGCTCGCGCCGTCAAGCGGGCGCGTAATTCGGCTCGCGGTGAGCGCCGGTGACATCGTTTCCGTATCCCGATCGCTGCTGGCGATCGTCCCGGATACGTCAGAACTGGAAGCCAGGATTTACGTGAGGGCATCAGAAGCGACGGGTCTGCGTCGCGGGCAGGCCGTTCGCCTCTATGTCGATGGACTTACCGATACTTCGACCGAGATCTTGCGGGCAACACTGACGGTGGTTGGCGAGCTGGCGACTACGCCGCAGGACGTTACGGCCCCGATTCACCTGCAGGGTCCTGCCTTTGAGATGCGAGCGAGGCTAACGCCCGATGCCCATGCGCGCCTCATGGGCGCCGGGGCCAGCAGGGTCGGCCTCGCCGTGCGTGCGAACGTTCTGCGCAATCGACGGAGCCTCGCCGCCTGGCTCGTTCAAGCCATGCGTGGCTGATAGTCGGGTATGGGAGTCGATAAGCCGATATCGCGCTTCTCGCTCCGGCGACGGCGGGTACCCGTCTATCTGCAAACGGCGCCGGGCGACTGCGGTTGCACGGCGCTAAAGATGATCGTCGACTATTACCGTGGCACCCGAACGGTGACCTTCAATGCGTCGGCTCTGAAGCGAGGCGCCAGTTTGAGGCAACTGGCTGACCTCGCGGACAGGTCGGGACTGCAGGCGCGCGCCGTACGAGCAGAAACGACAGAGCTGCGGCATCTGCGCACGCCAGCGATGCTGCACTGGTGCCCCGATCACTTCGTCGTGCTGGTCAAGGTTCGGCGGGGACGTTGCCTGATACACGACCCCGCCAGAGGACGACGCTGGGTCGGGCGGGATCGGGTCGACCTCCGGTTTAGCGGCGTTGCACTTGAGCTGGCGCCGGCTGTTCACTTCTCGCCGAGCAGGACCCGACGAAGTCCGGGGCTTTGGGATTTTGCAGCGTCCTTTCCGGGCCTTGGGCGTTATCTTGCTCTGATGCTGGGCCTCATGTTTTCCGCACAGGTGCTTGGGCTGGCCTCGGCGGTTGCAACGCAGCTTCTGATCGACGAGGTCGCACTTGCCGGAGACCGAGCCTGGCTTTTGCGCGTACTGGGTGGTCTGGCGCTTGTACTGCTGACGGCTTCGATCCTCGAGGCGTGGCGACAGCGTTTTGCGATCGAGGCGGCCGCGAGGTTCCAGCTCGACGGCGGACTCGCACTGATGCGCCACCTGTTCACGTTGCCGACCGGTTATTTTCGGCGGCGGCAACCCGGCGATGTTCTTTCACGTCTGGCGTCGCTCGGCGCTATCAGAACTGCGCTGAGTGAAGATTTGGCCGGCACGGTCGTGCAGTTCACGGTACTGCTCACGACGCTGGTCGCGATGTACCTTTACCAGCCGTTATTGGCGTCGGTCTCTGTTGCTGGCGCCCTGTGTGCCGGCGCCTGCGAGGCAGCGACGCTCCCGGCGCGCCGTCGTCTGGGCAATGAACTCGTTGCGCATCAGGCGAGCGAGGACAGCTCGGTGCTCGGAACGCTGCGTAACCTGGAAATCATTCGCGGGTTCGACCTGATGGCCATACGCCTTCGCCAGTGGCAGCGTTACGCAGGCGATGCCGTCAACGCCGCTGCCAGGCGCGGTCTCTATGTTGTCTACGCCGGATTCCTGCGCGGCGCCTTCGGTACCGTTGAGCAGGTTCTGTTTCTGGGGATCGGTTTGTCCGCCGTTGCGGAGCGTCGGACAACCCTCGGTGTTTTGTTCGCGTTCATGGCGTTGCGTGCGCGCTTCGGAAGCGCGTTATCACAGCTCTTGACGATCGGGTGTCGGCTGTATCTCCTGCGAACGCATCAAGAGCGCGTCAGTGACATCATCTTTGCGGAGCCGGAGCGAACAAGATCGACGATCGGGCTTAGGCGATCAATCGAGGGCAAGATCCAGGTCAACCAGCTTGCGTTCGCGTACGACGGGCAGGCGCCGCTCTTCCATCAGCTGGATCTCTGTGTCCGGGCGCGCGAACACGTGGCGATCACCGGAAAGTCCGGGTCCGGAAAATCGACGCTGCTCACACTGATCGCGGGTAGGGCGGGTCCCACCGACGGCGAGGTTCTGCTCGATGGCGTTGAGCTCGATCTCTGGCATCCGGATACGCTCCGGCGGGGCATCGTCACGGTGGCCCAGCGGGATACGCTGCTGGACGGATCGATCGCCGAAAATCTGAGCGGATTCAGCGAGGCGCCTGACTGGGAGCGCATTCGTGAGATCGCTGAAGCGGTAGAGGTCTGGCCTCTGATACGACAACTGCCTATGGGGTTGCATACGCCGGTGTCGACCTTGGCGCTGTCCGGTGGCGAGACTCAGCGTCTGGTCATCGCCCGCGCGCTATACTGCCGGCCGCGTGTGCTGCTGCTCGATGAAGCGACGGCGAGCCTTGATGCCGCGTCGGAGTCGATCGTGCTGAATGCCGTTAGTGCGACGAAAGCGACGGTACTGCACGTGACTCATCGGCCGGGCGGAATTCGCCGCGCCGACCGATGTGTGCGACTCGAACACCGGGGATTGCACCCGGCGTCTGCGTCCGGTACCTGATCCAGTCTCAGTTCGCCGCAGTCGGGACGACTTCGTTGCCATCCGCATCGAGGAAGGTGATCTCACCAATCTCCAGTTCGCGGACTCGCGACTCAATGGCCTCTCGGTCGCCGACGATCACCCAGACGAGGTTGTCCGGTTTGATGACCTCCGCGCCGGCTGCTTCGACATCGTCGAGGGTCACGTTGCGCACCGTGTCGACGTAGGCGTCCCAGTAATCATCAGGCAACTCGTTTGTGACAATCTGGGCAATGTCACTCAGAACAGCGCTACCCGACTCCCAGCGACCGGGCAGGCTCAGCGTATTGTTGTCCTTGATCTTGTCGAGCTCGTCGTCCGTTGCAGGATTGTCCCCAAGGTACTCGACGAACTCACGCTGCAGCTCCGCGATGGATTCTGCCGTTTTGTCGGTCTGCACCGGCGCGTAGGCGATAAAGGGGCGCTGTCCCGCCGTGTTGTAGACCAGTGTGAATGCGCCGTAAGCCCATCCCTTGTCTTCACGAAGGTTCATGTTGACCCGTGACGTGAACGAGCCACCGAGAATCTCGTTCATCGACTGCACCGCGAACTCGTTGCCTGCGTCACGCTTGGGTGAAAGATTCGCCGCGAAGATGATCGACTGCTCCGCTTCCGGACGGTCGACGATGTACACCGAGGCGTTGGGGCGGTCCGCAACGTCATCTATGGATTTTGTCGGTACATCTGCCGGTTCCCAACGGCGGAATACGCGCTCCAGCTTCGGCTTTATCTCGTCCATCGTCGTGTCACCGACCACGATCATCGTCGCGTTATTCGGTCGGAACCAGGTGGAATGCCAGTTGACCAGCGTATCGCGCGTAATGCTCTGCACGGACGCCTCCGTGCCGCTACCGGTCAGCGGAATGCTGTATGCATGGCCCTCGCCATAGAGCAGCGCCGGAAGAAGGCGGATCGCCATGCCGACAGGCTGGTTCTTTTCCTGCTGAATCCTGGCGAGTCGTTGCCGTCGCTGTCGCTCCAGTTCGTCCTCCGGGAAGATCGGGTTGAAGATGATGTCGGCATACAGGTCCAGTGAGTCATCAAGGTTCTCTGTAAGCGCGTTCAGCGAGACATAGGAGGCATCGAGGCCCGAGCCGGCGCTGATTTGTGCGCCGAGTGAGGCCGTTTCGTCGCTGATATCGATCGCCGTCCTTTTCCGTGTGCCTTCGTCAATCATGGCCATAGCCAGGGATGACGTGCCGGGCGTACTGAACTGGTCTGAGGCAAAGCCGGCGTCAATGACCAAACTCATCCGCACGACAGGTACGGACTTACGTTCGGCGACAATCAGTTCCAGCCCGTTCGAGAGAAACTCCCGCTCGAACTTGTCGAATGCCACCTCCGGAAAGGTCTCCGTTTCCGGCAGGGTCGATCGATCAGCGCCTTCGTCAGCCGCTGTGAGCTCGGGATACGGCAGGATCTCGAGACGATACGTGCCCGCGCCTAGCCAGCGTCTCGCCGCGTCGCGGACGTCGTTCGGCGTCGCTTTCTCGACGCGGTCGAGTGAGACCTGATAGAACCCGGGGTCGCCGGTGTAGACGGCGTTGCGAGCGAGTACGTCCGACTTGCCGCCGAAACCGCCGACCTTCTCGAGCCCGCGAATGACGCCGGATGTCAGCCGTGTCTTTGCTCGCTCCAGTTCTTCGCTTGTCGGTCCTTCACGGAGAAAGCGAGCAACTTCCTCGTCGACCGCGCGTTCGACTTCCGCCAGATCGCCGCCGGGCTGGGCGGTTGCGATGATCTGGTAGTAACCGGCGATGTCCCCGGCAAACTGGGACGCGCTGACCGAGGTCGCAATCTGGTCGGTGTAAACAAGGCGGTTATACAGCCGAGAGCTTTTGCCGGTCGTGAGTACCTGGTTGGCCAGCTGCAGCAGATCGGCATCTTCCTCACGGAAATTTGGGCCGCCCCAGGCCACATACAGCCGGGCCTGCGGCACGCGATCCTGCAGCGTCTCCCGACGGTTGTCTGCCAGCTTTACGGTCCAGCTCTCCGGCTTGGCCAACGGCGGTCCGGGCGGGATGTCACCGAAGTAATGGTTCACCTTCTCGAACGCCTCGTTCGCGTCGATGTCTCCCGCCAGAACAATCACAGCATTGTTCGGGCCGTAGTAGGTTCGGAACCACTCCTGGACGTCTTCGAGGCTTGCGGCGTCCAGGTCTTCCATAGACCCGATGGTGCTCCAGCTGTACGGGTGCCCTTCCGGGAACACGCCGTCGAGGAGGTAATACTCGGACTTGCCGTAGGGCTGATTGTCGCCCTGGCGCTTTTCGTTCTGCACGACACCGCGCTGCTCGTCCAGCCGTTCCTGGGTCACCGCTCCAAGAAGGTGTCCCATGCGGTCCGATTCCATCCAGAGCGCCAGATCCAACGCAGTTTTCGGGACATTCTGGAAATAGTTCGTGCGATCGAACCAGGTCGTACCGTTCATTTCGGTCGCGCCAACGCGTTCGAACGGTTTGAAATACTCGTCGTTGTAGTTTTCGGTGCCGTTGAACATCAGGTGTTCGAACAGGTGCGCGAATCCGGTCTTCCCCGGCTTCTCGTTCTTCGAGCCGACGTGGTACCAGACATTGACTGCGACGATGGGCGCTTTCTTGTCCTCGTGGACAATCAGACGAAGCCCGTTGTCCAGCGTGAATTCCGTGAAGTCGATGTCGACATCGGCCGATGCGGCGACCTGCGGCAGTAGCAGCAGTGCTGCGAGGGCCGGCAATGAAACTCGAAGCAGATTCTTCATCGGGTTCGTATCCTGAAGTGAAGCGGGTTACTCAAATGTCGCTAGCAAATGACTGTCGCAACCACGCAAGGTTCAATGGGAGTACCGCGCCATCGGCTCGAATGGGCGGCGCGTGGTAATCGAGCAGCGACCCTTACATAATGGATCGATGGCTGAATCGTCTGCGCATCGCCAGCTGTATCCTGCCCTCGAACCCCGGCAGACCGGGTTTCTGGACGTCGGTGAGGGGCACAGACTCTACTACGAAGAGTCCGGAAATCCGAACGGAAAACCGGTCGTGTTCCTGCACGGCGGCCCCGGCGGTGGCACGACACCCGCGATGCGGCGGTTTTTCGATCCGGCTGCCTATCGAATCGTTCTTTTCGACCAGCGCGGCTGTGGACAAAGCACGCCGCATGCGTGTCTCGAGGCAAACACGACCTGGCATCTCGTCGCCGATATCGAGCTGCTCCGTGAAACGCTGGACATTGATCGCTGGCAGGTCTTCGGCGGATCCTGGGGCAGTACACTCGCACTCGCCTACGCCCAGCGACACCCGGATCGCGTCACCGAGCTGGTACTGCGTGGCATCTTTACGGTAAGGCAGAGTGAATTCGACTGGCTGTATCGATTCGGTACGAACCAGATGTTCCCGGAGGCCTGGCAGGCATTGGTCGCGGACATCCCCGCCGATGAGCAGCAGGATCTCCTGGCCGCATTCCATCGACGCCTGAATAGCGATGATCCGGCCGAGAAGGTCTCGGCGGCTCGGGCGTGGTCGGTCTACGAAGGGTCGACCAGCCAGCTAATTCCAAGCGAGGACGTCATCAGTGCGTTCGGCGCCCATCACATGGCCGTTTCACTCGCCCAAATCGAGGTGCACTATTTCGTCAACAACTGCTTTATGGACGACGGGCAGTTAATGCGGGATATCGATCGGGTGCGCCAGATTCCGGGGGTGATCGTTCATGGACGTTACGACGCGCTCTGTCCCGCACGAAATGCGACGGACCTCGCTGCTGCATGGCCGGAAGCCGAATTACACATCACGCCGGCGGCCGGGCATTCGGCCTTCGAGCCGAATAACATCCACGAACTTGTCGCGGCGACAGACAGGTTCCGCGACCGATAACAAAGCGACAGGCGGACATTCATTGTGAACAAGCTGTTTATTACCAACGCGAAGCTTATTAATGAGGGGTCGATCAGCGAAGTCGACGTGCTGGTCGTCGACGAGCGCATCGAGCAAATCGGCGCCGGATTACCTGTGCCCGAGCGGGCCACGGTTATCGACGCCGACGGCCGTTACCTGATGCCGGGCATGATCGACGACCAGGTGCATTTCCGTGAGCCGGGCCTGACGAACAAAGGCGACCTGGCGACGGAATCGGCAGCCGCTGCGGCCGGCGGAATCACCAGCTTTATGGATATGCCGAACGTAAATCCTCAGACAACGACGCGCGAAGAGCTGGCCGCAAAATACGAGTTGGCGGCAGGCCGCTGCCCCAGTAACTATGGCTTTTATCTGGGCGCGACAAACCGCAACATCGAAGAAATTCGCGCGCTGCAGATTGACGAGGCCTGCGGTATCAAAGCCTTCATGGGTGCTTCAACCGGCGACATGCTGGTGGATGACCCAGAGGCGCTGGAGCTGTTGTTCCGCGACGCGCCAGTGCTGGTGGTTACCCACTGCGAGCACTCGCCGACGATTCAGGACAACGAAGCGAAGGCCAAAGCGCAGTTCGGCGATGACGTGCCAATGACGGAGCATCCCGCTATTCGTTCGGCCCAGGCCTGCCTCACGTCATCCGCGCTGGCTATCGACCTGGCGCGACGCCACGACGCCTTGCTGCAGGTTCTGCACCTGACCACGGCCGTGGAGATGCCCCAGTTCTCCAAAGCGCCTCTCTCGGAGAAGCGAATCACTGCCGAAGTTTGCGTGCACCATCTGTGGTTCGACGAGTCTCGCTACGAAGAGCTTGGCGGCCGTATCAAGTGCAATCCGGCCATCAAGGCGGCAAGCGATCGGGAAGCACTGATCACGGCGCTAAAAGACGGTCGCCTCGATGTCATCGCAACGGATCACGCGCCGCACACCGCCAGCGAGAAGTCCCGCACCTACTTCAAGTGCCCGGCGGGTCTGCCGCTCGTGCAGCACGCCGTGCTCGTCCTCTTCGATCTCGTGCAGCGAGGCGAGCTGCCGCTCGAACTCGTTGTCAGCAAGGCGACGCACGCGGCGGCTGACATTTATGGGGTCATCGATCGGGGTTACGTACGTGAAGGCTATTTCGCCGACCTCGTCATCGTGGACCCGGATCGTCCGCACACCGTCGACGCTTCAAACCTGCTCGCGAAGTGTCACTGGTCGCCGTTCGAGGGTCACACGTTTTCGGCTTCGATCGATACGACTATCGTTAATGGCACCATCGTCTACCGCGACGGCAAGTTAACCGGAGCGCTGCCGGGTCAGCGACTGCACTTCAATCGGGCACGCTAGTCGGCGCTGTTTGCGGGCCGGTCGATTGCACACCGCGCAAGTATGAACATAAGCGCGCGTCGATAACTGTTTACTTTCCGGATCATGCGGTTATGCTACCGGGAAGTCGGCACGGCAGGCCGAAAGGTCGGCGTCGGTCGAGCGCGGTACGCATGAAGCCAACAGACCAATCTAATCCGGACTATTTTCATAAGGTCGTAGACTGCCAGTGGGCCTGTCCCGCTCACACGGATGTACCCGGATACATTCGGCTGATTGCCCAGGGGCGTTTCTCCGACGCCTACATGCTGAACCGCGGTTCCAACGTATTTCCCGGTATTCTCGGACGCGTGTGCGATCGCCCCTGCGAACCCGCTTGTCGGCGCGGTCGGGTGGAAGATAAGCCCGTTGCGATTTGTCGCCTCAAGCGCGTCGCAGCGGATCATCGCGACGACATAACGGCGAGATTGCCAAAGGCCGCGGAGCATTCAAACGGCAAGAAGGTAGCGCTCATCGGGGCAGGGTGCGCGTCGCTTACGGTTGCTAACGATCTGGCACCGCTCGGTTACGAGGTGACGGTCTTCGAAGCGCTTGGCAAGACCGGCGGACTGATGCGCACCAACATTCCGCAATTTCGCCTGCCACCGGATGTCCTCGATGAGGAGATCGGTTACATCCTCGACATGGGCGTCGACCTCAAGCTGAATCATCCGATCGACAGCATGCGTGAGCTGCTCGACGACGGCGGCTTCGACGCGGTGTTTGTGGGCACCGGCGCGCCGCGCGGCAAAGAGCTCAATCTCCCTGGGCGCTTCGAGACCGACAACATTCATTTCGGTATCGACTGGCTCGAGTCGGTCGCCTTCGAGCATACCGAGACTATTGGCAAGAAAGTTCTGATTATCGGTGTCGGTAACACCGCAATGGACTGCTGCCGAACGTCACTCAGGCTCGGTGCCGAAGACGTCAAGGTAATGGCACGCAAACCGCGTGGATTTTTCAAGGCGTCGGACTGGGAACTCGAGGACGCCGAGGAAGAGAACGTCGAGATCCTCGTCAATCACTCACCCAAAGAATTCGTCGTCGAGAACGGCAAACTGACCGGCATGGTCTTCGAGCTGATGGAGTACAAGGTCGAGGAGAACGGGCGAATTGATCGCGGTACGGTCGTCGGCGAGAAAACGATTCCCTGCGATGACGTCATCCTCGCCATCGGCCAGGAGAACGCCTTTCCATGGATCGAACGTGATCTCGGCATCGAGTTCGACGAGTGGGATTGCCCGATCGTCGATGAAACAACGATGATGTGCAGTCGAGACGGCGTTTTCTTCGGCGGCGATTCTGCATTCGGTCCCAAGAACATTATCTGGGCGGTGAGGCACGGTCACGAGGCGGCCATCTCGATTCACAAGTACGTGCAGGGCGAAGATCTCGAGGCAAGACTTCCCGTCGGCATGAATCTGTCCAGCCAGAAGATGGGCATCCACGAGTGGAGTTACTCCAATTCGTACGATTCGTCCGAGCGGCGCCTCATGCCGCATGTCGATTTGAAGGAACGATTCAAGAAGCTCGACATTGAGGTCGAGCTCGGATTTACCGCCGAGCAGGTCGCCCTCGAGGTAGAGCGTTGCCTCAACTGTGACATTCAAACGGTCTTTGCCGCGCCGCTGTGCATCGAGTGCGATGCCTGCATCGACGTCTGCCCCGTCGATTGTCTGACGATTACGGCGAATGGTGACGAAGCCGAGCTTCGGACGCGCCTGACGGCGCCCGCGACGAATGAGTCGCAGGATATCTACGTATCCGAGCCGCTGCCGCAGACCAGCCGGGTCATGGTCAAGGACGAAGACATTTGCGTGCATTGCGGGCTGTGCGCAGAGCGCTGTCCGACCGGCGCGTGGGACATGCAGAAGTCCGACATACTGATTCCCTATGCCAGTGATGAAGCGAAGGCGGCCGGCACACGCAAGGCCGGTTGATGCAGGAAACGTACTCGCGTCGCTGCCTGCGCAGGCTTTGAGTTCGAAGGAATAATCACGTGTCCCAGGTAAACGACGTCGTCATCAAGATTGCTACCGTTAACGGCACCGGGTCTGCCAGCGCGAACGGCTTGCTGATGAAGTCCATATTTCGCATGGGCGTCCCCGTCGTCGGCAAGAACTACTTCCCATCCAACATTCAGGGGTTGCCGACCTGGTACGAGGTGCGGGTCACCGGTGCCGGCTATCGTTCGCGTGCCAATCGCGTCGACGTCATGGTCGCCATGAACGCGCAGACGCTGGCCAAGGATATGGCCGAAGTGGCCAGCGGGGGCTGGCTGATTTACGACTCTACGTGGCCACGCGCAAAGGAGCTCGATCGCGAGGATATCCACGTGTTCGGCATACCGCTATCGAAGCTCTGCAATGAACATTTCGACGGCGCGCGCACCCGTATCCTGATGAAGAATATCGCGTACGTCGGGGCGCTTGCAGCGTTGTTGACGATTGATCTCGACGTCATCAAAACCTTGCTCGACGAGACGTTTGCCAAGAAGGCCCACCTCGCGAAGTCGAACCTGGAAGCCATTATGCTTGGCTACAACTACGCGATGGAGAATTTCAGCTGTCCATTGCCTCTGACCGTCGAGCCGATGGACGAAACGAAAGATCACGTCATCATCGACGGTAACACCGCTGCAGGTCTGGGCTGTGTGTACGCGGGCGCAACCGTAGGCGCCTGGTATCCGATTACTCCGTCGACATCGCTGATGGACGCCTACAAGGCGTTCTGCAAGCAGTTCCGTATGGATGAGGAATCGGGCGGGAAGAAATTCTGCATCGTTCAGGCTGAAGACGAGCTCGCCGCAATAGGTGTCGTTCTCGGCGCAACCTGGAACGGCGCTCGCGCGTTCACGCCCACGAGCGGGCCCGGCATCTCGCTGATGTCCGAATTCATAGGCTTTGCGTACTACGCCGAACTTCCGGCCGTTATCTTCGACATTCAGCGAACGGGACCGTCAACCGGCATGCCGACGCGAACCCAGCAGTGTGATTTCATCAGCTGCGCGTATGCTTCTCACGGCGACACACGTCACGTGCTCCTGTTTCCGGCGTATCCGGAAGAATGCTTCTACATGGCGATCGAAGCCTTCGATCTCGCTGACGAACTGCAGACGCCGGTCATGGTGCTCTCCGATCTGGACATTGGCATGAACGACTGGATGACGCCGGAGTTGCAATGGGATGAGAGTTACAAGCCACGTCGCGGCAAACTCCTGACGGCCGAGCAGTTGGAGGCTATCGAGAAATTCCATCGATACCTGGATACGGACGGTGACGGCATCCCCTACCGCACCCTGCCTGGCGAGCACCCGAAAGGTTCCTACTTCACACGTGGATCCGGGCATAACAAGTACGGCGGATACACCGAAGACGCGTCGGAATACCAGGAAGTGGTGGACCGCCTGCTCGTCAAGTGGGAGACCGCGCGGTCGATGGTGCCGGAACCCGAGATCGAGTATTCGCGTTTCAACAAGATCGGAATCGTATCTGTCGGCAGCTGCGACGGTGCTATCAAGGAAGCGCTGGTTGAACTGAAAGAGCGCAACGTCGGCCTGAACTACTGCCGCGTGAAGGCGTTTCCCTTCAGCGAAGCCGTTCGCGACTTCGTTGCGAAACACGACACCATCTACGTCGTCGAGCAGAACCGGGATGCGCAATTCCGATCACTGTTGATTATGGACACTGAAGAGGCGCCATCGAAGTTTGTGCCGATGCTGCACTACAACGGCCTGCCTATTAATGCGTCGTTTGTCATCGAGCGTGTACTGGAAGAAATCGCCAAAGGGCGCGCCGCCTGAGCGAGGCAGAACCAATGAGCTACATCGCGAAACCCAATGTTGTCCATCCGAAGCTGAATCGCAACGAACTCGGAATGACGACCCGCGATTACGAGGGTGTCGTATCCACGTTGTGTGCCGGATGCGGTCACGACTCGATTACCGCAGCGATCATTCAGGCCGTCTTCGATCTGAACATCGAGCCACACATGCTCGGCAAGATGAGCGGTATCGGCTGTTCGTCCAAAACGCCGGCTTACTTCGTCAGCCAGTCACACGGCTTCAATTCGGTTCACGGTCGCATGCCGTCGGTGACGACCGGCGCGAATGCGGCGAACCCTGATTTGACTTATATCGGCGTGTCGGGTGACGGCGATTCGCTGTCGATCGGCATGGGGCAGTTCGCGCATGTCATTCGACGAAACCTGAATATGCTCTACGTCATCGAGAACAACGGGGTCTATGGATTGACCAAAGGCCAGTTCTCCGCGTCGGCCGATGTCGGCGCGACTGCAAAGAAGGGTGCGCCCAACAAACAGATGCCGATTGATCCGGTAAGCACGGCAATCGGCCTCGGCGCGACCTACATCGCACGTGGGTTCTCCGGCGACAAGGAGCAGCTGGTGCCGCTGCTTAAAGGCGCCATCATGCACAAGGGTTTCGCGCTACTGGATATCATCAGCCCTTGCGTCACCTTCAATGACCATGACGGATCCACGAAGAGCTATTCGCACACCCGGCGCTTTTATCACCAGGTCATCGATACCGACTTCGTCCCGCCAGCGGCCGAGATCAAGGCTG
>CAZMEA010000007.1:0-30042 GCA_964565135.1 uncultured Woeseiaceae bacterium
GCATGTGGTTGAAGCCGATGTTCCACCGCTGGTTCTCCGGCAGCTCGAAGTTCGGCGCGACAGCCGCAACCGCGCCCGAGTTTGTCGCCGCCTGTGCGGCCGCTGCCGTTCGCAGGCAGTCGGGAGTCCCGCCGAAGCTGCCGCCGCTGAGGACGTTCAGCTCGGCTGCGGTGCAATCACCCGTGTTGGTCGGGTCGTTAGGATCGATCTCCGCGAACGCAGAGCCGATCGCGCCACCGAAGTTCTGGTAGGAGTTGGCGAAATGCACCGTGGGATCGCCGCCGCCAAACACGCCGAAGCCGAGGCTCAGCTGGCTGGAGCCGAACGAGGTTTCCGGCAGGTTCCACCGCAGACCCAAACGAGGCTGGACGAGGTCCAGGCCGTCGAAGGTCTGCTGATTCGAGAAGCCGTAACGCTGTTGAAACGTCGGGTTGCTCGTCGGCAGATCGTCGGAGGAGTACTCGTCGTAGCGCAGGCCGGCGATCAGGGTCAGCGCGTCCGTCATCTGCCATTCGTCTTGGACGTAGAAGCTGGTGATTTCTCGAGAGAACCGTGCTGCGGCATCAAACGGGTCGCCCGAGAATGTGCCGTTGAAATTGGCTTCCGTAGCAGTCCCGGCCTCGAGGTCGTCAATGCTGGCGAACGTCAGCGTACCGGTCGCGTTCGGGATAAACAGGTTGAAGATGTCGCGGGATTCCTGCTCGATACCGAACGTCAGCGTGTGATCACCGACAACCCAGTCGGCGACCAGTCTCAGCTGCTCAATCTCGTAGTCGAGATCGTTGGACGAGCGGAAAAAGCCCGGGCCACTGGTGAGGATAGTGTCGCCGGCTTCTTCGACCTGGATACGTGTGATGTCCTCGAACTGAGCTTCGCCGCCGCCGACGGGTCCCTGGATGTCCAGGACGTCGAACTTCGAGTAGCGGAACTCGGTCGAGAACGTGTCTGTCCAGTCTGAGAAAAGGCGAAGGGAAATCGTGTCCTGCTCGATACCTTCGATTTCGAAGTTATCGCTGAACGTGAAGCCACCGAAGCCAAAGTCATCCTCATCGATGTTCTGTTCTTCCAGCGTCGTGTAGGTGAACTCCGCGCGATGCCTATCATTAATGTTCCAGTCCAGGCGAGCAAAGATGCGCTCACTCGTTTGCGGCAGCGAGCGAACGATCGTGCCGGGATCGCGATCATACTGGTTGATCAGGATGTCACGGATACGGTTCGCGTCGTCGAGGTCGATGAAAACTTCGTCAGCAAATCCGGCGCCTCTCGGGCCGCGCGCGAACGCCTGCGCATCGTCGGTCTCTTCATAGGCGACGAAGAAGAACAGCTTGTCCTTGATGATCGGGCCGCTGAAGTTGAAGCCAAAGTTCGTGTCTTCGAACGCGTCGGTGATTTCCCGACGACCTTCGATACGCGAGCCGGTCAGGCTTTCATCGTTGTACAGGTAGAAGGCGGAGCCACTGAACTCGTTGGAGCCACCGCGGGTCACGATATTGATCGCGCAGCCCGTGAACTGGCTGTACTGGACGTCCAGCGGGGCAAACTCGACCGATGCGGCGGAGACCGTATCGAACGGTACCGGGAACGCGAAACGCGCACCGGTGCCGGTGCTCTCGTTCAGACCGTAGCCGTCGACCGCCAGGCTGCCGTCAATCGTGAAGGCATTGGAGCGCGGCGCGCCACCGAGGCAGTTCACGCCCGAGCCGGCGCCGCCGGCGTTGCGGCCGATCGCGACGCGCGGGTCAACGCGGATGACGTCACGAATCTGCCGGGACACACTGGGCAGTGACTGAATGTCTTCCAGAGAAAAGGCGCTGCCAGGACCGATCGCCATTGGCGCGGACTGCACGGCTGCGGAGGTCACGACGATTTCCTCGATTGCCGTGTCGCGGCCTTCTAGTTGAACGTTGAAGACCGAAGCTGCCGACAGCGACGTAAAGACGTCGGTAATCTGCGTGCCCTGGAAGTCGTCGGATACGATGCGAATCGTGTATGGACCGCCGACGGTCAGGCTGCGGATGCTGAAGTTGCCGCTCGCGTCCGTTTCGGTCGCTCTTGTAGTGCCTGTGCGCGAATCCGTAATGGTGACGACGGCGCCCGCTTCGGGTGCTCCCGAAGGATCGGTCACGGTGCCGCGCACCGAGCCAGTAATTTCCTGTGCGATTGACGCAACAGGCAGCGAAATCAGCAGCAATGCTGCCAGCCACACCTTGGCCGCGGACTTGCGCAGGGCAGCCATCAGGCGCGGACCTCCTGGTTGGTTATACATCTGAGATCCCCAAATGGGTTAATAAGGACGCGTATTGTCGTCGTAGAATGTGACAGGCACGTTGCGCCCATACGACGCGGCGGACGGTGCGTCCGATGACCATCCATTGTTTTAGGTATATGTAAAGCACCGCGAATCTAACGGCCCTGAAAATCCCTTTCAATAAGGACGTTAGCGCAGGCGATTATTTTTCCAGTCGGTCGATGACCTGTCCTCGCCACTGTTCTAGAGAGAGCCTGACAAAGACTCATTAAGGCATTGTTTCTGGATTGTTTCGGCCTGCTGGGCCGCAGTCTCACCGTCTCCAAGGACGCCGGATCCGGGCCTGGAAGCGGCGACATTCGTGGCGCCTGGATTTGCTCACTTCGCCAGATTATTCCGAAAGTTGCGCAAGAAACGGTGGGCTAACACGTGTTGTAATTTTGCTACTAGCTGCAGTCCGATCGGTCGGGACCGATGGCGATTCCGTCGTGTTGCCGAATCGGATCGACGCAAGTGCAGGCGAAGGCAGCCGAATCGTCTTACCCGCGAAAAAAAGCCCGGCGCAAGGCCGGGCTTTCTTGCTGGCGACGGACGTCCTGTCAGAAACCGTAACGGAACTCTGCGCCCCAGTAGGCCGGCTCGTTCACGAAGGCGGTCAGGTTGTTGAAGTTGATGCCACCTTCAACCACGATCTCGTCGGTCACGTTGCGGCCGACCAGCGCGAAGTCCATGCCGCTGTCGGTCCGATAGCCGGCGCGCAGGCCACCGAGCCACCGCTCATCCTGGACAAACTCGATGGAGCGGAAGATGTTCAGGCTCGACGCATCGCGATAGTTCCAGTCGGTGTTGAAGTAGGCCTCACCGTTCGCCATCGGCATCGTGTACTCGAGGATGACGTTGAAGATGATCTTCGGCGTCCGCGGCAGCGGGTTGCCATTCACATCCACCTCCGTCGCGGTTCCGAACGGCGTCGCGCGGGTGCCGGTTACGACGTCCAGACCCGTGCAGAACGGGATCGAGCCACACAGGTCGTCGCGCAGACCCGGATCGTCAATCTCCGTATCGTTGTAGCTCACGTTCGCACTTAGCTGCAGGTTGTCCGTAAGCAGCATGTCGATCTCGGTCTCGATGCCGAAGCCGTTGACCTGGTCCGCGTTCAGCAGCGAGTTGACGTTAGCTACGCCGCCGGTAGCGGTGAGCTGGTGATCGTCGTTGGTGAAGGTGTAAATCGCGGTGTTCCAGCGGGCTCGTCCGCCGAGCAGTTTGCTCTTGAAGCCGGCTTCGAATGACAGCGTGTCTTCCGTCTCAGCGGTGGTGATAAAGCCGAAGCGACCGATGACAGCGGGGCTGCGATTGCCGGTTGCGACGCGACCGTAGACCGTGAATTCATCGTTCAGGTCGTAGGCGAGTGCGACGTCCCAGTTGAAGAAATCGTCAGCTACCGATACGGCGTCCGGTGCGACGAAGCTCACCGTCTCGACGGGCGCCACCGACAGGTCGGTTTCGTCGTCGGTAAAGCGACCGCCGACCGTCAGGGAGAGTCGGTCACTCAGCTGGTACTCGACCTGGCCGAAGACGGACATTGACGTTGTCTGAGAGTTGATGAGTGCGGTCAGTTCCGGCGAGAGGAAGTCCTGGTTGACCAGGTCGAAGTCCTCGTCGAAGTAGTAGACGCCGGCCTGCCAGAAAACCTTGTCGGAATTGCCGGAGAGCCGGAATTCCTGGGTCAGCTGGTAGTGGTCCGTGAGACCGTCACCGGTAGCAACCGGAAACAGGGATTCGCCGAGGATTCCGTCGAACGGATTGCCGGCTGGAATGCCGCCATCGACGTCCGCGGACTGGAAGTTCTCGACGGTGTCGTAGCCGGTGACCGACGAAATCGTCATGTCGTTCGCCAGGGTCCACTCGAGCTTGAGCGCGGCACCGAAGTGATCGAGTTCGAGATCTGTGATGTCGCCGGAATCCTGCGTGACGACTTCCTCGTTGAAGCCGGGCCGAACGCCTGCTCTGCCAACTTCCAGGGCATTCGCGTAGAAGATGTTCGGGCTTGATCCTTCCTGATTGAATCCATGCAACTTCAGGTAGCCACTGAACGTGTCGGACGGCTCCCACAGAAACTGCAGACGCCAGGCCGTTTCCTCGAAGCCGCCGAAATCGTCGCCGGGTCCGTTCACGGTGTTGTCGATCCAGTCGTCGCGGTCCTGGTATTTGACCGACGCCCTGGCGCTGATGTTGTCGCTGATCGCGAAGTTGCTGGCACCTTCGGCCATCAACGTACCGCGTGAGCCATACCCGGCTTTGACGTATCCCTCGCGCTCGACCGACGACGGTTTCATCGATTCGACTTTGATCGCACCGGCGTTCGTGTTGCGGCCGAACAGCGAGCCCTGCGGACCTTTAAGGACCTCAACGCGAGCAAGGTCGAACAGCGGCAGCGAACGAAGTGTCGGGTTGTTCAGAGCGACTTCGTCGAACAGGTAGGCGACCGGCTGCTGGGCGTTGACGTCGAAATCCGGGTTGCCGAAGCCACGCAGATAGATGCGGGGCTGCGTGCGGCCGTTCGACGTTTCAATGTTCAGTCCGGGAACGCGGGCAGCCAGGCTGCGGATGTCGCCGCCACCCTGAATGTACTCATTGACCTGATCTCCCGAAATCGCGCTAACGGCCAGCGGCACGTCCTCGAGCGTTTGCTCACGCTTCTGCGCGGTTACGGTGATCTCATCCAGAATCGAGTTCTGAGCCTGCGCAGCCGGGGCTGTCAGCGCAGCCGCGACGGCAAGCGTGACGGCGGTCGACGTTGTTCTATTTGTTGTAAATTTGCAACGCATCATGGGTCTCCAGAAAAACAGCGCGGAGTATACCCACGGCTAAGCCATAAATCTGCAATCTATTCTTGTTGCTTGCTTACGACATTGTTATTGCTTGAGTTAGTGGCGTTCGTTAACAATTTCGTAAAGTTCCGGGCGAAATCTTGGCGTACAGATGCAGTCGAAGTGCAGGTCTTCGGCGCCCGTGTTCGTGATTCTCTGCGGCACACCGACCGGAATCTCCACGGTGTCGCCCGACTCGACCTGAAAGGGCGGCGCGTCGCCCACCTCCATCAATCCCACGCCGGCGCGAACCAGGTACCACTCGGTTACCGCGACGCGATGCCACTCCGTTGTCACGCCCGGTTCTACGCGTGCCTGGGCCAGGGACACACCCGGGACTCGAGGGCTGTTCAGGATTTCGCGAATGTAGCAACGTTCGTCCGTCCACTGTTCCTCATCGGAACCGCCGTCGCGAATCAGATAGTCCGACATGAGTGACGCTCCAGTATGAATACAACGTCAGTGTAGCGGCACCGGCGCTGTTTTCGCTGCTGGACAGAGGCGGCAACCGCCTGTGGCGGAATGCTAGACTTACCGCCCTTTTTCCAGCGGCCCTAAGTCGATGGCAACCAAACACATGAATGCGGCGCCCGGGGATTTCGCGCCAACGGTGCTGATGCCGGGCGACCCATTGCGCGCGCAGTACATCGCCGAGTCTTACCTGGAGGCGCCAAAGCGCGTCACCGACGTGCGCAACATGTGGGGCTTTACCGGCACCTACAAAGGCATGGACGTCTCGATAATGGCTCATGGCATGGGGATTCCCTCGGCATCGATCTACTGGAGCGAACTGATCGAGTCTTACGGCGTGAAGCGCATCATGCGCGTCGGCAGCTGCGGCACATCTCATCCGGACGTGAAGCTTCGGGACGTCATTATCGCCCAGGGCGCAAGCACCGATTCCGGCGTCAACCGCATGCGTTTCGGCGGGTTCGATTTCGCTGCGCTGGCGACGTTTTCGCTCGTGCAACATGCGGTGGCGGTCGCTGAAGCGCAGCAGGTGCGGTACCACGTCGGCAATATCTTTTCGGCGGATCTGTTCTACACACCGCAGCCGCACATGTTCGAACTTATGGCGAAATACGACGTTCTCGGTGTCGAGATGGAAGCCGCCGGCCTCTATCCGCTCGCCGCCGAGCATCGCATCGAAGCGCTGGCCATCTGCACGGTCAGCGACGACATCCCCAGCGGCGACGCACTGAGCTCTGACGAGCGTGCGACCACCTTCGACGAGATGATCAGCGTCGCGCTTGAAACGGCACTGGCGGCAGAACAGTCTTGAGCGCTGTAGCACCGATTGCCGCCGCCGGAATGCCGGACCTGAATCGCGTTACGCCGGTCGACGAGGTGGGTGTGAACGAGCGGGTCGCGCGATTCCAGGCACGCAGCATCAAGGCCGATGCGAAGGCTCACGGACTGAAGCTTGCATTGTCGATGATCGACCTGACCACCCTGGAAGGTCAAGACACGCCCGGAAAAGTACGGCAGCTTTGCCAGAAAGCGATGCACCTGCACGACTCATTGCCAAACCTCCCGCCTGTGGCGGCGGTATGCGTCTATCCGACGATGGTGGGCGTCGCGCGCAAGGCGCTAGGCGATTACGGCATAGGCGTTGCGTCGGTCGCGACCGCGTTTCCGAGCGGCATGTCGCCGCTCACCATCAAGCTTGAAGAGACGAACATCGCCGTCAGCGAAGGCGCCGACGAAATCGATATGGTCATTTCGCGCGGCGCGTTTCTTAACGGCGACTACGGCTACGTCTTTGACGAAATTGCAGCGGTCAAGGAAGCCTGCGGTGATGCGCATCTCAAGGTCATTCTCGAAACCGGCGAGCTCGGCACGCTCGACCGGGTGCGGCGTGCAAGCGTACTCGCAATGCACGCCGGTGCCGACTTCATAAAAACGTCAACCGGCAAGATACAGCCCGCGGCGACGATGCAGGTGACCTACGTCATGTTGCAGGCAATCGGCGACTATTTTCGTGACACGGGGCGACGGGTCGGCATGAAGCCAGCAGGCGGCATATCGAAGTCGAAACTAGCGCTGCATTATCTGGTGATGCTCAACGAAACGTTGGGCCGTGAGTGGATGACGCCAGAGTGGTTTCGGTTTGGTGCCAGTTCCCTCGCCAACGATGTGCTAATGCAGCTGCAAAAGCAGGCGACCGGGCGCTATCAGTCGCCTGACTACTTCTCCATCGACTGAGGCAGGCATGGCTACTGACGATAAGACGCTCGCTTTCGACGCCGGCTGGAGCTACGCGCCAGCGCCTGAAAGCACAGACCATGTCTCGGTCGACAAGCGCTACGGATTGTTCATCGGTGGTGACTTCGTCGAGCCGGTCGATGGCGGCTATTTCGAAACGCTCAATCCTGCGACCGAAGAAACGCTCAGCAGCGTGGCTGCAGCGTCGAGCACAGACGTCGACAAGGCCATCGCGGCGGCGCGAAAAGCGTACAACGGCCCTTGGTCGAAGATGAAACCCGCCGAGCGCGGCAAGTACATTTTCCGCATCGCCCGACTGCTGCAGGAGCGCGCTCGGGAGTTTGCTGTGATCGAGTCACTGGACGGTGGCAAGCCGATTCGCGAGTCGCGCGATATCGACATTCCGCTGTCCGCAGCACACTTTTTTTACTACGCCGGCTGGGCGGACAAGCTCGAGTACGCGTTTCCCGGCCGTCAGCCGAGACCGCTCGGTGTGGCGGGACAGATTATTCCCTGGAATTTCCCGCTCCTGATGGCGTCCTGGAAGATCGCGCCGGCCCTGGCGTGTGGAAACACGGTCGTGCTGAAGCCGGCCGAAACCACACCGCTTACCGCGCTGAAGCTGGCTGAGCTGATTCGTGACGCCGACCTGCCGCCCGGCGTTGTCAATATTGTCACCGGGGCTGGCGACACCGGTGCAGCGATCGTCGATCATCCGGACGTCGACAAGATCGCGTTTACCGGGTCGACCGCTGTCGGGCGTCAGATCCAGAAAGCGCTGGCAGGTACCAGCAAGAAATACACGCTGGAACTCGGCGGCAAGGCTGCCAACATCGTGTTCGAAGATGCAGCCATCGACCAGGCGGTGGAGGGTATCGTCAACGGTATCTTCTTCAACCAGGGTCACGTCTGTTGCGCCGGCTCCCGATTGCTTGTCCAGGAAAGCGTCGCGGATGAGGTCATCGATAAGCTGAAGGCGCGAATGGAAACGCTGATCGTCGGTGACCCGCTCGACAAGAACACTGACATTGGCGCCATCAATTCGGCGCAGCAGCTCGAAACGATCCGTTCCTACCTCAGCGTCGGCCGCGATGAAGGGGCAGAGATGTACCAGTCTTCGGCGCCGTTACCGGAGCAGGGTTACTGGTGCCGACCCACACTGTTCACGGGTGTGTCGCAGTCAAATCGGATCGTGCAGGAGGAGATTTTCGGGCCCGTTCTGGCCATCCAGACGTTCCGCACGCTGGAGGAAGGTCTGACCAAGGCGAACAACACGCCGTACGGCCTGTCGGGCGGTGTCTGGACCGACAAGGGTGCCAAGATCTTCAAAATGACGACGCGCATTCGCGCCGGAGTGGTCTGGGCGAACACGTTCAACAAGTTCGATCCGACGTCACCGTTTGGTGGTTACAAAGAGAGCGGTGTAGGTCGAGAAGGCGGTCTGCACGGTCTGGATGCATACCTGAGTCTGGAGGGTTGAGATGGCGAAGACTCCTGACAGGGTGACGGTCGCCAAGACCTACAAGATCTATATCGACGGCAAGTTTCCGCGCACTGAATCAGGCCGGTATTTCACGCTTAGTGACAGCCGCGGCGTTGTGATAGCCAACGTCTGCCGAAGCAGCCGTAAGGATTTTCGCAACGCCGTTGTTGCGGCCCGCGGCGCGGTCGCCGGGTGGTCCGCATCCAGTGCGTATTTGCGCGGTCAGATTCTCTACCGCGTCGCCGAAATGCTGGAGGGCCGGCGCGCCCAGTTCGTGGATGAGCTAGTGCTGCAGGGACTCGGGAAGCGCAAGGCAGGCAGCGAGGTCGATGCGTCCGTCGATCGGCTCGTCTACTACGCCGGGTGGGCGGACAAGTACCAACAGGTGTTCAGTGCGGTGAACCCCGTGAGTTCATCGCACTTCAATTTCTCCGTGCTGGAGCCCACGGGCGTGGTGGCCATCATGGCGCCGGAGAGCAGCGGGCTGTTGGGTCTCGTATCGAACGTCGCTCCGGCGATTGCCGGCGGCAACACTTGTGTCGCGCTTGCGTCGGAGTCGCTGCCGCTGTCGGCCATCAGCTTTGCGGAGGTCTTGCATTCGTCCGACGTGCCGGCCGGCGTCGCCAACCTACTGACCGGCTACCGGAACGAGCTCCGCGGACAATTTGCGTCACACATGGACGTGAACGCCGTTGTGTATTGCGATGGAGACACCGACGTTGCCAGCCACGTCCAGATTGAGGCCGCGGAGAACATGAAGCGCGTGGTAGCACGGACCGGCGTCGACTGGAACAAGGGCGCGGCTCAGAATCCCTATCTCATACGCGACACGCAGGAAGTCAAAACGACATGGCATCCGATCGGCCGCTGACCGCGGTTCAGGGGATCGTGCGAGTCTCGCCGGGAACGCGGAACAGATCGTAGGCCTGAAACTCCGGTGTGCGGGTCGCCGGGTACGGCGGCAACTCCACCGGCGCATGCGTGCCGATGGCCTGCGCAGGGCGGATGTATTCGTCGACGATCTGGCGGCCTTCGGGGCTCAGAAAAAACCAGTACGGCGGCAACGCGACAGCCGGATTGGTACTTTCCCAGTGCGAGGTATTGGCCTCGAAATGCGTCAGCGTCGGGTCGGCGTCACCGTAGTGCTCAACGACGACGTTGCCGTTCAGCGCGACCCGAAAGGCAAGATTCTCGATATCCGTCATTCGATCGGGCCATCCCGAATGCGGCAGCCGGACCGCACCAATGTCGAGATTTCCAACGCGTGTCGTGAACGGCTCGTCACCGTGCTCAAGCGCGATGCCTGTGACGCGGGACAATACGTCTGCATCCTCGTAAGCCATCTGGCGCAGCATGCGCGTTGCCTGTACCGGTGCATACAGGCGGACGGACGGCTGGCGTCGCAGGTATTCGAGCATCATTTCTGCGGAGAAATGATCGCCGTGCGCATGACTGACAAATACCGCGGCGACGCCATCGAACGGCGGCTCGCCCGCCAGCATGGCTGCGTGCAGCTCCGCTGGCACCAACTGAAACTGGCCGAAATCGGCGTCGAACAACGGGTCGAACAAAATTCCCGTGTCGCCGGCGGTCACGAGCACGCCCTGATTTGCAAGGTACATCGCCCTCGCCTCATCCTGCGCGTGCGTCGCCTGGCCCGAGAGCAAGCAGGCGACAAGCAGTGCGGCGAGGGCTCTACGCATCAGGGCGTATTGCTTACACGTCGAACGGGTAGTCGGCGAGCACGTCTTTTTCGAGCCGCGCACCGAGTTGCTGGATAACCTGCGCGCCGCACCAGGTGCCAAGCTTCGCGCATTCGTCGAGTGATCGTCCCTGGGTGTAGCCGTACAGGAAGGCGGCTGTGTAGGCATCTCCCGCTCCGGTGGTGTCCAGCACCTTCTTCACAGGAATGGCCGATTGCGTGATGGTCGTGTCGCCGTGAACGATGACCGACCCCTTCGCGGAACGGGTCATGACAAACAGGTTGTCCATGCCGTCGAGTTTCGGCAAAACGCTGTCGAAGTCACTGACGTCAAACAGAGCGATGATCTCGTCTTCGTCGGCAAAGACAATATCCACGTCGTCACGAATCGCCTTCATGTATTCGTCACGGTGTCGTTCAACGCAGAACGAATCAGACAGCGACATGGCGAGCTTTGCGCCGCTCTGCCTGCCAAGGGCAAACGCCGCGTCGGCAAGCGCCGGGCCTTCCGGTATGTCCCAGACATAGCCTTCGAGCAAAAAAACCTCAGAGTCGCCGACCGTGTCCGCAGTGACGTCGGTGACGCTCAGTTCCGTACAGGCGCCGAGGTAGGTCTGCATGGTGCGCTGGCCGTCGTCGGTAATCAGGACGTGGCTTCGCGCGGTGGGCGCCCCATCGCCTGACGGCGCGGTGCGCACGTCTACGCCGAGCGAGCGCATGTCATGAACAAAGATTTCACCGAATTGATCGTCGGCAACGCGACCAATGTAAGCGGCACGCCCGCCAAGATTGGCGAAGCCGGCAATGGTGTTCGCGACGGATCCGCCGGACATCTCGGTCGCCGGGCCCATCTTGCTGTACAGCTCGTGTGCCTGTTCGGCATCAATCAGTGTCATGGACCCGGGTGGTGCACCAATGTCGGTCAGAAAGTCCTCGTCGACGTGCGCGAGTATGTCGACGATCGCGTTGCTGATTCCGATCAGCTGTGTTCGTGATGTCATGCTGTGGTCCATGGCCGGAAAAAGAGCGCGCCTAGCCTAACATCACCCGATCCGTCGCGTGCATTGAGGTAGAATCACCACGAACACATCAGGTCTGGAACTGACATGCGCAAGTCCGCCAATCTTGCAATTCCTGTCACTTTGATCACGCTGTACTACGCGGCGTGGGTTGGGCTGATGGCGTTCCTGCTAGCGCGCTTCCCGGATGTACGCGACTTCTTTCCCGTTGGTGGTATCGGCGACCTCGCGAATCGCAATCTCGATGACTTCGAGCCGATTTATTCCAGCGTTGAGGAAACGGTGCTCTCGCCGAACGGGCCGCTGCGCCTGGTATTCGCGTGCATCGGCGCCGCCGTCATGATCGTTCCAGTATCGTGGGTGTACTTCATTACAAGCCGAACCAAAGAGCTCGATCAGTCGTTCGCACAGACGATCGTTCTGATGCCCATTGTGGTCACGGGCATTGCGATGATCGTTTTAAACAGTCTCGCTCTTGCATTCAGCCTGGCCGGTATCGTCGCGGCCGTCAGGTTTCGCTTCGCGCTGCGCAATCCATCACACGCGATGTACATCTTTGTCGCGATCGGCATCGGGCTGGGGTCCGGCATCGGTGCTCTCGGCGTTGCCACGGTGATCTCTGCGGCGTTCGTTTACGCCAACCTGATCATCTGGAAGCTGGAGTACGGCAAGACGATGTCCGGGCCGTTTCTGGCCATGCTCACGCGCCGCGATCGTGCAGAGGACGAGTACCGGTCTTGAGTATCTCGTTCGCGCGCGCTTTGGCATTGTTCGTACTTGTCGCCCTTGCTCACGCTGCGCTGGCGAACGACGTTGTTCTTGATCGTTACACGCTCGGTGCTTCGTCACATTCGCAGTGGGCGCTACCCGAGAAGCTGGTGGAAATTTCCGCACTCGCGATGACACCGGATGACCGTCTTCTTGCGGTCGACGACGAACGTGCCGTCGTTTTCGAGATCGACTACATCAACGGTGGTCTGATCAAGGCATTCGCTCTCGACAAGCCCGTGCTGCGCGGCGATTTCGAAGGGCTCGCGGTCTTCGGCTCGACGGTATATCTGATGACCAGCGACGGCGACATCTTTGCTGCAGACGAGGGCGAGGACGGAGAGAGAGTGGCGTTCGAACGTCACAAGACAAAGCTCGGTGACGAATGCGAGTTCGAGGGCCTGGCCGTCGATGAGGCTGCAAAACGCCTGCTGCTGCTTTGCAAGAATGTTCGAAAGAAAGCGGACATCGATACGCTGTCGATCTTCGCCTGGGATATCGACAGTGAGGAGCTCGTGCCCGAAGCGCGCATCGAGCTACCGATCAGGGATATCTCGATGGCGTTGCGCACTCGTCGGCTCCATCCCTCCGGGCTCGTCGTGGATGCCCGGTCCGGCCATCTTCTGCTGGTTGCAGCGCGAGAACAGGCCTTGATTGAACTGGAGCGCAGTGGCAAGTTCATTGCTGCTCGCAGGCTGACGTTGGCTATGCGACACCCACAGGCCGAAGGCATCGAGCTGGCCCCGGATGGCAGGTTGATCCTCTCGGATGAGGGCGGCAAGTCGCGAGCGCGGCTGAGCGTGTACGACGTCGAGCACTGAACGTGCTGGTGGCGCAACGATAAGAATAAAACTGATGAGCGACATCATTCACATAAGCGGCGGATCCGGCCGGGCCCTCGTCTTCGTGCATGGGCGGGGCTGCAAGCCCGTTGCCGGCACTTGCATGGATGTCTGGATGGAGGCTCTGGCCGCCGGTATCGAATCCGATTACCCCGACGAACTGGAAGCGCTTGCTGAAACGGGCCGCTTCGTTGCGTACTACGGTGACATCGCCACCGCGTTTCTGCAGGAACTGGGCGATACCTACGATGAGCAGATCGACGTCACCGATCTCAGGAACGCCGTTCACGAATTGAAATCGATTGATCGAAAAAAAGGTTTTGGTGTCAATCGCTACGATCGACTGCCTGGCAAGTCTGCATACCGCGAGTTTGCCGTCAGCGTGTTCTCGCCGCTGGTCAAATCCATCGGTCTCGGCAAGAAGCTCGTGTCAGGCCGCCATAAAGATCTCGGCGAATACTGGCGCGAGGGGAGCCGGTTTCATGACGAGGTGCTGACGCGGGTGCGAGAGACCCTGAAGGCGGCGCTCAACGAGTACGACCGGGTGGTCGTGCTCAGTCACGGTACCGGTTCCATCATTACCTATGACGCCTTGTGGCAGCTGTCGCACGATGAAGACCACGCGGATCCGGCTGCCGATCTCAAGATCGATCAATGGATCACTATGGGTGCGCCGTTGGGAGATTCCCTGGTGCAGAAGCATTTGCTCGGGTACGGAAAAAGCGGCCGCGAGCGCTACCCGACAAACGTCCTGACCTGGCACAACGTATCGGCTGAAGACGATTACATGTCCCATGACAACACGGTGAGTGACGACTTCAAGGCCATGCTGACGCAGCGACAGATCAGCAGTATCCGCGACTACCGCATCTACAATATGGCAGTTCGCTACGGCAAATCGAATCCGCACAACGTCGTCGGTTACCTCGTCCATCCGCGAGTGTCGACGCTGGTCGCGGAGTGGCTGCGCCAGACCGACGGACGTTCGCTGCCAAAGAGTTGAAGACCGCGCGTGCTACTCGGACGCCGGTCTATCTCAGATACACTTTCTCGTCAGCTTGTTTCGGACCCGACCGGGGTCTGAAATGTCTTTGTAAAAGCCGTCAATAAACGTGCGAAGCTTTCGAACCTGTCGATTGGAGACGCCTTCGAGGTTGTCGACGAGATTCATCACTTCATCCTGATGCGTCAGGTAGACCTGAATCGCTGCATCAAGATTGTCGTTGAACCTGCATTTGCCCCGATACAGTCGTGACTTGACGTCGCGCAGTTCGAAGCGCGGGTTCGGCTCCGCGTACGGCGCGTCCACGATGCCGGACATGTCAAAATCGTAGGGGACGAACACCAGCTCGTCACCCCCTCTGTCGTAGAGCTCGCCGTTGTGACAGCAGTCTTCGCCTTCCGCGGCGGCGACCATCGAAAAATCGGTGTTGCCAATCATGTATTCGAACACAGCGGCGAGCGCGGCCTGTTCCGCGTTGAGTTGTGAGTAACTGGCCTTGGGTTGATCGAAGTACGTCATGCCATTGCGCGCCGCGAGCTCATTACGATGTTCGATGACGAATCCGTAGTGCTCGCTGGCGCTGTTGTCCTTGTCCGTGTCGACCCAGTTGATGCGAAGCCGGCGCGTCCGGAAGCTGGCCGGCGTGTGCAGGTTCAAGATCTGGTAGGCCAGCTGCTCCCTGAGGACATACTGCTCATAGCGGTCGGTACCCGGCCGGCAATGCGTCACCAGTTTGAGAATGTTCTGGCCTTCGAAGAGGGTGCCCTCGACCTGTTTCTTTTTCAGGTTGAGGCGAACCGGCGGGAAGCGACAGGTCGATACGCGCCGGCGATAGTTGCCGCGGGTGCGAAACTGGAGGTCGAGCGTATGTTCGGTACCGTCGTCCGACTGGTAGCGGAGCAGCCCCTGGTAGTACTCGTCGTTACTTCGTTCCTTGATCATCGTCGAGATCGGACCCTCGATCGTGATCGCCAGGGTCGCGTCGTCGCTGAACAAAGGTAGAGAAGCGCTGGGGTCGGCCGCGACGGCCGTCGCGCTCAACATTGGCGCGAGTAGGAATTGCAGCCAGATGCGCAGGAACATCGAGGAATCCCCGTTTGCCGATAATCGGTTACCGAGTTTACCATGCGGAAAACACGTCGCCGCGTTGAACCGTTAAGCACAGGTTCATCGCCGGCCGGCATACTAACCGCGCGATCGTAGCGGCGGAGACCGCAATGCCTGTTCAGAAAGTGATTCGAATGAAGTCCGGGACGCGCCTGGTAGCCCTTTTCGCGTTGATGATCGGTGTCCAGGCCATCGCTGACGACTGGACGTTCGAGGGTGTCGATCGCATCGTCGCGATCAGCGACGTTCACGGTGACTACGAAGCGATGGTCGCCACGCTGACAAATGCCGGCGTCGTCGACGCGGCGGGCGCTTGGGCGGCGGGTGACGACCACCTCGTCATCACCGGTGACCTGCTGGACCGTGGGCCCGATTCGCGACCTGCCATGGATCTCGTCATGCGGCTCGAGGCCGAGGCCGAGGCGGCCGGAGGGCAGGTGCACCTGCTGCTCGGTAATCACGAAGTGATGAATCTGGTTGGTGATTTGCGATACGTGGCCGCAGAAGAGTTCGCGGCTTTCGAAGCCGACGAGGATCCGGCCGAACGTGACGCATGGTTGCGCTGGTACGCCGAGCGGCAGTCCGGCGATCCCGACGACGCCGAGCTACGCGCTGCGTTTAACGAGCGCTACCCGCCCGGTTTCTTCGGCCACAGACAGGCATTTCGTAGCGATGGCCACTACGGACACTGGTTGCTCGGGCAGCCGCTGGTGGTTGTCGTCAATGGGACCGCGTTCGCGCACGGCGGTTTGAGCCCCGCCATTGCCGAGCTCGGGTTGGCTGGCGTCAACGCCGGGCTGATGGGCGAGGTTCGCGACTACGTTCAATCGCTGGACGCGCTTACAGATGCACGGCTTCTTGATCCCGCCGAGAACTTTTATCGGCACGCGAGCGCAGTCGAGTCCATTTCAGCCGACGACAGCGCGCTGATAACGGCCGTGGAAACGCTGGTTCGCCTGAACGAATCCGATGTGCACGGTCCCGAATCGCCGCTCTGGTATCGCGGCAACGTCGGCTGCGGCGTACTGATTGAGAACGACAGGCTTGGCGCGTCCCTCGACGCCATTGGCGCGAATCGCGTCGTTATTGGCCACACCCCGACCATGACCCGACAGGTGCTGTCGCGCCTCGGCGGCCAGGTCGTGGAGATCGACACGGGGATGCTCAACGCCTACTACCGCGGCTCCGGTAATGCATTGATCATCGAGGGCGACTCTCTCGAGGTGATCACCGAGGCCGGCGGCGCGAGCGCACCGGTGCAGCACCCGCGCCGCGTCGGTCTGCGCCGTTCCGGTCTCAGCGCAAAACGTCTCGCGGACGCGTTGAGCAACGGCGACATCGTGAGTGTGGAGGAACTCCGGACGGGGCAGACGTCGGTGACGCTTGAGCACGAAGGACAACAGGTGTCCGCGTTGTTTTTCCAGAATCCTCGTGGCAAGGGATTTGTTCCCGAGCTTGCTGCCTATCAGCTGGACCGTTTCCTCGGTCTGGACATGGTGCCCGTTACCGTCGCTCGCACCGTCGATGGCTCCGACGGGGTCCTGCAGTTTATGCCGGAACGAACGATGGACGAGGCAGCGCGTAGTCAATCGGGCCGCGGCAGCTCTGCCTGGTGTCCGCTACCGGAGCAGTGGGCGGCGATGTACACGTTCGACGCGTTGATTCATAACCCGGGCAGGCCGCCGCAATTCATGTCCTACAGTCCGGACAACTGGCAGTTGATCCTCACCGGAAACGGCAAATCGTTCACGACCAGCCGGTCCCGGCCATCGTATCTGCGGACGTTCGATCTTCCCCTGGGTACGGCCTGGTCCGAGCGGCTCGAGGCACTGGACGAAGCGACTATCGATTCGCTGTTTGCCGAAACGCTGGACAAGAAACGTCGTCGCGCGCTGCTGTCGCGGCGAGACAATCTGCTGAAAGACGCCTCAGCGGGACGCTAGGCCGAAGGCCGGCATGTCAGTCGCCGACAACGGCGATGCACTCGATTTCCACGCGCGCGTCACGCGCCATGCCCGCAACGGCAACCGCGCTGCGCGCCGGCGGCGTCGCGAAGTACTCCAGATACACCTCGTTCATCGCCGCCCACTCGGCCATGTCCGCGAGAAATACCGTGCACTTGACGACCTGATCCATCGAGGAGCCATAGGCTTCCAGCACGGCCTTCATGTTTTCCATGGTCTGGCGAGTTTCCGGCTGGATCCCGCCATCGACAACGGCCGGATTGCCGGGCGCCGTGCCCAGGCAGCCGGAGAGATAGAGCATGTTGTCGACCTGCACGGCGCTTGAGAGTGGCATGGCCTCAGTGCCAGGCATACGGTGATGGGTGATTGTCGACATGCGGGAGTCCTCGAGTAGAAATTTCAGACGGTGTTTGCGCGTGCGGCGTCAGCAATATGCTCCGCAGCCCGGAACGCGAGTGCCATGATGGTCATCGTTGGCTGACCCCGGCCGGACGTCACCATACTGGATCCATCGCAGACGAACAGGTTCGATACGTCGTGACTGCGGTGATACTTGTCAACGACGGACGTTGCCGGGTCATCGCCCATGCGGCAGGTCCCCAGCAGATGCGCGCCGCCGGTCTGGTACTCGACCTCGTTGCTCCACTGCTCGACCGCGCCCGCTGCTTCCATCATCTGCTGTGCATAGCCGCGCATGTAGCGTGCAATCGCCATATCGTCTTCATGGTCCTTGTACGTGACGCGGATCGCGGGGCGACCGTGCTTGTCCTTGTAGGTCGGATCGAGCGTGATGTTGTTCGAGTCCTGCGCCAATGATGTGGCGTTACACAATATCGCCATCTGGCGCGTGAAGTTGTGCGCGAGTCGATCCTTGAAACCCGCTCCCCAGCTTTGCTTCTCGGGGTTCTGCGCAACCATGCCGTACATCACCGGAGTCGCCCCGAGGAACGGTCGTGCATCGAAGCCGCCGCCGCCATAGAAGCCACGTTTGGGATCGGAATCGTAAAGATCGTGAACGATGCGGGTTACCTGCACGCCCCGGTAGTCATTCAGCTGATTCTCGAACACGCCCAGGACTTCCGCGTGCGCATTGAACATCAGGTTGCGGCCGACGAAGCCACTGGAATTACCGAGACCGTCAGGATGCCGATCGCTGGCCGACATCAGCAGCAGTCGAGGGGTTTCAGCGCCGTTAGCAGCAAGGACTACGGCGCGGGTGCGCTGACCGCGCTCGTTGCCGTCAGCGTCGATGTACTGAACCTCGGTCACTTTGCCGTCGCTACCGGTCTCCAGGTTGTAGACGGTGCAGCTGGGGCGAATCTCGCAGTTACCTGACGCTATCGCCTGGGGAATCATTGCCGCGAGCGTCGACGACTTCGCGCCAACCTCGCAGCCAAAGCCCATGCAATGGCCACAGCTGATACACGGAGCCCGGCCGTTGTGTGCTTTTGACAGGATGGCCAACGGTGCCGGCTGCGCCTTGAAACCGATGGCTTCAGCGCCTTTCTCCAGCAGAACGCCTGATGACTTCACCGGCATCGGCGGCATCGGGAACGGCTTCGAGCGCGGCGAGTCGTACGGTCCCGGCGCGCCAGACACACCGATCTCCCAATCGACCCGCGTGTAGTAAGGCTCGAGCTCTTCATAGCTGATCGGCCAGTCGGCGAAATTCGTGCCTTCAATCGAGCCCAGCACGCTGCGCTCCTTGAAGTCGATTTCGCGCAGTCGCCAGAAATTGGCCGTGAAGTGCACGCTCGAGCCGCCGACGCCTTTCGCATACCAGGCAGGAGGACGAGCAAACGCGAGCTGCGCCTCCTCGCTTTCGTCAGCGCGGAAGGTCTGCTCGAGGGCTGCTTCCGGCCCGCCGCCGAGCCCGTTCAGGATCATCACGTCCAGTTCGTCGTGCGTGAAATCGGCGGCTTCGCGGTAGGGTCCCTGTTCGAGGACAACCGTGCTGAACCCGGCGGTTGCGAGTTCCTTGGCGAGTATGCCTCCCGCCGAACCCGAGCCAACGACGACGAAATCGACCTCGTCGGTCAGCGGATATTCGACCCGGTTCTCAAGCGCCATTGCCTTTCTCCTCGGCGTACTGCGCATCGTAGAAACCGTAGGGCGGTGGTCCCGACGCATGCGGGTCGTAGCCGATCAGGTCCCAGCTCACGCTGTCCTTGTTACCGCCGTATTTGCTCATCGCGAAGAAGCCCATGATGGTCAGAATCCGGCCCATATTGAAGAACGGGGAATCCTCGTTCTCGCTGATCCAGGTGTCCTGATCGTTTTCGCTAAGGTCCGAGAAAGCCTCTGCGCCCGGAAAGCGTTCCGCGATGCCCGCCTGGAACATCTGCATCGTGCCGCGTATGCCGTCGAGCATGTTTGCCATCGGGCCGCCGAGCACCGTGTCGAAGAAGTACACGACGCCTGCTTCCCGCGCGCCGGGCGTTGCCGTTGTCGGCAGGATGCGTGCGCTAAAGGCATCGATCTCCCGCGCTTCAGCGGATGTGAGCGTCGTGAACGGCGCGGCTTCCTCGCGCGCCGTGCAGGCGATCTGCGCCGCGGCGAGTGCGGCGGGCCAGGACAGCCTGGCGAGCGCTGCGGCTCCCGTTCCCTGTAAGAATCCCCGGCGGCTGAGGCCGTCGTTACCCTGCATGGCAGATACCCCTATCGGATTTGTTGTCGGTCGGTGTTTTTCGCAAAGGTAGCACAGAGCCGTTGTCCCGGCGCTAGTCAGATCGACCTCGGCGCCGGGATCGGTTGTGATGTCTCGCGCGGCGGCGTTGGTCGCTCGCCTGGCGCGTCAGTTATGCGCCAGATAGCTGATCAGCCGGGGCATGATCGGGTCGAGTTCCGGCTTGTGTTCGCTGATCTCTTCGAGTGACAGGCCGGACAGTTCATAGGGGAGTATGAGCCAGTCACGCGTCTCGTGTATGAAAAAATCCGGCGTCCTGAGCGTTCGCTCGGTTGGGCGAAAATACACCGAGGCGATCCGGATGTCGTGCGGCAGATTGCGTCGCGTTTTCGCGGTGAGTTGATCGATGACCGCCTTGACGCTCGAGCCCGTGCTGTACACGTCGTCGACAATGAGCAGGGTGTGCTCGTTGGATAAATTCTCGAGCAGATACTGCAGCCCGTGTACCCGGATGCCGTCGCCTCGATCCATCATTGCCGAGTATGCGGCGAAGCCCCTGTAGGACGTGCGAATGGCGATGTGATCGGTGGCGATGCCGACGTGCTCCAGCCCTTCCTGAACGGCGATGCCCACCGCGCTGCCGCCTCGCCACAGGCCGACCAGGAAATCGGGTCGAAATCCGGACTCATGAATCCGGTTTGCCAGCCTGAAGGAGTCGAGCAGAAGGTCATCCGCCTCGATGTAGATCTGTTTCATGAAGTTGTTCGTCTGGCTGCACTCGCATGTAGTATACGTTCGATCAAGTCGCATGCATCCATACACTTCGGTGTTGTCGGGACGGGTAGGGATCAACATGGAAAAAGTCGTACTGACGGCCAGGCAACTGCTCGAAGATTCCTTTCGTCTGGGTATGGACGTGCTCGAGAGTGGCTTCGAACCCACCATCGTGATTGCCATTTGGCGCGGTGGCACGCCGGTCGGCATGGCTGTGCAGGAACTGCTCTCCTACTGCGGTATCGAAGCGGATCACATCGCGATTCGCACCTCCTCGTACCGCGGCGTTGATCGCAGCGATCACGTTGCCGTGCACGGTCTCAACTACATCATCAAGAAAGTTCGTCACGACGACCGCCTGTTGATCGTCGACGACGTATTCGACACCGGGAATACCTTTGCCGCGGTGCTGGCTGAGCTGCGACGCCGCGCCCGCGCGAACACGCCGGAAGATATCCGGCTCGCCGCCCCCTGGTACAAGCCGGAACGAAACCAGACAGACCTCGAGCCAGACTTTTGCGTCCACAGGACGAACGACTGGCTGGTCTTCCCCCACGAGCTGGACGCGCTGACGCCGGAGGAGCTTCGCGAGTTCCGCCCGGACGTCGCTGCTGTCGTCGGTGCACGGCTCAGCGAAACGGAATGACGTCGGAGGGCGCCTCCGCGGATCGCGATCCGTTTGTGGCGATCGCGACTCCGCCACCCGCGCTGAGCAAGGAGCAAGCAAGCGAACTCGCGCTCGAGCATTACGGGCTCGATGTAGGCGCTGAGCCGCTGGTCAGCGAACGCGACCAGAATTTCCTGTTGCGATCGGCAAGCGGCGGGCAATGGGTGCTGAAGATCGCCAACGCCGTCGAAGACCCTGCCGTGACGCTGTTTCAGATTGACGCCTTGCTGCACGTCGCGGCTCAGTCACGCGGCGAGATCGCTGTGCCAACGGTCCTGCCTACTCTGGGCGGCGACAGTCATATCCGTGTCGCGCACAACGACAATATGCACATCGCTCGGGTAGTGAGCTTTCTCGCGGGCGTGCCGCTCGGTGGCGACAAACCGTCACCGAGCCTGGTTCGGGATCTCGGAAAGTGGCTGGCGCGGCTGGACGCCACCCTCGAAGACTTCCGTCACGCGGGCGAACGACCAGAGCTGTTGTGGGACATGAAACGAGCCGGCGAACTGCGTCGCTTGCTGCCGCACGTCACTGACGAGGGCTGCCGTAGGCTGGTCGAGGCGACCATCGCGGAGTTAGAGGCCGTTGTCGAACCACTGTTTGGTGATTTGCCGTGGCAGGTCATCCATAACGATGCGAACCCGGCCAATATCCTCGTTGAGCATGACGTTGTGTCCGGCCTGATCGACTTCGGCGACATGATGTACGCGCCCAGAATCATCGAGCTGGGCGTTGCCGGTGCGTATCTGCGGTCTCTCGACGGAAATCCGCTGTCCCTGATTGTCGAGCTCGTGCATGGCTACCACAGTGTCGCCCCGCTGGCGCGCGCCGAGATAAACGTGTTGCATACGCTGATCAAGACCCGCTTGGCAACTACGGTCACTATTCTGTTTTGGCGAGCCAGCCTGCGCAGTTCGGATGATGCCTATCTGACGGCAGCACTCGCATCCGAGCGAACGGCTCTCGAATTCCTGCAGCGACTCGATGCAATTCCTACGGAGAATGCCGCGCAGATCTTCAGTCAGGTTTGCGCGTCGGCTCAGCTCGAGTTGTAGGGGTCGAAGCCGCCGGAGGATTCCAGGCCGAGCTCAATCGATTCGTCGCCTTCAGGCTGCAGTGTCGCGCTGCCGTCGTCTCGAATGATCTTGCGCAGGGCCTGTGTGCTGACCAGCGACAGTTCGGAACCTGCGGTCGGATCATCGAGCGGCTCGTGCACAACATCTGCCGAAGCAGGCTTTGTTGCTGGCGTCAGGCCGTCTGCAACCAGCAGTGCCTGCAACTCATTCTCGTCGATGACGCGGAACATGCCCGTTGTGGCATCGCGCACGAGAACGCCTTCGTCATCACTCTCCGCGACCTGCTCGATCGCTTGCCGACTGTCGTCGTCATCGGAGTCCAGAATGGCCCGGAGCGAGGCCGTCGAAATCAATTCGAACTCGCCGCTGCCGACCGGACCGGTCCAGACGGATCGTCCACGCTCGTCGACAGATACTCGCGGCAGGCGCTCTGTATCGCCGACGGGCTGGGTGAGTTTCTTGTCATCGGTCATCGTTCGTCCTCCCGTGCCGGGAACGCAGGCGCAACGCCGAAATCGCATATGCATCCTGACAAACATATACCGTAATGGAAAGATTCAGGCTGTGCCTTATGTCGCAGATGTAACTGTGACGCCCATCTAGAATTACGGACTTCTGGGTGCGGGGAATGCAGATGGATCTCGTCCTGCTCGTGGCATTGTTGTTCGCGTTCAGCGCGCTGTCGTACGGCGTGCTGGCGTTGCGCCTGCTGCGCGGTCCTCGCGAGGTCGGCCACGTGCCCGTCGCAATCACCGCGATCTTTATTGCCGCGTGGGTGCTGGGCGGCGCCATAGAGCTCCTGGCCCGAAACGAAGCGGTCTTTCTGGTCGGCCGCATGGGGCACTTTCTCGGCTCGGCATTCGTTCCGGTCGGATTGTTCGTTGCGTTTCGTGCCTACGCTGGTGCAGTTACCAATGCACGCTGTATCACCGTGCTCTGTATTGTTCCTGTCATCTCTGTATTTCTGGCCGCGACCAATTCACAGCATGAGTGGATGTGGGCGTTGCCGAACGTCAACAACGCGGGCGAGTTTCTCGTCCGGCCGAGCGAATTCGGGCTCTGGTATCTCTTCGCGCATGCGCCGCACAGCTACATTGTAGTCACAGCCGCCGTGCTGCTGCTGTTGATTCGCAGCAACGGCGTCGGGCGGGCTCAACGCAGAGGCCTCGTTGCCTTCGGCGTCGCCGCGCTCGTTCCCCTCATTGCCGTCGTCAGCTACGACCTGGGGATCGGGACGCAGACCACATCGCCCATTCCGGCGGTTTTCACGGCCATGCTGCCCGTGTATGCCTGGCTCATTTTCGGACAGAAGGTAATCGACTTTTCCCCGATCGCGCTCGAAACCGTGTTTCAGAACATGGCGGATCCGGTCGTCGTGCTCGACGACAAGGGGCGGGTCGTCAGTCTCAATCGGGGCGCCGAGTCGCTGCTGAGCGTGCGGGAGTCGGGAGTATTTCGTCAGTCGCTGGCCAAACTTTTCGGTGATGACCTGCCGGAAGTCTACGAAGCGCTCGACTCCGGCGAGCCGCGCAAGCTGATGACGAGCTCGGGACGTTTCCTGCACGTCCAGGTGTCGCCCATCGCATCCGGTGATTCCACCCTGCATACCGGCACCGTCGTCATGTTTCGCGACGTCAGCGATGTGGAAAGAGCGCAGGCAGAGGTGCGTAACAGTGAAAAACTGCTCCGCACACTGTTTGACCATTCTGTTAACGGCCTCGTTCGACTCCGCTGGCACAAGGACAAGGATGATCTCGCGCCGGCGCTTCGCTGCGTCTCTGCGAACGGCGCTGCCGCCGGTTTCCTGAAAACCAAATCCCAGGACCTCGTCGGCCAGACTGTGGATGAGGTGCTGTTGATGGCAACTGCGGGCATGCCGACTGACGACGCGACGCGAATCTTCGAGTCGTTTCACGAAACCATCAATGCGGGCCGAGTGATCGACATGGAAGTGCGCCCCGAGGCCGGAAGTTCGGATCGCTGGCTGCGCATGATCGGTGAGCCCGTTGGCGACAACGTTGCCTTGACGTTTGTCGATGCGACAGACATCAAGCAGCGCGAAGAGCATATGGAATCGATCGCGTCCACGGATCCGCTCACGGGGGTGCTGAACCGTCGCGGTTTCGAGACAGCGGCATCCACGCACCTTCGTGACAGTGCGGACGACGCGACGGGCGCTCTCCTGTTCGTCGATCTGAACCAGTTCAAACAGATTAACGATCGCTGCGGACACGAAACGGGAGACGCATTGTTGCGCATTGCAGCCCAACGTCTGCGCACCAGCCTGCGATCCTGCGACATCATCGGCAGGCCCGGTGGCGACGAGTTCGTGGCACTCGTGCCGGACGTTGCTCCCGACGTCGCCGAGCGCCTCGCCGAGCGACTGACCGAATCGCTGGAAGAGCCGTACACGATTGCCGCGGAAACCCTGCACTGCACCGCCAGCATCGGGCTCGCGCTGTATCCTGAACATGCGGGAACGCTGACCGGTCTGCTGCGCGCCGCGGACATGGCGATGTACCGGGCGAAATCGCGCGCGCACGACCTGGAGAAGATCGGCCGCCGGCCGTTGCTGGAAAAGGCTGGTTAGCGACCGCCGGCGAGATCCAGCAGGGTGCCGGTCGCGTAGGCGGCTTCGTCCGATAGTAACCATGCGATCGCGGCGGCAACCTCGTCGGGCGTGCCGCCCCGTCGCAGAGGTAGAGACGGCGCCAGACGGTCCACTCGGTCAGGCTCGCCGCCGTCAGCGTGCATGTCCGTTAGTATGAATCCCGGACGCACGGCATTGACGCGTATGCCGACGCTGCCGGCCTCGGTCGCCAGTCCTCGCGTCAGGCTGTCAACAGCTCCTTTTGACGCCGCGTAGTCGATGTATTCGCCTGGTGATCCGGTGCGGGCGGCGACGGAAGACACGTTGACGATGGCGCCGCCGTTGCCGCCCAGGTCCGTGCCCATGCGCCGGACGGCTTCCCGGCAGCACAGCAGGCACCCGCGAACGTTCGTCGCCAGCAACCGGTCGATGCGCTCAGCGGAGATATCTGCGAGTCGCGACTGCGGTGCGACGACTCCTGCGTTGTTTACCACGGCATCGAGCCGCCCGTACTCGGTCATTGTTGTATCGAACAACCGCTGCACGGCGCTTTCGACGGAAACGTCTGCTTCCACCACCAACGCCTCGCCCCCGGCGGTACGGATGGTGTCCGCGGCCGTCATTGCGTCTTCGCGGTTGCGACGAAAATTGATCACGACCGCGTAATTGTCGCTCGCGAGACGGATCGCTGTAGCCCGGCCAATGCCGCGGCTTGCTCCCGTGACAATGGCGACTTTTCTTGGAGAGCGGCCCATGGCATCAGTGTAACGCCTGTCCTCACGGGCAGGGCCGGTTATTCCGTTCTGTCATTCCGCCGTGCGAACGAGGGCGTATACTCGGTGGCCCGTTCGGCCCGAAAGAGGTATGCGTTATGAGAGCACCTTCGTGCACGTACATCTTGCCCATGCTGGTCATGTTCGCCGTTTCCGCGCAGGCCCAGGACGCGCCCAAGATCGACGAATGGCAGGTCCCTTACGCAGAGTCGCGTCCGCGCGATCCGTTCGCCGAAAGCGAGGACTCCGTGTGGTTCGTCGGTCAGCGCACGGGCTATCTCGCCAATCTCGATGTGCGGACCGGCGCCTTCACGAAAATCGACCTCAAGGACGGCTCCGGTCCCCACAACCTGATCGTAGGCTCGGACGGCATCGTCTGGTACGCCGGAAATCGCAACCGGCTGATCGGTCGTTACGACCCGGGCAGCGGTGACATTGAAGAAATAATGATGCCGGACTCGGCGGCGCGTGATCCGCACACGCTCATCTTTGACGAGGGCGAGGAGAACATCTGGTTCACCGTGCAGGGTGGCAACATGATGGGGCGGCTGAACATCGAATCACGCGAGGTTGACCTGATCGAGTCGTTCACCGAGCGCTCGCGGCCCTACGGCATCAAGATGGCGCCGGACGGTTCGGTCTGGGTGGTGCTGTTCGGTACGAACAAGCTTGCCCACATCGATCCGGTGTCGCTGACCTTGACCGAGATCAACATTCCGCGCGAAGAAGCGCGACCGCGTCGCATCGAGATCACCAGCGACGGTCGCATCTGGTACTGCGACTACGCAGACGGCTATCTCGGCGTCTACGATCCGGCTAACCGCAGCTTCGAGGAATGGCTGATGCCGCAAGGCAACGGTGCCCGCCCCTACGGCATGGCGTCGGATTCGGACGATACGATCTGGGTCGTTGCCACGGGTGTTCAGCCGAACGTCTTCATGGGCTTCAATCCTGAAACCGAAGAGTTTTTCGGCGCAGCCGAGGTTCCCTCGGGCGGCGGCACGGTTCGCCATATGCACTATCATGAGCCCTCCGGAACGGTATGGTTCGGTGCGGATACGAACTTCGTCGGTCGCGCGGTTGTTCAACCTGACAAGTAGGTGCCCGCGTCGGGTTCGTGCCTCGCTCGGTGCGATCCTGCTGTCCGTGGTCGTTGCCGCCGGCGCGTACCCCGAGGGTGCGCCCTGGGGTGCGGCCAACCCGGAGGCCGACGAGAGCTGCGACAGCTGTCACTACGACTACGATCCGGTGCACGCATCCGCAGCTTTGACCGTCGACGGGCTGCCAGCGTTTGCAATCGAAGGCCAGGAGTATCGCCTGACCGTGCGTTTCTCGGGTGACGAGGCGATTAGCAGCGGTTTTCAGCTGATGGCGGAAGGTGCAGATGCGCAGGGAGGCACGTTCCGCAGCGAGGACGATGACATTGAAAGCATCGGTTCGGCCGCGCGATCGACGGCCACGCGATTGCAGGACGACGGCCTCGAATGGACGCTTTGGTGGCGCGCGCCGAACGCGACAGACACGCTCAGGTTTTTCGTTGCGGCGTCGTCCGCCAACGACGATCAATCGCCGTTTGGCGACACCATTCACTATCGACAGTACGACGTAGCCGTCAGTCGCGAAGGAGATTCGAGCGAATGAAACGACGCAGCTTTCTTGCAGGTGCCGGTATTTCGGCGACAGCGGCGGGCCTGGCCGGTTGGCCCGGACTGGCGGCTCTGGCGCAATCATCGTCGCCAACGCCGATGCGCGTCCTCGTTCTTGGCGGCACCGGATTCATCGGGCCACCGTTGCTGCAGTACCTCGCAGATCGCGGGCATACGATCTCGATTTTCACGCGCGGCAATCGCGAGGCGGCCGTCGCCGGTGTCGAACACCTGGTCGGTGATCGCAGCGGCAACCTGGCCGCGCTCGAGGGCCGCGAATGGGACGTGGTGTTTGACAACAACGCGCGCGACTATCGCTGGGTGCAGCTGACCACGGACCTGCTGAAAGGCAAGGTCGGGCGCTACGTCTTCGTGTCCACCATCTCCGCGTACGCTGGCGAGGTTCTCGGTTACGAAATGCTGGACGGTGCGGTCGCACCGCCAAAGATCGACGTCGATAGTCCGCTGGCGCAGCCGCCGGCCGACTTCAGGATGGGCGACGAACTGCCCTACGGACCGACCAAAGCGCTGTCGGAGAAAATCGTCCGGGAGGCGTTTCCCGAAACGTCGACGATTGTTCGTCCCGGATTCATTGTTGGCCCGGGCGATCCCACGGATCGCTTCACCTACTGGCCGGTTCGCATCGACCGCGGCGGTGAAATTCTGCTGCCGGGGGATGGATCCGACCCGGTCCAGATCATCGACGCGCGTGACCTGATGGAGTGGATTGTCCGGCTTGCCGAGAGCGGCACGTCCGGTGTGTTCAACGGTGTCGGCCCGGCCGGCACACTGACGATGGCCGAGTTCGCCTACGGTATTGGCGCAGTCACGTCGACGCCGCGAACCTACACCTGGGTGCCGATTCCGTTCCTGCGCGAACAAAAGGTGCAGCCGTACTCCGATATGCCGATCTGGATCCCGGGCGATCCGCTGTCGACCGTCGGTAACTCGGGGTCGATCGAATCGGGCCTGACGTTCAGACCGCTGGCGACCATCGCGGCGGATACGCTCGAATGGCACAAGTCTCGTGGCGAACCGATCAGTTTCGGTTTGTCGTCCGAGCGTGAGCGCGCTGTGCTGGAGGCCTGGAGCATGGCGGCGGAGTAACTCGGTGCGAGCTAGGATCTCGCGCCTCCGAGGTGCCTAAAGGTCATCACGTAGTGACGGGCAGACCAGCCTCAGTATTTCTTCGCGGTCAGATATCGCGGCGCGCAGCGGTTCGAAATCCGGGAATCCCCGCGCGGCGCGGTCCTGTACAAATTCTTGCGCAAGCCGATCGACGATCGGTCGCTGTAAATCTGTCGGCCTTGAAATTAGTTGGCCGCCGAACAACTCGGTAACGCCTGGTCGAGCCATGTGGCCTACGCGCTCATAGATTGTTGCCGGCCTTACGCTGGATTGCTGCCCCTGACTCAGTTGGTCGTACTCGGCCGCAGGCATCCAGCCGAGATCCACTGCATTTCCCTCGAGCACATGCCGAACAAGCCCGTACTGAGCCAACGCGCCAAGCCGGCCGTGAAGGGCAGCGTCGTAGTACCAGTCGCGAGCCGCTTCCAGGGCCGATACTTCCGCCGCTGACAGAGGTTTGCTGCGAGTGTTCTGTACGGTCAGTAGACTGTTGATTGCCCCCGAGCTGAAAGACGTGGTTCGACTCGGTGGACCGAGCGCCTGTTCAACCGCCTTGTCGCCGAGCATGACCATCGCCGCTGAATCGCCCTGTATCGCCAGGGACTCGAGCTCGACAACTCCGAGTTGGCGGTAAGCATCGAACTGGTTTCCGATCGACATTACGGACTCCAGAGTCTCAAGCTCTGCCAGCACTAGAGGGTGAGTTTCTACCTGCTCCGGTGTCAGGCAGCCAGGTGGGTCGTCAGTCGTTTCGGCTTGCCGGTCTGAGATCGAAGTTGGTGAGGCTGAAGGCCCGGACGGCGCGGGTGGGCTCGACTGCGGGACGATTTCAGACTTCCCGCCGTGCGGCTGTGTCGACGCCGTAACGGCCGACGGCATGCTCGAATGCTTGTCGCTGACTCGCAGGGCAATTGCCGCCGCAACGACAAGGATTCCAAGTCCGATGACCTTCACCGACCCGCGCACGCCGCTGCCTCCTTGACAATTCTTCGCATCTCACGCGATTGCTTGACGTCATCACAATCGCCGATGCCCCATAATACAAGTCTCAAGGTCGGGTATCCGAACCGCATTTCCCGGGGAGCGGGGTCGCCATGCACGCAGTCGCAAACGACATTGCTGACGACGCAGTTATCGAGCTGACGAACATTCGTCGCACCTATCAGATGGGTGGCGAAACGATTCATGCGCTCGATGGCGTCGATCTGACCATTCGCCAGAACGAATATGCGGCGATCATGGGCCCGTCGGGTTCCGGCAAGTCGACGTTGATGAACGTGATCGGCTGCCTGGATTCTCCTACCTCGGGCGACTATCGACTGAACGGCCAGCTCGTTTCGACGATGGGCGACGCGAGGCTCGCCCGGGCCCGCAATCGCGACATTGGCTTCGTCTTCCAGACCTTCAACTTGCTGGCCCGACTGACCGCGCTCGCCAATGTCGAGGTGCCGTTGATCTACTCGGGGGTGCCAAGGCGGGAGCGCCATACGCGTGCACACGATGCGCTCGACCGGGTCGGGCTGGGCGATCGAATGATGCACAAGCCTTCCG
>CAZMEA010000007.1:30142-31996 GCA_964565135.1 uncultured Woeseiaceae bacterium
CACGATGCGCTCGACCGGGTCGGGCTGGGCGATCGAATGATGCACAAGCCTTCCGAGATGTCCGGCGGTCAGCGACAACGCGTTGCCATCGCACGTGCCCTGGTTACCCGGCCGAGCATTTTGCTCGCGGACGAGCCGACCGGAAATCTCGATTCGACGACGGGGACAGAGATCATGCAGCTCTTCGACGATCTCCACGACGCCGGGCATACGCTCGTCGTTGTCACTCATGAACAGGACATCGCCGATCATGCCCGGCGCATCATTCGGCTCAGTGACGGTCAGATCATCGAGGATCGGCCAACGGAGCGACACTCATGAATGAGTTGAGGAACGGGATGGCGGGCGTGACGGCCGCCGTTTTGCTGGCCGCCTGCGCCGAGGAGCAGGTGGCGCCGCCCATCTATGACACGGCGACCGCGGCACCGGCATCGATCAGCGTATCGGTCGGCTCTGCTGGCGTTGTCGAACCATTGGCGACGGTGGAGGTGAAGTCAAAAGCATCCGGGGAGGTCCTGGAGCTGATGATCGAGACCGGCGATAACGTCGAGTCCGGCGATCTGCTTGTGCGCATCGACCCGCGCACGGTGCGTAACCGGCTCGCCCAGTCTGAGGCGGCGCTGAAAGCTGCACTGTCGAGGCAGTCGATATCGCAGTCGCAAATGACCCGTGCCGAGTCGCTGGTCAGGCAGGGGACCTTTACCGAAGCAGATTACGAGCTCGCCGCGCTCGAACTCGCCAACGCCGAGGCGCAGGTGGTCACAGCAGAAGTGGACGTGGAAAACGCACGCATCGCGGTTGACGACACCGAGATCCGCGCGCCGGTCAGCGGCACGATCATCGAAAAGCCGGTCGAGAAAGGCCAGGTCATTTCCTCACCGACCCAGGACGTGGGCGGCGGCACCCTGCTGATGAAGATGGCTGACCTGAGCGCCGTCCAGGTGCGGGCGCTGATCGACGAAACGGACATCGGCAAAGTGCGCGACGGCATGTCCGCACGCGTCACGGTGGCGGCTTATCCCAATCAGCCGTTTACCGGCCGGGTCGTGAAGATCGAGCCGCAGGCCGTGGTTGAGCAGAACGTGACGATGTTCGCAGTGATCATCTCGATTCAGAACCCGGACGGGCTCTTGTTGCCCGGCATGAACGCGGAGGTCGACGTATCCATCGCAGACCGGACCAACGTGCTGACCGTGCCCGTAATGGCGCTCAGAACGGAACGGGACATCGCCGCGACGGCAACGGTCCTCGGGCTCGATCAGGCGGAGCTTCGCCAGCAGATCCAGGCGGCGCGCGCTGCGGTTCGCGAGGATGGTGGTGCCGTCGATCCGACTGACGAGGCGCCGGCTGTCGAAACCATCAGCTTTGGCGGACGCACGATCGAACTGCCGGAGGGTGTCGACGCCGATACTGTGCGTGCGGTGATGGCGAAGCGACGCAACGGCGGCGAGATGACCGCCGACGAACGCAGAATCATGCGTACCGTATTCGCCGGGGCGCGCGAGGGTGGCGGCCGCGGCCGGCCGGAAACGGACTATCGATTCGGCGGTGATTTTTGGGTTGTGCTGCAGGACGCTGACGGTTCGATGCGGCCCGTTGCCGTGCGAACCGGGCTGACAGACCTGGACCGTGTCGAGGTGGTTGCCGGTCTGGACGAAGGCCAGAAGGTATTGATTCTGCCGAGTGCCAATCTGATCGAGACGCAGGAGCGCCTGCAGGACTTCATCAACCGACGCGTCGGCACGCTACCGGGTATGGGCAGCCGCTAATGCTGTTCGGCGAAACGATTCGCATCGCCCTGCAGTCGATTCGCGGCAATCTGTTTCGCGCTGCGCTGACGATGCTCGGCATCGT
>CAZMEA010000008.1:0-31518 GCA_964565135.1 uncultured Woeseiaceae bacterium
CCTTGGCCACGGCCCAACCCAGCACGAACGCACCGATCGTCATGATCAATAATGTCTGCGGGGTTTCCATGAACATTGCCTCGGCTCCTGCGAAGTCTGGCAACCTCCTAGATTATGCCCTTTTGTCCAGCTGAACAGGACAGAGTTCTCACTCCGGAACTCAGGCGTGCTGCGGCCTAGCGCCCCAGGACACGTAGGGTGAGGTCCGGAAAATCGGTAAACAAGCCGTCAATTTTCACGAACTCAGTCATCCAGCGGACGAGTGACGGGTAATCGGAGAAACGGGGGGCCAGCGCATCGGCGCGAAATGTGTAGGGATGGACGGCCAGGCCGTGTTCGTGTGCCAGTTCACCCAGCCGGGTTGGTACCGGGCTTTCGCCTGCCTCGTCCATCTCGTAGAGCTGCATGAGCCACGGGCCGATACCGTCGGCAAACTGTGCGACATCGGCCAGTCCGTCGTCCGTCTGCAGCGCCGAATAATCCGTTTCCGACTCTCCCCAGCTGTTATCGGCAAGGAGCTGGATCAGGCGGAGATCCGTGCCGAGATCCTCGCGAAGTCGGCGCGTTTCCGTTGCGTCAAAGCACTGCACGTAGGCGGCATGCGTTCGGTCGCGATAGCCGTAGGCGTCGAGCATGTCGAGCATGATGGCAGCGACGTCGACGCCTTCCGCGTGATGCCAGGCAGGCTTCTTGATTTCCGGGTAGATGCCGACGTTGCGGCCACTGGCCAGATTCATGCCCTGAATCATTTCGATCTCGTCGACCAGTGCCGGAATTTCGAACCGCCCGCGTTGGTGCGGAAATCGGTTCGGGAACGCTGCGGCCTGCAGGTATTCGTTCATTCGCTCCCAGGCTCTCAGCGAGCGAATCTCCTCGAGATCGAAATCGCGTGCGTACCAGTGTCCGTCGGCGCGCGCCCGATCGGGGAAGCGCTCGGCAACGTCGGTGACGGTGTCCAGGTGAATGTCGTGCAGAACGATCAGCTGGTCGTCACGGGTCGCGACAACGTCCTGCTCCAGGTAGTCCGCGCCCATCCCGTAGGCCAGCGCCTTCGCCGGCAGCGTGTGTTCCGGCAGGTAGCCGCAGGCACCGCGATGCGCGATCACCAGCGGGGCCAGAACAGCAGCGTTATCTGTCGCCATGTACTAGTTTCTACTTTAGAAAGTTTATGTAACTAGTTAATTATCTTCAAAACCTGGGAAGTCGATGACGTCCCATTTCGCCGTGTCCTCGTGCCTCGCCTGGCGCTTGAGCGCGTTTGCAATCTCGCGGTCGTTCCACTCGATGTGCTCTTTGGAACGCTTCACGAGCTCGGGCGGCGTCTCGGACATTCCCCCGAACGGTTTGATGACGATGATCGGTTTGTGGTTCGCGTCGGCAACGTCCATCTGGTAGCTGACCAGATCACCGTTGTCGTTGAAGTGCTCCGGCAGCACGATCATGGCCTCGGCGGCCTTGATCTGCGCGATGTAGACGTCCTTGATGGCATCCAGCCCGCCGGACTGCGGCATCTCCTCGGGTTTGCTCGTGTTCAGGTAGAAAAACCTGTCCATGGATTCCAGGAATTCGAAAACGCGCAGGTAGTCCGCATCCTCACGGAAGAGGTGTGAGACGAACACGCGGATTGGGTTGCTTTCAGACACGATGTACCTCCCGAGATTGCGCCCAAGTGTAGCCGACCTGGCAATCGATGGCCCGGATTTCGTCCCACAGTGCCCTGATCGCACAACGGTTTTCCGCGCCGCGGCCATACGGTATCGTACGCGCTCCCAATGCCGCCAGCCGCCCGTTCGGCTGGCGCAGCAGACCTCGAGCGACCGAGCACATGCGCCTCTTGCTGTACAACATCCGCTACGCCGTCGGCGCAGGCGCGTCGATCCACGTGCCGTTGCCCGGTGCGGGCTACATTCTCGGCAACCAGGCCGTGCTCACCGACATCACCGAGTTCATTCGGTCCTGCGATCCGGACATCGTGGGACTGATCGAGGTGGATACGGGTTCTATCCGGTCTCGACGAGTGAACCAGGCAGACGCGATTGCGGCCGAACTGGGTATGAATACGTCGTACGAGATCAAATACGGCGAATCTTCGATTAACCAGATGCTGCCGATTGTCCGCAAGCAGGGCAATGCGTTCCTCGCCGCGGAGCGCGTCCACGGCGAGACCTTTCACTTCTTCGACACGGGTATCAAGCGGCTCATCATTGAGCTGGAACTGGAGAAGGTGGCCATTTTCCTGGTTCATCTGTCACTCAAGTACCGCCATCGACATCTGCAGCTGCGTCGTTTGCACGACCTGATTGCCGACACAGAGAAGCCCGTCATTGTCGCCGGCGATTTCAACACCTTCTGGGGTGAGGACGAGATTTACCTCTTTATGAAAGCGGCCGGACTCAAGAGCGCCAATGTCAGCAGCCTGCCGTCGTTTCCGAGCCACGCACCACGACGTGAGCTCGACTTCATTCTTTATCAGGACGGCATTCGCGTGCGGAATTTCGAAGTCCCGAGCGTCCGTCACTCTGACCACCTGCCGCTTATCTGTGATTTCGACGTCGAGTGAGACGTCTGCAACCCGACACGAGTAACGCATGAACGACGAGAACAGCAAGCCTATGGAACATTGGACTCTCGAGACCGACGCAAACGGTATTGCATGGCTGTGTATCGACAAGGCGGACGCCAGCGCAAACGTTCTGTCCGGACCGGTCCTGTCAGAACTCAACGACGCGCTGTCGGCCTTCGAACGAGATCTGCCGGCTGGCGTTGTCGTCTGGTCCGGGAAGTCGAACGGTTTCGTGATGGGCGCCGATATCAACGAGTTCACGACGATTTCCGATGTGGACGAGGCCTACGAACTCATTCGCCTCGGGCAGAAGGTTCTGGACAGGCTCGAGGCACTACGTTGTCCGACCGTCGCGGTCATTAACGGATTCGCGCTGGGTGGCGGCCTCGAACTGGCAATGGCGTGTGACTATCGCCTCGCCTTCGATCTCGACAAGTCGATCATCGGCTTGCCGGAAGTTCAGCTCGGCCTGCATCCCGGCTTCGGCGGTACCGTCCGCGCCGTGCAGTACGCCGGCGTCCGCCAGGCGATGCCGATAATGCTGACCGGCAAGCCCGTCCGGCCAGGCAAGGCGAAGCGTATCGGGCTTGTCAATCGACTGACTGGGGCGGAGTCGTGGCGTGACGACGCGGCAAGGCTCATTAAAGAGAAGCCTGCAAAGGCCGTGGCTCCCCTCCCCGATCGTTTGCTCGGCCTGCCATTTGTTCGCCCGTTCATCGCCAAGACGCTCGTAAAGCAGGTGTCCGGAAAGGCGCGACGCGATCACTATCCGGCACCTTACGCAATGATCGATCTGTGGCGCGAGCATGGCGCGTCGACGTCGAGCGGCTACGAGGCCGAAGCCCGATCGATGGCGAAACTCATGTGCGGCGATACGGCGCGTAACCTGATTCGTGTCTTTTTCCTGCAGAACCAGCTCAAGGGCCAGGGCGGCAAGGCGAAAAGCGAAATCCGCCACGTGCACGTCATCGGTGCCGGCGTCATGGGCGGCGACATTGCAGCGTGGTGCGCGCTGCGCGGTTTTGACGTGACGCTGCAGGATCGTGAGATGCAGTACATCGAACCCGCTCTGAAGCGTGCCGACACGCTGTTCACGAAGCGTGTCCGCAAGGAAGACGATCGAGCCGCCACTCGCGCGCGTCTGCAAGCCGACGTGTCGGGCGATGGTGTGGCGAAAGCCGATCTCATCATCGAGGCGATCTTCGAGAATCTGGAGGCCAAGCAGGCGCTCTACGAGACCGTACAGGCCACCATGAAACCAACGGCGATTCTGGCAACCAACACCTCGAGCATACGACTGGAAGAGTTGCGTACGGTGCTGAAGGAGCCACAGCGCTTTATCGGCCTGCACTTCTTTAATCCGGTGGCCCAGCTGCCGCTGGTCGAAGTCATTCAGTGTGATGACACCGAACAGTCCGCGATGGATATCGGCTTCGCGTTCGTCAAAGCCATCGGCAAGTTCCCGCTCGCGTGCAGCAGTGCACCCGGCTTCGTCGTCAATCGCCTGCTTGCACCGTACATGGCCGAAGCGATGTATCTGCACAAGGAAGGGGTATCGCTTGCGGCTATCGACCGGGCCGCGGAAGACTTCGGCATGCCCATGGGCCCGGTCGAGCTGGTCGACACGGTTGGTCTCGATGTCGCCTTGGGCGTGTCGCGCGTCCTGGGTGCCGCATTCGGTCGACCGCTACCGGAAGGGCTCGAGGCGATGGTCGACGCCGGTACGCTCGGCCGCAAGAGCGGCCAGGGGTTCTATCGGTGGGTGGACGGCAAGGCGAACAAGCCGGCAGGCAACGGTGCCGCGCTGCCCGCCGATATCACCGACCGGCTGATGCTGCCGATGGTCAACGAGGCCGTGGCGTGTCTCTCCGAGTCAGTCGTTACCGATGCAGACCTTCTCGATGCCGGGGTCATATTCGGCACCGGGTTCGCGCCGTTTCGCGGCGGGCCGCTCAATTACGCGCGTGAGCGGGGCGTTGCCGAGGTGCGCGCTGCCCTGGAACGAATGACCGAGACCCATGGTGAGCGCTTCAAGCCCCATGAGGGCTGGGAGAATTTCCGTTAGTACCGCGTGACCCAGCGCGTCGATGGCGAGCCAAACTGTGCGCGATGTCACGCTGTGAAAGCCGCGCGGTTCCTGCGCTTTACAAAATAACGTTAAGATACGGGATTATCGGCGCACCCCGTCCAGACCGGGTAAGCCCTCGGAAAAACAGGAAATTTCGATGACAGGCGAGCAGTTAAACACCACTCTGCTCAAAAGATTCTCGCCGCTCGACGGGCTCAAGCACGACAATCTGACCGCCCTCGCCGGCAAGGTCCAGATTCGTGAGCTCTCGCCATCGCAGACGCTGTTCAAAGAGGGTGATACCGAGAAGCGCACGGTCTACGTGGTTTCCGGCACGCTGGAACTGCTGGATCAGGGCGAAGTTATCGAATTGATCGAAGGCGAGTCCGATGCGGCCCGCAATCCGGTTGCCCCTGTCTTCCCGCGTCGGTTCTCGGCGCGTGCGCGTGATCGCGTGCAGTACATTTCCATCGACAGCGATCTGCTGGACGTCATGCTCACCTGGGACCAGACCGGCACCTATGAGGTATCCGAGCTGCAGGGGGCGTCCGAGGTCGGTGGCGATGACTGGATGACGATCCTGCTGCAGGCCAAGGCTTTCCACAAAATTCCGCCAGCGAACATCCAGGCGATCTTCATGCGCATGCAGCAGATCAACTACAAGTCCGGCGACGTGGTCGTCAAACAGGGCACGGAAGGAGACTACTTCTACGTGCTGACGCGCGGAACCTGTCTGGTGACCCGTGAAACGCCGCTCAACAAGGACGGTATCCGTCTGGCGGAACTCACGGTTGGGGACACCTTCGGTGAGGAAGCGCTGATATCTGATGCGAAACGCAATGCCACCGTCACCATGCTGACGGACGGCTCGGTCATGCGTCTCGGCAAGGACGACTTCAACAAGCTGCTCAATGAGCCGATGCTGAACTGGGTGTCGTACGTCGACGCCGAAACCCTGATTCAGAACGGCGCGCAGTGGCTGGATGTCCGCTTGCCCAGTGAGTACGAAAACAATCACCTCGAAGGCGCGATCAACATTCCGCTGTACTTCATCCGCCTGAAGCTCGGAACACTGGATCCCGATCGCACCTACATCATGTGCTGCGACACGGGGCGTCGCAGTTCGGCCGGTGCCTATATTCTCAGCGAGCGTGGCTACAAGGCGCACGTGCTGGAAGGCGGGATTGCCAGCGCCAGGCGCTGATCGCGTTACATGGTGTGGGTGGGTTTGTCGCCGCCCAGAGCGCCCGCAAGATAAGTCTCGATCTTCTTCTGCGTATTGCCCTGATCCTGGTCTGAAAACTGTACGCCAATGCCGGCCGTGCGCTTGCCCTGCGCACCTTTGGGCGTGATCCAGATTACGGTGCCAGCGACCGGTATCTTCTCGTCCTCGCCCATCAGGTTCAGAAGCATGAACACCTCGTCACCCAGCCGGTAGGAGCTGTTCGTCGGTATGAACAGACCGCCATTATTTACAAACGGCATATAGGCAAGGTAGAGCGCGCTCTTGTCCTTGATCGTCAGCGTCAGCAGACCTGGTTTTGCCATGTATTCCTCATCCTGTCGCGCTTCCCGGGAGCCTGTCCTCGGGACCACGACTGTCGCGGCAGGTCGTCAGCCCCCCGGCCCATTCCGTCAGGAGAGCGTCGAACGTCAGCGCCACATTGAACGTGCCGGGCGCCTGGTTCCGTAACCCATTGATTATGTCTAGATAGCAAAACAGATTTCGGCTGTCTATGCGTCGGAGCACAGAATCCGGAATGTTCACAGTTCGAGGTACGCTGCCGCCGGTGGTGACCTGGCGAATGCAGTCCTGCACGATGACTGCGAGGGCATCGAGCACGTTGCGTGGGTCGGCTTTGTGGGCCGTCGCGAGGCGCCCGGAGACGCTGAGCGCGGGTGTCTGTCCGCCAATGATGGCGACCATGTCAGACGCGAGCTCGCGCCCCAAATCGGTCATCTCGCGCGCCCTGATGGCAGCCAGCGGCGCGCCGCCAGCGAATTCCAGCAGATCGCGCCAATCCGCCGCCGGCTCGTACCGACCCAACCAGTCAAGAGACACGTCGGTCTCCGGCGCCGGCACGCTGATCCGCTGACAGCGACTCATGATCGTCGCGGGCAGGCCGCCGGTGCGATCGACCACCAGGACCAGCAATGAGTCTCCCGGCGGCTCCTCCAGCGTCTTTAGCAGGCTGTTTGCGGCACTCGTCGTCATTGCATTCGCCGGCTCGATGACGGCAACCTTCCCCTTCCCTTCGTAGCTGGTCATCGAAAACTCGCCGACCAGAGCGCGTATCTGATCGATACCGATCGAGAACTTGTCTTCAGGCGGTGCCAGCCAGTGAAGATCCGCGTGTTGAACAGGCTCGACCGGGTATCTGGGGTCACCGGCCGCGTCGTCGCCGGCCAGCTTGTGCGCGGCCATCCATGCGGCGAGCGCCCGTTTGCCGACCCCGGGCTGCCCGGCCAGAATCACAGCGTGCGGGACGCGATTCTGCGCGGCTCTCTCGAGCCAGCCGCTCTTCTGTGAGTCAAGCCAGTTAATATTCATAAAAACAATTATTTATTTAGTATTTATCAGGTTAATTCGAGGTTACGCAGAGCCGCACGAATGTCGTTTTGCACGTCAGCCAGCGATTGCGCAGCGTCGATCACGGCAAATCGATCCGGATTTGCGGCTGCCAGGTCGAGATAACCGGCGCGTACCCGCTCATAAAACGCCCGGGCCTCGGACTCCATGCGATCCACCGATCGCCGCGCGGCTATCCGTTCGAAGCCCACCTCAACCGGAGCATCCAGCAACAGCGTGAGATCGGGTTCCAATCCGTCATGTACCCAGCCGGCCAGCGTATCGATCCGTTCTCTGTCCAGGCCGCGCCCGGCCCCCTGGTATGCCCGTGTCGCGTCGGTAAAGCGGTCGCACAAAACCCACTGGCCCGTCGCGAGGGCCGGCCGAATCAGGTTCTCGAGATTCAGCGAGCGGGCGGCGAAGAAGAGCAGCAACTCCGCAATGTCCGGAATCGATTCGTCGCCGAGCTCCAGTAACACCTGGCGGATCCGCTCTGCCGAGGGCGTGCCGCCGGGTTCCCGTGTCCGCACGACTTCCCGTCCACGGTCTTCGAGCACGCTTTGCACAAAGTCGAGGTTGGTCGATTTGCCGACGCCTTCAATGCCCTCGATCGTGATGAATTTGCCGCGCGCCGTCATGCTCAGTCCTGATTTCTGGTCGCGCGCTGGCGCGCCAAGTATTCGTCTACCGCGGCTTCATGTTCCTCGCGGGTCGCGGAGAACTTGTGGCTGCCATCCCCCAGCCCGGTCGCCACGAAGTAGAGCTCCGTTCCGTCGGCCGGTTGCAGTGCTGCACGAATCGCGGCCTGCCCGGGAAGCGCAATGGGTCCGGGCGGCAATCCATGGCGAGTGTACGTGTTGTAGGGATTATCGGTGCGCAAGTGGCGGCGGGTCAGATCGCCGTCGAACGCTTCGCCCAGGCCATAGATCACACCATAGATGACGGTCGGGTCGGTCTGCAGCCGCATACGTTGCTGCAGCCGTCGGACAAACACGCCGGCGATTCGCGGTCGTTCGCTGGCCAGTGCGGTTTCCTTTTCGACGATCGACGCGAGTGTCAACGCCTCGTAGGGTGTTGCAATTGGTAGCCCGTCCCTGCGCCGTTCCCATTCCTCCGTCAAGACCTTTGTCAGCAGCTCGTGTGCCTGAGTCAGCAGCTCGGCATCGGTGGTGCCTTTAGGGAAACGGTAGGTCTCAGGGAGAAACCACCCTTCCGGACTGGCATCCTGCTCGACGCCCAAATTCTCGAGCAGCGCCGGCCAGTCTTCGTAAGTCAGAGTTTGCTCGAGCAGATCACTCTTGCCGAGCTCCGTCATCAGCTCCTGAAACGTCCATCCCTCGACAATCGTGAAGGAATAGAGGCGCACGTCGCCCGCAACGAATTGCGCCAGGATCTCCTTCGGCGTCGGGTTGTCTTTCAGCAGATACTCGCCGGCTCGGACACGCGCGGCGTCGCCGGTCAGTCGGGCATACCAGCTGAACACACGCGGATGTTCGATGACGCCCGCGCGGGCGAGCTCGTTGCTCACCCGGCTGAACGCGCTGCCGCTCGGGATCTCGAAGGCCACCTCGGACGGTTCGAGTTGCACGGGTGATTGCAGCCATTGGTACCAGCGACCACCGAAGATGATCGCCAGGCAGGCGGACAAGAGTACGGCGATACCCAGCACACGGACGACCGTGCGGCGGGAGGATCGTGGCTGTTCGGGTGCGGCGCTCACCCGCTGAGTATACGGTTGCGGTTGCCGGTGGAATACACCGAAACCAGCCGCCGGTTAAACGCTGCGAAAGACCAGAGAGCCGTTCGTACCGCCGAAGCCGAATGAGTTGGTGACGACGGCGTTGACCTCGGCATCGCGTGCCTCGTTCGGCACGTAGTCGAGGTCGCACTCGGGGTCCGGATCGGTCAGGTTGATGGTCGGCGGCAGGACATTGTCGCGGATGGCCAGTACCGAAAAGATCGCTTCGACCGCGCCGGCTGCGCCGAGCAGATGACCCGTGCAGGACTTGGTGGAACTGACCGCCAGAGACCGTGCGGCGTCGCCAAACGCCCGCTTGATCGCAATGGTCTCGCCGATGTCACCCACCGGCGTGGATGTGCCGTGCGCGTTCAGATAGTCGATGTCGCCGGGGTTCAGGCCAGCGTCGTCCAGGGCGGCAGCCATGCACTTGCGGGCCCCTTCGCCGTCTTCGGGCGGTGACGTGATGTGGTGCGCATCGCCGCTCATGCCGAAGCCGACAAGTTCTGCGTAAATCGTCGCGCCGCGTGCGCGTGCACGTTCGTACTCCTCGAGCACCAGGCAGCCCGCACCGTTGCTGAGGACAAAGCCGTCCCGACCCTTGTCGAACGGACGACTGGCCCCCTGCGGATCGTCATTTCGAGTCGACATGGCGCGGGCAGAGCTGAATCCGGCGATGGCCAGCGGCGTTGTCGCGTACTCGGAACCACCTGCGAGCATCACGTCTGCATCACCGTAGGCAATTGTCCGACCGGCAAGGCCGATGCAGTGCGTACCAGTGGTACATGCGGTTACCACCGAGATGTTCGGACCGGTAATGCCGTAGCGAATGCTGACGTTTCCGGACGTCATGTTAATGATGCTGCCCGGGATAAAGAACGGTGACACCTTGCGCGGACCGCCCTTCAGGAACTTGTTGTGATTGTCCTCGATGGTTTCGAGGCCGCCGATGCCGGCCCCCATCGCAATGCCGATGCGATGGCGGTTCTCGTCGGTAATCTCGAGCCCCGAATCCTCAATCGCGTCCACGCACGAGCCGATGCCGTAGTGAATGAACGTATCGATCTTGCGCGCCTCTTTCGGCGCCAGGTACTTGTCGACCTCGAAGTCCGGAACCGTGCCCGCGATCTGGGTCGCATAGCCCGTTGCATCGAAAGATTCGATGGACGAAATGCCGGAGCGGCCTTCACGGATGTTGCTCCAGGCCGTTTCGAGTTTGCTGCCGACAGGGGAAACAATCCCGATGCCGGTGACGACGACGCGACGTTTACTCAAGGTTAGTCCCGTATTCAGGCGAATGAATCGCCGACGGTAGAGAAAGAACCGGCGCGGTCACTGCCGCGCCGGTCCGGGTAGATCAGGATTCGCTGCGACGAGCGTTAATGAAGTCGATCGCCTGCTGTACCGTGGTGATCTTCTCGGCTTCCTCGTCGGGAATCTCGGTCTCAAACTCTTCTTCGAGGGCCATCACCAGTTCGACGGTATCCAGCGAATCAGCGCCGAGGTCATCGACGAACGATGCGTCATTCGTGACTTCATCCTCTTTAACGCCGAGTTGCTCGGCAACAATGCTCTTAACCTGTTCCTCAATACTGCTCATGGTGGTGGATTCTCCTCAACGAGAGTCTGTCTCAAAAATTCGGTGCTGACGCTGTGTGCGAACCGGTGTCTTCGGGCCGCGGGCAGCCACTTGTGTCGCTCGGTGTCGCGTTGCGTCTTTCTGGTGTCGCTCGAGTCTCGCTCGATAATGGTAGCGCGCTATGGCGCCGAAAAAAGCTCCAATATGCCCTGCCCGACGCTAAGTCATTGATTACTATAACCCAGTGCCGCTGCGGGACGGTATTGTAGGTAAATTCTGCGCCTCAATCTACACAGAAGCCGACCGGCGTCAGTCCATCAACATCCCGCCGTTTACGCTGATCGTCTCACCCGTTACGTACGCACCGGCGGGTGACGCCAGAAAGACGACCGGTAGTGCAATGTCGGCAACCTCCCCGAGCCTTGCGAGCGGGATTTGCTCCAGCATGCTGTTGCGTTGCGCCTCTGGCAGGTCTCGAGTCATATCGGTGTCGATAAAGCCCGGCGCCACAACGTTTACGGTGATGTTTCTCGACCCAACCTCACGTGCCATGGATTTCGAAAAACCGATGATGCCGGCCTTTGCGGCGGCGTAGTTTGCCTGCCCCGCGTTGCCCATCAATCCGATGACCGAGGCAATGTTGATGATGCGCCCGTAACGGGCCTTCATCATGCCGCGGAGCACGGCTTTGCTGACCCGATACACGCCCGACAGGTTGGTCGCGATGACGGCGTCCCACTCTTCGGGCTTCATCCGCATCAGCAGATTGTCGCGGGTAATGCCGGCGTTGTTGACAACGATCGTCGGCGCGCCTTCCTCGCCGTTGATATCGGCAATCGCCTCCGCAACTGACTCGTCGCTGGCGACATCGAGTACCAGGCCACGCCCATTGTCGCCGAGCGCTGCCGTAATGGCATCCGCGCCGCCTGGGCTGGTCGCGGTACCGACAACGCGAGCGCCTGCCGCGGCGAGTGCAGCGGCAATCGCCGCACCGATGCCGCGTGATGCGCCGGTGACCAGCGCCGTTTGTCCGTTCAGAATGTCTGCCGAGAATACGTTGCTCATAGTTGTCTCATCATCAGAGTAAGTATCGGGTCGCCGGTGGCGTCCGGGATCAGGCTCCCAGGCCCAGCGCTTTTTCCAGCGCCGCCTCGTCCTCGATGAAGCCTGTTTGCAGCGATTTATCGATGCGGCGTGTAAGACCGGCCAGTACCTTGCCCGGGCCGCACTCGACAACGGTGTCGCAGCCTTCGCCTGCCATCGCTTGCACGGTCTTGACCCACTGTACCGGGCTGGATACCTGGGCCGTCAGCAAGGCGCGCATATCCTCGGCGTCCGTGTAAGGTCGCATGGCGACGCTGGAAACGACACTGATCTCCGGCGTCGCGAAACTCGTCTCAGCCAGCGCTGTAGCCAGGGAATTGCCCGCCTTCTGCATCAGGCTCGAGTGTGACGGCACGCTGACGGCCAGCATGATGGCTCGTCGGGCACCGGCCTCCTGTGCCAGCTCGACCGCCTTCTCCACCCCAGCCCGCTCGCCGGAGATGACGACCTGTCCGGGAGAATTGAAGTTAACGGCTTCCGCCAGGCCCGCGGTCGATGCGTCAGCGCAAACCTGCATAACGGCATCGTCGTCCAGCCCGATGATGGCTGCCATCGCGCCGGCGCCCGGCGCCACAGCGTCCTGCATGAGCTGTCCGCGTAATCGGACCAGAGGCACCGCGTCGGTAAACGCCAGCGAGCCGGCAGCAACCAGCGCGCTGTATTCCCCGAGACTGTGTCCGGCCATCGAGGCAGGCATCGCACCGCCTCGGGACTGCCAGATCCGCCATGCCGCGACCCCGGCCGTCAGCATGGCCGGTTGCGTGACCTCGGTGGCGTCGAGCTTCTCGGCCGGACCTTGCTGCACGAGATTCCACAGGTCGTAACCCAGTGCCTCGCTGGCCTCCGCATAGGTTTGCTGCACCGTTGGGTTTGCCGCCGCGAGCTCGGCCTGCATGCCCACTGACTGCGATCCCTGACCGGGAAACACCATTGCTAGATTCACGCTAATTCTCCTGCACCCATGCTGCGGGCGGACGCGGCAAAGCCGCGCATTATATCGGGCTGCGCCGCCGAGTCATTATTGCGACCAGGATGCCGGCCAGGACGCCGGCGAAGGCGCCATACAGATGTGCGTCCACCACGACGGGACCGCCTGCGGCGGCTTCGGAACCGGGAAGCGCGCCGCCGAGCTGCTCCCAGGCCAGTTTGGCTGCGATCAGCAGCGCGAGAAATGCCGATTCGACCCTGGCCTGCCGCCAGCCGATAACCAACCCGGTCAGCAATAATCCGTGCAGAACACCAGACAGGCCCACGTACCAGTCGAGCGTGGGTCGAAGTACCCAGAATCCCAGGTCGATACCGGCGAGAATTACGCCCAGCGCCAAAAACCAGTGGGACGCGCTCAGGTAGCCGCCGACCAGAACCCAGACCAGAATCAACCCGATCAGGTTCAGCAAGAGGTGTTGCGGACCCAGATGCACCAGGTGCCCGCTCAGCAGGCGCCACAGCTGCCCGTCGCCGATCGCGTCCCGCTCGTACCGCAACGCCAGGCGAGCAGGCTCTCCCATAAGCTCGGCGATACCGGCGACAAATGTCAAAACGGCGGGAAACATCCAGAATCCCGGCTGTCGAAGGGACAAACGTGAGAGCGGTTTCACGACAGGGTCACCAGGCATGTTTGCTATACTCGCGCTTCTTTCAAGCCAGTCAAAACGGGAGCCGCCCGGTTGCCGTTATTACCATCGGAGCATGGACGTGAACGAACAACGAGCGCGGCGATCGACGAGATCGCGGTTGCGGCATCAGCATGGCTTTACGTTGATCGAAATCATGGTCGTCGTGATCATACTTGGCATTCTTGCTGCCATCGTAGCGCCGAATGTCATTGGCCGGGTCGGTGACGCGCAGATTTCGGCGGCAAAGCAGGACATCCGCGGTATCGAGAACGCCCTCAAGCTGTATCGTCTCGACAACTTTAACTACCCCTCCAGCGAACAGGGTCTGCAGGCACTCGTCAGTCGTCCGGCGGATCCCAACCTGCGAAACTGGAAAGGTCCCTATATCGACCGGTTGCCGCGTGACCCCTGGGGTAACGACTATCTCTATCTGTTTCCCGGCACGCGCGGTGAGATGGACATCTACACGCTGGGACGCGACGGTCGCCCTGACGGTGAAGGCGAAGACGCCGACATCGGCAACTGGGATCCGCAATAGGGCTCACCGATGAGCTGTCGCCGACGTCTTTCGTCGTCGTTACGGGCCAGCGCCGGCTTCACGCTGATCGAGGTTCTGGTCGTCGTTGTTATCATCGGCGTGCTCAGTTCGGTAGTGCTCATATCGGTTGGCGTTCTCGGCGACGACCGTGATCTGGATCGTGAAGCGCGACGGCTTGCATCGTTGGTTGAACTGGTCGCCGAGGAGGCAGAACTGCAGGGTCGTGATTTCGGCCTGGAGTTCATTCGTCAGGGTTACCGGTTTGTCGAATACGACCCCTTCTTCGACACGTGGACGGAGATCGTCGGCGATGACACCTTGCGGCCGCGCCGTCTGCCGGAGGACTTCGAGTTCGAGCTCGTCGTTGAAGACAAGCGCATTGAACTGGCCGACGTAGCCGCCGACACCGGTGCGGGCAACAAGGACGAGGAAGAAGAGCGACGCAACAGCCCGTTGCTGAACAAGTACGCGCCGCACACGATGATCCTGTCCAGCGGGGATCTGTCGCCATTCAGCGTACGGATCATCCGTTTGACGGACGACACCGAGGCTTTGCTGCAGGTGCTGCCGACCGGAGAGATCCGGGTGGGCGAAGACGACGATGAATTCAGCTAGACGCAGTCGCGGCTTTACGCTGATCGAAGTTGTGGTCGCGCTCGCGATCGCGGCAATCTCTCTGGGCGCTCTTGTTGCCTCGGTAAGTCAGATGGTCGACGCATCCGGTTCGATGCAACAGCGGACCTATGCAAGCTGGATCGGTCAAAATCGCGTCACCGAGATGCGACTTGCCAATGCGATTCCTGACGTTTCAACAACGACCGATGAGGTCACGTTCGGTGGTCTCGAGTGGGAAGTTGAGTCGTCGGTTTCCGAAACCGGCGTCGAGAACCTGTATCGCGTCGACGTCGCCGTGACGTTGATTGGCGATGAGAATCCCTCTGGCGTTGTCACCGGCTTCATCGGTGAGCCGACCAATCCCGGCGAAGCCAATGCCGCATGGGCCAGCGGTTTCCAGGGTCGCGGAGAGGAAATTTGAACCGCGTTTCCCGCAGGTCAGGCTTCACGCTGATCGAGATTCTCGTGGCCATGGCGGTTTTCGCCATCCTGTCCGCCCTGTCATACGGCACGCTCAGTCAGACCCTGAACGGTGCGGAGATCCTTTCGTCACGCATGGACCGGCTGCAGGCCATTCGCCGAACCATGCAGATCGTCAGTCGCGATTTTCTGCAGCTGGCGCCACGCCCGGTGCGAGACGAACTCGGTGACGGCTACGTCGCGGCGTTGAGCACCGACTTCGGTTCCGGCTTTGCAGTGCAGCTCACGCGCGGCGGCTGGGCCAATCCTATGGCGATACCGCGTGGCACCCAACAACGTGCGGCCTACCGCCTGGAAGACGGCGAGCTGATTCGATACCACTGGAATGTGCTCGACCATACTCTGAGCAACGAGGTGATCGAGGTTGTGCTGCTCGACGGCGTCGAAGCCGTGTCGTTCCTGTTCATGCAGGCAAACGGCGACTGGACAGAAGAATGGCCTCCCGTCGGCCAGGGAGGCGGTGGTGGTCTTCGCACCCGGCCCCGCGCCGTGCAGATCCTTCTCGATCTGGAAGAAGAAGGTGAGCTCCGCAGGGTGATCGAGGTGGCTCCGTGAGGACGACCCGACATCGGCAAAAAGGCGTTGCGCTGATTACTGCGATGATCATTTTTGCGCTCGCAGCAATCGTGGCGGCTGATCTTGCCTGGGACAACGCGCTGGATGTTCGTCGAACCCGAATGCAGCTGATGCGCGATCAGGCAGTCCAGGTCGCGCTCGGCGCAGAAAGCTGGATCGCCTCCATTCTGCGCCAGGACCTCAGCGAATCGGACACGGATCATCTGGGCGAGCTATGGGCGTCGGAACTTCCGCCGTTGCCGATCGACGGCGGCGATGTGTTCGGCGTCATCGAGGATCTGCAGGGGCGTTTTAACGTCAACAATCTTGTCGGCGACGACGGTGAGGTCGACGAGGCGTCGCTCGAGCAATTTCGACGCCTGCTGACCTATCTCGAACTCGATCCGCGTCTCGCCGGCATCATTGCCGACTGGCTGGATCCAAATCTCGATGCAGCGTTTCCGGACGGCGCCGAAGATCCGATCTACACCGGGTTCGTTCCCCCGTACCGGGCGGCCAATCAACCCATCTCCAGTATCGGCGAACTGGCCGCCATCGAGGGCATGAACAAGATCGCGTTCGATACGCTTGAGCCGCACATCGCTGCCCTGCCCGGTCGGACGACCGTCAATGTCAATACCGCAACGCCATTCGTGCTGCAGTCACTTGATGAGAACATCTCGCCGGGCGATGTCGAAGGACTGGTCAGTGAGCGGGAAGCCGGCGGATTTTCCAGCGTGGAGACGACGTTTTCCTCGCTCGTGACGCCCGAGGTGCTGAACACACTGTCAGAGTCGACGAGCTATTTCCGATTGAAGGTGACGGTGCGGATTGATACGGTCCGCGTCACTCTCTACAGTGTGCTACAGCGCGGCCCTCAGGGCTCTGTCAGTACTATATTGCGCAGCGTGGGAACCGTCTGAAACCATGGCCGAAGTGCTCGTCCTGCAACTCGGTAACGACGCCGCATCAGCGGCGCGCTGGATCGTGGTCGATTCCAGCGGCGCGCGCGTCAGTGCACCGGTGATGGGGCCGCTTAGCGCGGCACGCGTCGACGCGGCCGAGCGACGTATTGTCGTGCTTGTTCCGGCATCCGACGTACTGACCACCGAGGTCGAAATTCCGGTCAAGGCACCCGCCAAAATTCTCGCGGCGCTGCCGTTCGCGCTCGAGGAGTCGGTGGCCGACGACATCGAGGAGCTCCATTTCGCGGCTGGCCCAAGGGCCGATGACGGCACGGTGCCAGTGGCGGTTGTCAATCACGCCCGAATGCAGGACTGGCTGGACGCTTTGCAGGCGGCAGACATCGAGCCCCACGCACTGATTGCCGAGAACGCCGGGCTTGCGGTGATTCCCGGCACCATTAGCCTCCTGCTTGCGGGCGACAACGTATTTATCAACGACGGCAATTCAACGGAACTGGTCTTCCAGGGCATCGGTCCCGAAGACGCGCTGCAGGCCATCGGCGCTCTGGATCGTGCCGAAGACGATGAAGACGAAGACTCAGTGTCGCTGCCCGGGCATGTGCTGGTGTATTGCGACGCAGACGCCGAGGCTGCGTGGTCGGCCAGCTTCTCTGCACTCCGAGCGCAGTTCGAGTCCTTTGACGTCAAGGTGCTACCCGACGGGCAGCTGCCGCGCCTTGCGGTAACCGTGGGTGCCGGCGCAGGCATCAACCTGCTGCAGGGCCAGTACGCGCCGAAAGCGGAGTACGGCGGCTATTTTCGGCCCTGGCGAATTGCCGCCGGCCTGCTGGTGGCGGTTGGGTTGATCGGACTCGCCGGTCTCGGACTCGACACGCTGCGACTCAGCCAGCAGGAAGCGGACCTCAAGGCGCGCTTCATGGAGGAATACCGGGAGATCGCTCCGGGAGCCAGCGAAGTGCGCGATCCGGTCGCCGTTATCAGTTCGCTGCGCAATCGCACCGGTTCGGGTGGCGGCGAGTCCAGCGTGTTCCTGCAGTCACTGGAGCAACTCGGCGCCGCAATGCAGGCCAATACGACGGCCAGCATTCAGGCAATCAGCTATCGTGGCGGCGTCATCGACATTCGACTGACGGCGCCGAGCGTGTCTGTGCTGGACGATATTCAGCGCCGGATCGACCAGGGCGGCAGCTTCGAAGCGGAGATTCAATCAACCGATCAGGACGATGACAAGGTGAACAGCCGCATTCAAATACGGGCGGCCGGATCATGAAGGACTGGTTTGACACTCTGCAGCCCAGAGAGCAGCTGTCTGTGCTTGCTGCGGCCGTGTTTGTTGCCTTTGCGATTCTCTACTTCGGTATCTGGATGCCGTTGACGAGCAGCCAGTCCAGTTTGAATTCCAGCGTTTCGACCTGGGAGCGCGCCCTGACGGAGTTGCGCCCGCTGAAGTCTGCGGTTCGTCAATCCGGCGTCAGCGCGGCGCCCACGGCCGGTGCAGGTCAGTCCCTCGTCGTTATCGTTGATACCTCCCTGAATCAATACAACCTGTCGTCCGCGCTGCAGCGCAGCCAGCCGACCGGACCCAACGGCATTCGGGTCGAATTCGAGGAAGCCGCGTTTGACGATCTGGTTCGCTGGATGGGCGAAATCAGCGCCAACTACGGCATGCAGGTTCAGAGCGGCAATTTTTCGGTGTCCTCACAGCGTATACCCGGTCGGGTTAACGCGAGCCTGACACTGGAACGCTGACAGACGTGAAGCAGTACCGCTGGTTGATACTGCTGGGCGCGGTGACGTTCGTCCTTGGTGTGGTGGCCATGTTCCCCGCCCGTGTGGCCTACAATCTTCTTTCGCCGTCTGGCATCCATGTAAGCGGCATCTCGGGAACGCTCTGGCGCGGGACCGTGCAGGAGGCCGAGTTGTCGAGCGTCTACATCAGCGACGTGTCGTGGCAGTTTCTGCCCGGAGCCCTGTTTCGCGGTGAACTCGGCTACGCGGTCGAAGCGAGTCCGGCCGGTGGGTTTGCCAAGGCGAGTGTCGGTGTCGGGTTCGGAAAGATCACACTCCGGAATTTCGAGGGAGGACTGGCCATCGCGGCGATACAGTCCGTCATCGCGACACCGGGTATCGAAGGCACGACGCGCCTTGACTTCCCCTTGATCAGGCTTGAGAACGGGTTTCCGACGGCCGCAGATGGAACCGTTGAGGTACGGGGTCTGGTGGCACGGGGACTGTCGCAGGCGCCGATCGGTGACTTCCGTGCGGTGTTGGCGAGTAGCGATGCGTCGATCAGCGGCAGTATCGAAGACCTCGACGCGGTATTGGATATCGCCGGATCGTTGCGGATCGGCGCGGATCGCACCTATCTGCTGAATGGCCTTGTCGCGCCAACCGCCGAGACGCCCGACCGAATCGTCAATCAGCTGCGTTTTCTGGGTTCGCCGAACGAGCGAGGTCAGCGCCAGTTTCGTTTCGAAGGTCGCCTCTGACCGGACGGCTTGATCAGTTGCCCGGCGTCACCTCGCGGAACGTCTGCATCAGCGGAAAGTACAGCGCGGTTCGAACATCTGCCGCGCCGCTGTACGCTCGATACAGGCCGCGATAGCGGTCAAGCTGGTCGGTATAGCGTTCCACCTCCTGCTGCAGGAACCCCTCGAGATTCCCGCCTTCGTGCGAACTGGTTTTGTAGTCAATAATCCAGTGCGCGCCGTTATCGTCGACCCGGATCCGGTCGATGACGATGGACAACACCTGGCCTCGCCAGAGACCGGTGAGCGGTAGCTCGGCGTCGCCTTGTCCCTCGAGAATCCAGCGTCCACGAGCATCCGCCAGCACACCGGCCAGTGACTCATGGACCCGAGCACAGACACGTTCCAGATCGTCGCCGACGAGTCCCGCCGCCTGCGCCCAGCGTCGCGTAATCGCACGGTCAGCCTCGAGCTGTGCTGGGTCCGGCAACGACCTCGCGGCAACGTAGCGTTCGAGCCAGCGGTGCACGAGCACTCCGGCTTCCCTGGCGATCGTGCCCACCCAGTCATAGTGGATCGGGCGGCTGATGGCCTCGGCGCCGTCGGGCTGCTTCAATGCGACCGGCAATGGCGGCGGTACCGGCGCCGGGCCTTCTGTCCTGCGTTGGAGTTTGGGCGTGACAAATAGGGCCGCATCGTCAGTCTGTTTCGGGGTCGGTGGCGTATCCGCCGCCTGATAAGCGGCGACAATGTCCTCTCTGAGTGCTTTCCACAGGCTGCTCAGCATTGATCTGGAGTCCGGCGGACGCGGAGCCTCGTCGTCGACCGAGAGGCTGGCGACGAGATGCAGCGAGGTTTTGGCCCGCGTGCAGGCGACATACAGCAATCTGTCCTGCTCGAGCCGATCGCTGCGTCGTCGTGCCCCCTCGATGTACGCATGCAAAGGATCGTTGTCGACCTCATGCGTTGCCCCGATGGGGCTGACGACCAGGTCGCTACCGCCGTTCGCTACCGGCACGTTTAACCAGCTCAGCACGGCGCGCTCGGACAGACTGGTGTATCGGCCAAGAAACGGCAGGATGACGTGGTCGAACTCCAGGCCTTTGGCCTTGTGCATCGTCATGACGGAAACACGACAGTTATCGTCGCCCGCCGACACTCGCTGACTGTCCAGAACTGACTGCAGCTCGGCGACGTCGCTTAGAGTGCCGTCAACTTCGTGCCGCTCGAGCAGATCCATAAAAAGGCTCGTGTGTTCGACTTCGACCGGGCTGGTCAGCAGTGCCGGGCCGCCCAGGGAATGCCAGGCCCGTTCGACCCGCTCTCGCAAGGTCATCGAACGGTCTATCGACATGGCCGCCGCCATAGCGTCCCGCAGGGCGATCACACGCTGCCTGCCGCTCGCGCTAAGCGTGCCCAGGCGATCGTCGTCCGCCAGCATCTCCCAGACGCTCGCGGTGCTGCCGGATACCAGGGCGAGCAAGTCTTCCCAGGACAGGCCTGCGAACGGACTGCGCAGCAGCGCGAGCCATGCAGCGCGATCACTGAAGTGACAAATCGCTCGAGTTAAAGCAATTAAATCTATGATTTCCTTAAGATCGCTAAGCCTATCGATCTCCACAGCCTGATAGGCAATACCCGCTCGCCGCAGGTCGGCGAGCAGTACCGGCAACTGCGTTCGGCTGCGCACGAGGACGGCAATGTCCTCGTCCGGCGACGACTCCAGCCGTCGACTGACGAGATCGCAAACCGCCCTCGCCTCATCGATGGCATCAACCTCGAACAACGGCAAAAAATGGATGCTACCGATGCCGCTCTGGGCTGGAACCGACGCTGACGGACTGTAGCTGACCGCCCCGCTCGTGGGTTCGTCTCTGTCCGGCAAAACCGTTGCGAACACATCGTTGAACCACTTTACAAGCGACTCGCCGGAACGAAAGTTCCGACGGAGCGTGAGTGACCGGAGCGGGAGCCCGCCGAGTCCGGACTGCCGTGAACGCACGAACTGTCCGACCTCGGCGTTGCGAAAGCGATAGACCGACTGCATCGGGTCGCCGACGCAGAAGAACGTTCGACCGTCGCCAGGGCTCCAGCCCCCGGTCAGCGTTTCCAGCATGCGGTACTGGCTAATGGACGTGTCCTGCATTTCGTCGACGAGTATGTGGCGAATCCGGTAATCGAGCATCAACGCCATGTCACCGGGCTCGGCGGCACTGCCCAGCGCGGCCGACGCCGCGAGCGCTACTTCAATATGATCGGCGCAGCCTCGTTCGCCGAATTCCCGACGCAGCTCCGTTACCGCAAGTGGGAGCACCCGGAACAAGGCCACCAGGACCTCCCACTGGCCATCGGTGTAGGACGGACTGGGCAGGCGGGTGACCGCCTGGAGGTCCTGCAGGAGGTAGGCGTCGTCCGACAGTCGTGCGAGCAATGCGAGCCAGTCAGCTTTCTCGCCCTTATCGCCCGGCGGAAATCCCTGGTTCTTGTTGACGGAACGCCGCCAGTCGCCGCGCCCCGTCAGCAACAGCCCGGTCAGCCATTGCCAGGCGTCGAGCTGGTCCGGGTCGGCGTCGGGCAGTTCAGCCAGCCCATCGGGCCACGGTGTTGCCACGCCGTTGTCCCGCAGTCGGGCTGCAGCGTAGGCAAGCAATGAAGCCATAGACCCCGTGTTCGCGGCTTCCAGCCGCGCGCGTGTCGCGCGCAGCTGTGTTGCAACCAGTTCGGCAACATTGCTCTCAAGCAGCGCCCGGACACCGTCCCGATCCGCATGCTCGCCGCTGCCGGTGATGGCAAGCCACTGGTCCCGGGTCTGCAGCATGCGTGTCAGGTAGGCAACGTAGCGTCCGGTATTACCGTCTACATGTTCCAGGACGTTGCGTACGCAATCGCCGACCTCGTCATCGGACGCCAGCCAGTCCAGCGTTGATCTGGCGGCGCGGCGATAGACGTCCTGCGCCTGACTGTCCTGAATGACGTTGCCGCTGCTGGCGAGGCCGGATGTCACCGGCAGGCGCCGGGCGATTCCCGCATTGAAGGCATCCAGCGTGAGAATGCGGAAACGTTGGGACAGCGTGAGCAATGCCCAGCCCTTGTGCTCGTCCTTCTCGAGAACGGAGCGCGCAGCGTCGTAAGTGATCTGTAAATGCGCAGCTTCCGGGCGTTGCCCTGCCTGTGCCCGCCTCAGCGCGGCAATCACGCGCTCGCGCATCTCGGCGGCTGCTTTGCGCGTAAACGTGATCGCGAGCACTTCTTCCGGTTCGTCCACGCTCGCGAGCAAACGAAGGTAGCGCTGGATGAGCAGCTCGGTCTTTCCCGATCCTGCGGGTGCCTGAACGATGTAGGACTCCCGAATGTCGAGCGCGGCGTCCCGCGCACTCTGATCGGCGCTGATTAATTCTTCGTCAGTCATCATGCAGGAGTTCCTGAGCGCGGCAGAGTACGTTCAGTTGCCAGGGCCGCTTTGTATGCAGGCTCAGATTCACCGACACATCGCCCTTTGCGAAGCTGTCGATTCCCGCCTCGACATCGCGGGTCCAGCGTGCCAGCAGTTCATGCCAGTCGCCGTCGGACATGGGAGCTGCTTCGTTCGCGACGCCAGCCGCTCGCAGCGACACCTCGGTCGCATTGACGTTCATCACGGCAAGCGCGCCAATTCGCGTGTCGGCCGGCATCGCTGCTGCATAGACGGGTACCTGCGGATCGAGCGGGTCGCCGTCTCTCGTCAGCAGGTTCCGCCCGCGACCGGTCTTGTAATCGATGATGATCACTGAACCGTCCGGCAGCCGATCTATGCGGTCTGCTCTAAGGCGCAGGCTCACGCCACTGCGCGAAAACTCCAGGCGTTCCTCCACCATCGCAATCTCGAACGGCTGCCGTTGAAGGTCGTGCTCAATGACGGTCTGCAGAAGTGACCGCATCCGCTGACGTTCGATATCGAGCAGTCGATTCAGCACGTCGTCAGCGCACCGGCGCATCGACGCGATCGAGCGGTCTGTGGCTGAACGGATTCGCCAAACTCTTTCATCGCTTGTCCAGGATGCGATTTCCGCCTGGGAGGGCCTATCCCGATACAGTGACTCCAGCGCATCGTGCAGAAGATTGCCGCGCATCGCCGGCGTCAATCCGGTCGGGAATCGCTCCAGGTCGCGCACCCCAAGGCGCCCACGAGCAAAGGCCTGAAACGGTTCGGTTTCCTGCAAGCGAAGCGTGCCGGCGCCCCCGATGACGGTCTCATCGTCGCCAACGGCCGGTACCGGATCGTCGACTGACGCTTCCAGCGTCGCGCTGCCCGCAAGCGAATTCGCGTACCAGCCCGGATCATTCGCCGGAGACTCCTCAGTGCAATCCAGTCCGGCCAGCAACGGACTCATGGCCCGTGGGCTGTCATCAACGCTTCGCGCCCAGCTAAGAACGACACGTGGCGCCGAGGCAGCGATTCTGGTCAGCACTCTTGTTGAATGCGCGAGGCTATCGGCGGGCTGCGCATCGGGTACGCCGAACTCGCGTTGCAGGCTGCGATTGAGTAACGGAGACGGTTGCGAGCTGCCCGGCCAGCGCTCGGCGTCACACCGTCCCATCCAGACGGCGTCGAATTCCATGCCGGCCGTTTCGAGCGGTCCAAGAATCCGCACGCAGGCGCCTGGTATTTCCGGTCTGAACAACGCTTCTGCGGCCAGTGACGACAGACGTTGTACCGCGTCACCGAAGCTCACCTGGCCGCTGACATTGTCGAGTCTCGCAAGCTCGTTCAACAATTCGCGCCAGCGGTCGATGAGTTGAAAATCCAGACTGTTGAGCGTCCCGCCGCCTGGCCATCCGCACGTCTGCAACAGGTCGTCTATGTGTTTCGCCCAGGAGGATGGCGAGCGTCGTTCATGCGGCTCGGTGCGACGCTCGATAAGCGCGTCTAACAGCTGCAGGGACTCGTACTCGGCATCATCGCAACTCCCCTCATCACCTGCCGGGCGGAGGCACGCCGCCAGGTCTTCAGGAAGCCAGGTTCGTATCGGCAGCACGCGTAGTTGCTGTTCGAAGCGCGCGCGAATCGGAGTCCCGCCGTGCTGGAAGAAAGCCGACATCAGCAGGCGCCCTGCCGCATCGGATTCGATGCCTTCGGTTACCAGTCGGAGGCAAAGTAAAGCCATCGATATCGCTGGATAGTCGCTCAGTGGCCGGCCATAGGAGATATCGACGGCGGCCAGGTAAGCGTCACCACCGACCTGCCAGCCGGGTGCGAACCCCTCGCGGACCAACCTGAGAACCCGTTGGGCGTCACGCTCCAGTTCGCTGACAACGATGGCGACGTCGCGCTCCGGATCCTGTCTCAGCGTATCTGCCGCCCAGGCGCCTGCGGCGCGCAGCTCCGCTGCTTCGTCGACGAAACTGGTGCTGACTCGCCTGCTGCCGCGTTGCGTCGGGCCACGAACGGTTACCGCAGTTGCGCGGGCTCGCAATGCATCAATCAACGCTTCGACAACCGGCGGCACGCGATCGAAGCCAACCAGCGTAGCGGGCCCGGATTGTTCGATGCCCCCCGATCGCAGCAGCTCCGCGACCCTGTCTGCCACACCGGCCTCGTCGATCCAGCCACCTTGCTGGAGGGCTCGCCGATAATCGTCTGCGGCTGCGGCGAACAAGCGCTCGTCCTGGGTGCGAGCTGACCGGACAACGGACTCGAGAGGAATACGCCAGTCACTGACGATGCGCCATGTCGATGCGGCAAGCCTTGCCAGTGCCGTTGCCCCGAGTACCGTCTCGCTCGCATGCCGCCGTACGCATCTTTCCCAGATCAGGGCCGCGGCGGAGCCTTGCAGAACCTGTCGGTTATCGGCTGACTCGTACTGATCGAACTGTCGCTTTACCCAGTCACGGAAAAAGTGGACCGGCGGAGTCGGCCAGGCCGATCGGCCGGCGTCGACCTGCTGTTGGTTGTAGGCGTCTCGCAACTCCCTGGCGAGGCGTCGGTTCGCGGTGAGGATGACGGCGCCCTCGGGCGCCAGTGCCGGCTCTAGCCACGAATACCGTCGCCGCACCGGCGTCGTTTCAGGCATGCTGCTCCAGCAAGGCGTCGATTCGCGCGAAGACGTCGCCGATCGTGTCTGCGTCCGGAAGCGTCGTCACGCGGAAGTGATCCTTGTACGGGGTGTTGAAACTGCTGCCTGGCGCAACGAGGACATGCTTCGTCTCCAGAAGCTCCAGCGCGAAGGCCTGGTCGTCCAGGCGCGCGGCGAGTCCCGGGTCCATGCGAATGAACGCGTACATGGAGCCGCGTGGCTCGACCAGTTCGAGATACTTGCTTTGCGCGACGCAATCAATCACCGCCTGGCGCGACTGGTACAGGCGACCGGTCGGTGCCACAAGCTCACGAATACTCTGGAAGCCGCCAAGGGCAGTCTGCACGGCCCATTGTCCGGGCACATTGCTGCAGAGACGCAACGCGGCCAGGAGTTCCATGCCGTGAATCAGAGGCTGCGCGCGATCGATGTCTCCGCTGAACACACACCACCCGACTCGATAGCCGCAAGCCCTGTAGACCTTGGACAATCCGGAAAACGTCAGGCAGATGCCGTCGCCAATCATCGGTGCCAGCGGATGAGTCTCCGCGTCATCGTAGACCATCTGATCGTAGATTTCGTCGGCCAGAATCAGGATGTCGTGCTTCTCGGCAATCGCGACGATGGCTTCCAGCGTTTGTTTCGAATAAACGGCACCAGTGGGGTTGTTCGGGTTGATCACAACCATTGCGCGCGTGCGCGGGGTGATCAACGATTCCAGCGCGTCCAGGTCCGGCTCGAAGCCGTTCTCCGGGCGACAGGGATAGTGTTTGACGACGCCCCCATTCAGCGCTGTCGCCGCCGACCAGAGCGGGTAGTCCGGGCTGGGAATCAGCACCTCGTCACCAGCGTTGATGAGTGCCCGCAGTGACAGATCGATGAGTTCGCTGACGCCATTGCCGATGAACACCTCTTCGGCACTGACGTTCATGACACCACGGTTCTGCTGCTGCATCACGACAGCTTCCCGCGCAGGGAAGATTCCCTTTTGATGACTGTACGGCTCCGCGGCCCCCAGGTTCTCGATCATCGCGAGTCGCATCGTCTCTGGCGTGCGAAATCCGAACAGGCCGGGGTTGCCGATGTTCAGCGATAGAATTTCGTAGCCGCGCTTTTCCATCTCGTACGCGCGATGGGCGAGCTGGCCGCGAATTTCGTATTTGACATCGGCCAGTACAGAACTGACCGGGAGTCCATTTGCCGTCATGAGAACGCTAACTGTTCAGTAGAAACGATCGCATCATATAGCACCGTCAGCGCGTAATGCCGCGATTTTTTCCTCATCGTAGCCGAGTTCCTCGCGCAGAATTTCGTCGGTGTGCTCGCCGAGTGCCGGTGGTGCGAATTCTGCGCGCTTGCTGCTGCCTTCGAAGCGCACGGGGTTCAGAACGGTGGGTACCTCACCCGCATCGGCCCGCTCGAGCGCTGTGACGAGCCCGGCCTGTTCGACGTATGGATCGTGAAAGACGGCAGCCAGGTCGTTTATGGGTCCGCAGGCGACGCCGGCGTCGCCAAGAATCGATAAGAGCGCGGCGGTCTTATGGCGTCGGGTCGCGTCGGAAATCGACGCCAGCAAGGCGTTGCGATGTTCGACCCGTCCGGCATTCTCACGATAACGCGGATCCTCGGCGACCTCGTCGAGACCCAAAGCCCGCATGCAGTCGCGAAACTGGCGGTCACTGCCAACGGCAATCATGATGTCGCCGTCCGCCGTCGGAAACGCCTGATAGGGAACCAGGTTTGGGTGCCCGGTGCCGTGGCGTCCGGGGACCGCGCTCCCCACGAGGTAGTTCATTGCCTGGTTGGCCAGCCAGGCAACCTGGCTGTCGAACAGCGGCACATCGATGGTCTCCCCCTGCCCGCTTTCATGACGACGATTCAAGGCCGCCAGGATCGCGGTTGACGCGTACATCCCTGCCATGATGTCTGCGACCGCAACCCCCACCTTCTGTGGCCGACCGCCCACCTCTGCCGCTTCTCCGGTGACGCTCATCAGGCCGCCGCCCGCCTGAATCATGGCGTCGTAGCCAGGTTCCCCCGCGCGTGGTCCGGTCTGGCCAAATGCGCTGACCGAGCAGTAGATCAGGCGCGGATTGCGTGCTCTGAGCGTGGCAGCATCCAGGCCGAACCGCTGCATGGTGCCGACGCGAAAGTTTTCGAGCACGACGTCCGCAGTTTCGGCCAGTTCGGCGAACAGTGCCTGACCTTCGGCGTGCGCCAGGTTGCACGTCATCGAGCGCTTGTTCCGATTGGCCGACAGGTAGTATGCCGAGTCGAGTGCCTGCGCATTCTCCGGATCCGTCAGCCAGGGCGGTCCCCAACGACGGGTCTCGTCGCCGGATCCGGGCTGTTCGATTTTCAGTACGTCGGCGCCGTAATCGGCCAGGAGCTGACCAGCCCAGGGGCCGGCTAGAATACGGCTGAGATCCAGGATTCTGACGCCAGTGAGCGGTCCGTTATGCATGCGATCAGGGCTCTGTTGGTTGAGAGCGTTTCAGGCTTGCGCAATAAAAACCCGGTTGGCCTTGCGACCAACCGGGCGGGTCCGCACGGAGATTGCGGATCGCGTGGTCAAGTCGAGCTCCCCCGAAAGGAAGCCGGGTCCGACTCAACCTAGCTCTTCGACCTCGGCGCCCTTCACGTCGGGGGCTTCTGCCGGGGTCTCTGATCCTTCCGGCGCTTGAATGCCGTACCGGATCAGCAAAAATTCTTTCTGTTCGTCCGTGAGCCGGCTGATTGCCTGAACTCCCACGGATTCTCCGCCGAAGGCACCGAATACGATCCTGTCGCCGCCGAAGGGGCAGAGCTGCTCGTCACGCGATTGGACCTGAAATCCAATAGAACCCCGCATGTCGAACGCTTGGTGGAACAGGGTGACGAAGTAGCTCCGTCGGCCCGGTCCGTGGATCAGCAGGTGCTGTCGATCCAGAGGCGTATAGTCTCGGATAGTCCGGATCAGGATGCAATCGTTGCCTGCGAATTCGAGGTCGTCGCCGAGGTCAACGCGGCCGGAATCGGGGTCGCCAGTACTTGTGCAACCACTTAAGAAAAGCGCTATAACAATATGAATTATATATTTATTTAGCATCTTTTCTAACCAATTCTATATCCAGCGATTCCTGTACGAACTGCTCGATAATCACTCGATTGGACACCGTGCCAGCGACTTAAGTTCAGCCCGAATCCGCAGCTATTGGGCGGGCCGAATCGGCGATCCACTCGCTCCACGAACCGGCATACAGCGCAGGTTCACGGATCCCGGCTACCTTCGCAGCCAGGGCGAGGTGGCAGGCCGTAACGCCGGAGCCACACATTACCGCGATCGGGCGCTTGTCAGATAGTCCCTCCAGCACCGATTGCCAGGACGCGCGCAGCTCGCCCGCGGACTTCCACGTCCCGTCAGCGTTGATACCCTTGGAGAACGGCAGGTTGACGGCCCCGGGCACGTGACCGGCAACCGGGTCTATGGGCTCGTGTTCACCCCGATATCGGGCTGGGTCACGTGCATCCACCAGGATCATCCCCTCGTCGGAGCCGACCTCGGCGAGGACGTCGGCTGTCGTAACGACCGGCAGGGAGCCTGACGTCCCTGCAAAGTTGCCCGCCTCGGGGCGCACGGTCTCAACGCTTACGGGCAGCCTGGCGGCTTGCCACGCTGCGATGCCGCCATCGAGCACTGCCACACGCTCATGCCCCATCCATCGAAGCATCCACCACAGTCGCGCCGCGAGCCCGCCGCTCGCATCATCATAGACAACGACCTGGCACTCGTTGTCGACGCCGAGCCTGCGCAGCGTGTTCTCGAAAATTGCGGCGTCCGGCAGCGGATGACGACCGGTCGACGTGTCAATCGGTCCCGCGAGGTCCTCATCGAGATCCGCGTACACGGCACCCGGCAGGTGGCCGGCATCGTATTGCGCCCGTCCGGCGTCAGGATCCAGCAATGAGAATCGGCAATCGACGATCCGGAGGTTTCCGGTGTCCATCATTGCCTGCAAATCGGCGACGGTGATTAGCGTGTCAAAAGACGACATAACCCTAACTCTTAATGGTATTGACAGGAATCCGGCCAGCATACATCGTGCCGCCTGACGTGTAGTGGCTGTTGGCTACTGCGGTTGAAATACACGAGTTTGTCCACGTCATTGCTGGGCGCACTGCAGGAGATTGGATTGGAAAAGATTCTCGTAGGCCTGAAACGCGTTGTCGATTACAACGTCCGGGTTCGGGTTCGGTCGGACGGCAGCGGCGTCGAAACCGACGGGGTAAAGATGAGCATCAACCCGTTCGACGAAATCGCGCTGGAAGAAGCACTGCGCATTCGGGAGCGTGGTGAGGCTCAGGAGGTCATCGCAGTTTCGATAGGCGGCTCGGAGGCTCAGCAACAGCTTAGAACCGGTTTGGCGATGGGGGCTGATCGCGCCATTCTGGTGGAAGCTGAAAACGCCGTAGATCCGCTCACGGCCGCGAGAGTGTTCCTGGAGCTGATCAACCGGGAGTCACCCGGCCTGGTGTTGTTGGGCAAACAGGCCATTGATGACGACAACAATCAGACCGGACAGATGCTGGCCGCGTTGTGGGGTCGACCGCAGGCTACCTTCGCCTCCAAGGTGACCCTCGCCGGCGATATCGCAACTGTTACGCGGGAAGTCGATATGGGCCTCGAGACGATTGAGGTCGATCTGCCGGCTGTTGTCACCAGCGATTTGCGTCTGAACGAGCCACGCTATGTGAAGCTTCCTGACATCATGAAGGCAAAGAAGAAACCTCTCGACATCGTGCCGTTCGCCGACCTGGGTGTCGCTGCCGCGCCTGCCATGCGGAACGTCGCCTATGAACCGCCCGCGGAGCGTCAGCGAGGCATCATGGTGGAAGACGTTTCTGGTCTGATCGCTGCGTTGAACGACCGGGGGCTGCTGTAATGGCTGACACAAACCGAATCCTGATTATTGCCGAGCACGACGGCGCCGAGCTCAATCCCAGCGTCGGGAAGTGCGTTGCCTGTGCGGCGGCGCTCGACGCTGCTGCGATCGATGTTGCGGTGTTTGCCGATGACGGGGCTGCCGTTGCGAGCTCCGCCGCCGCCCTCGAGGGCGTGTCCACTGTTCGTCTCGTGCAGTCTCCTGCGAATGCCCAGGCACTGGCCGCGGTCATCGCACCGCAGGCCGTTGCAATGGCCGATGGCTATTCACACGTGTTCGGCCCGTCGACCACGTTCGGCAAAGACCTGATGCCGCGAATCGCCGCCCTTCTCGGCGTCAATCAGATCAGCGACATCATGGCCGTCGATGGACCATACCGTTTCAAACGACCGATCTATGCTGGCAACGCGATTCTCACGGTCGAGGCACCGGAAGACGCTACGGTCGTCGCTACCGTGCGTACAGCGTCTTACAAGGGCGTGGGAACGTCGGGCTCTGCTACCGTCGAAACGGACGGCAGCGCTGCCGAGATTCCGAATCACACGCGCTACGTCTCCCTGGAAGGCGGCAGCTCCGATCGGCCAGACCTGCAAACTGCGGCGAAAGTTGTTTCCGGTGGGCGCGCGTTGGGTTCGAGCGAAAATTTCGACCTGATCTACAGCCTCGCCGATTCAATGGGTGCCGGCGTAGGAGCGTCCCGTGCTGCGGTTGACGCCGGCTACGTTCCGAATGACATGCAGGTTGGCCAGACCGGCAAGATCATCGCGCCGGAGCTGTACATGGCGATCGGAATCTCGGGTGCGATCCAGCACCTTACGGGTATCAAGGACGCCGGAACGATCGTTGCGATCAACAAAGACGAAGACGCGCCGATTTTCGAGGTGGCGGATATCGGGCTCGTCGGCGACCTGTTCTCGATCGTACCGGAGCTGGAAGCGGCTCTTAAGGGCTAGGTGTTGGGCAGGCCATCAGGCCTGCCCATCCTTATCCAGGCGGGTTGGATGCTACAGAGCGCCGAGCACAGACTCGGCTTTACTGACTTCGAACTGTCCCGGCGCCTCGACAGCGACGTGCGTCGCAACGCCGTCGTCGACGACGATGGCAAATCGCTGGCTGCGAGTGCCCATACCGAAGCCAGAGGCGTCCATTTCAAGACCAAGCGCTTTGGCGTACTCGCCGTTTCCGTCGGCGAGCATCACTACCTTGTCGCCAACCGCACGGTCCTTGCCCCACGCATCCATCACGAACACATCGTTCACTGACATGCAGGCGATCGTGTCTACGCCTTTGGCAACGAGATCATCGGCGTGATCGACGAAGCCCGGGAGATGGTTCGCGGAGCAGGTTGGCGTAAAGGCGCCGGGAACGGCAACCAGGACAACTTTCTTGCCCGAAAACAGCTCGTCGGTAGACATCGCGCCAGGACCGGCGTCCGTCATTACTCCGAATACGCCAGACGGCATAGTCTCGCCGTTTTGAATTGCCATTACAGTCTCCTTTGTCGTTGGATAGGGTGGCGGAATCGCAGCGACGGCCTCGGCCGTTCGCAGGAAGGCGCTATCGTATGTGCTCGGTTGCCGGGAGTCACGGATTTATGGTGCCGGATGACGCCCTTATTGGGCTTCATGACGCCCTTATTGGGCTTCTTCCGGCTATTCTGTACCGGTCAAGCCGCTACTATAAATCCGGTAGTTATCCGTGCTCGCCGGTCATGTGTAGTGAGT
>CAZMEA010000009.1:0-31444 GCA_964565135.1 uncultured Woeseiaceae bacterium
ACGGACTCATAACCCGTAGGTCGGTGGTTCAATTCCACCCATCACCACCAAATCAGAAAAGGGCCCCGATGGGGCCCTTTTCTGATTTGGGGTGTAGTGTGAAAGCACCGCCGAAGGTGGTTCACAAAACGCGTCAGCGTTTTGGGCGCCCGAAGGGCGGGGCGAAGCCCCGAGAATCGGCCCAAGCCGATTCGAGTCCATTCCACCCATTACCACCAAACCTAAAAGAGGCTCCGTTCGCGGAGCCTCTTTCGTTCCAGTTACTAAAGATCAATCCGCATCGGCCGGGATGCGTGCTAGGGGCAGCGGCGGGCGGATTGCCCATCACCACCAAACCTGAAAGAGGCTCCGTTCGCGGAGCCTTTTTCGTTCCAGTCACTAAAGATCACAAGACGCGTCAGCGTTTTGGACGCCGCAGGCGCCCCGCAGGGGTGAAGATCGGCCTTAGCCGATCTGAGTCAATCCTTCCTCTCTCAGCTAATCGACTTATTCGAATCAATGCGCCTTAAATGACTCGCTCAATCCTTCCGGGCGCGCCAATAAAGTAAGAAAGCGTTAGTCACTTGCGAGCGAATTGAGGTCATGCTACGAGATGACCTCTGTCGCAAGATGACATTTTTCGCATGACCGCCGCCAACTACTACATTAGCCGGTTCTACCATCTCGCCGTTCGATGCGGGCTGGATGCCGACGCACTTATTGCCGAGGCAGGAATCGACAAGAAGGTCATCGATGTACCCGGTCGGCGCGTCGATGCTGAGAAGCTGGCCGCGGTCCTAGTCGCGATATGGGATGCCCTGAACGATGAAGCGATGTCTCTTTCTGAATCGCCGATCCCAAGAGGGAGCTTCTATATGATGGGTAAGCTCACGCTTCATGAGCCAACGCTCCGTAAGGCCCTCAAGCAGTTTATCCGCTTCTATGCGATTGCGACAAACGCCTACACGATGAGGTTGGATATTGAAGGTGAGCGGGCCCTGCTGACTTTCGATGTAAACGCGCCGGAGTTGGACGACGAGCATCTTCTCGCCGAGATTCACCTGATGAGTCTGCATCGCTACAGCTCCTGGCTCATCGCCGAGAACATCCCCCTCAGCGAGGTGTTCTTCGCTTACCCGGCGCCGCCGCAGGTCAAGGAGTATTCGTTTCTGTTCCCCGGAAAGCATGTTTTCGAGGCGCCTTACATGGGATTCTCGTTCAGCGCGAGGTACCTCGACCAGGAAACGGTCCAAGATGTCAGCAGCCTGAAGACTTTTATGCGCCGCTGTCCCGTTGAGCTATTTCTTCAACCGAAGACAGATTTTAGCGTTACCGGCGATGTCCAGGCCCTTCTGCAGAGTTCGGTCGAACACGGCTTCCCGACCGCGAGAGAAGTGGCTAATCAACTGCACCTGACCCGGCGCACCCTGATGAGAAGACTCAGCGACGAAGGCTCATCGTTTCAGCAAATCAAGGACCTGATCCGCCGTGACAAGGCGATTTATCTACTGACGAGTCATCCCCTGGCTGTCAGTGAAATCGCGGATAAAGTTGGCTATTCGGATCCTGCAGTGTTCGCAAGGGCCTTCAAGTCATGGACGGGGCTCTCGCCGCGAGACTACCGCTCCAACTACTCGCGCCAACGGCCAAACGAGTAGTTACTCTATCAAAACAGAGGGTTGCGCATCCTCTCTGGACTATGCAGTAAGTACAGAGTGGTAATTTATGCATGGTTTTTCGTCACTCCTCGCCATTCTGATCGTCGCTCAACTCACCTAACTTGGACCTGTCGCCATGACCCGGATGGCGACTCGACTATTGGTTTGTCCCGGAAATTCCATGGGGGGATGTATGACGACCGAGAAGAATGCCTGTCTTTCGCTGGGCAAGGTAACTACGAAGAACACGCTGTTTCTTTGTTCAGCACTCGCACTGACCGCCGCGGCTCCGACGCTGGCGACAGCGCAGGAGCAATCCGACGGTTTTTCAATTGAAGAAGTCACCGTTACCGCGCGCAGGGTTGAGGAAAACCTGCAGGATGTGCCGGTTTCGGTAAGTGTTGCTACAGCTGCAGACCTCGAACGGCAGGGCATCACAAGGACGACGGACCTGACGGACATCGTGCCTAACCTGCAATTCGCGACCTACGGAACGCTTACCGGCAACAACTCCGCAGCCCAGGTGTTTATTCGCGGTATCGGCCAGACCGACGCGACAGCTGGCGTCGATCCTGGTGTTGGTATCTATGTTGATGATGTTTACATGGGCCGGGCTGTAGGCGCGGCTATGGACTTCCGCGACATCGCCTCGACGCAGGTACTGCGCGGCCCGCAGGGCACGCTGTTCGGCCGCAACACGATTGGCGGTGCTGTCCTTGTCACCACGAACAAACCTGGTGCGGGCAACGAGGTCCGTGTCGGCGCTGGCGACGATAACCTGTTCGAGGCCTTCATTGCCGGTGACCTCGTGACCAATGACACTTTTGGCCTCCGCGCGGCAGTAGGTACTCGTTCGCGCGATGGCTACGTAACGCGCGTTTTCGATGACCGGGATTTTGGCGACGACAACATGGTCACCGGGCAGGTAACTGCCGTTTTCACGCCGTCAGAAAACCTGGAAATTACGTTCCGTGGTGACTACACGGAGGAGGACGAGAACGGTTCGCCGTTCGTCTTCCTGGAGATCAATGAGACGTCGGCCTTCCCGATGATCGCGAGTGCCGCTGCCGGTTGCCCGGGATCCTCGTTTCCACCGCCGGTACCGGTGCCGGATGTTGACGATCCGCGCTGCGCCAATGACTTCCAGGCGCTGGGTGATTTCACCAACGGTGGCAATGCATCGGCGTTCTCGACGCTCGAGAACATGGGCTTGTCCATGACGGTCGACTGGGATGTGAATGACTTCTTCTCGTTGGTGTCGATTACGGCGAGCAGGAACCTCGACTGGACCGGCGCTCGCGACGCTGATAACACCCCATTGTTGATTCTTGCTACGGTCGGCGATTCCGAGAATGACCAGTTCTCCCAAGAGATTCGCGGTCACTTCACGCTTGACCGGATCGATGGTGTTGTTGGTGCCTTCTATTTTGAGGAATCGGCGTTCGACCTGTTCCGCGCCGACCTGGGTACGCCCGGGACCTCGTATGATGCCAACGAAGTAAACCTCGACAGCGAGGCGTTCGCGCTGTTCACGGAGTGGAGCTTCCAGCTATCGGACGTGCTCAGCGTTTCTGCTGGTCTTCGCTACACGTCTGAGGATAAGGAACTGCAGGGCTTCTGGACCAACGTCGCTGGCGCGGACACGCCGTTGCCGCCGTGGCCTACGGATCTTTGCCCGTTGGTAGGCGTGCCGACTCCGGGTTGTCTGTTCGTCGCGCCGAGCGCGCATTCGGTTGATTTCTCCTCGACGACCGGTTCGGCCAGCATTTCCTACCGTGTATCTGACGCGCTCATGGTCTACGGTGCCTACTCGCAGGGGTTCAAGTCAGGTGGGTTTAATCGCCGTTACAACTCATTGCTGCAGGCCGACGGCTCACCGCTAGCGTATGACGAGGAAACGGCTGACTCCTTCGAGATTGGTTTCAAATCGGATCCAAGCGGAAGCCTCCGTCTGAACGGTGCGCTGTTCTCGAATACCTACGATGACATTCAACTGTCATATCGTGTGGGACCTGCTCCGTTGCTCTTTAATGCGGGTAAGGCGACGATTCGGGGGGGAGAGCTGGAACTGTTCTACGTACCATCGGATCGTGTAATCATCGATGCGAGTGTCGGCATTCTGGACGCCGAACTGGATCGAGTCGCCGACGTCCCGGACCTCGGACCGCAGACGCCGTCGGCGACGACCGAAGAAGGCAATCAACTGCCGCGGGCGCCCGATTCCGAGTTCCACCTTGGCGCCTCGTATATTTTCAACGTTGGCCGTTTCGAACTGACGCCGCGTCTCGATCTTACCCATCGCGACTCCATCTTCTTTGACGCCGCGAACGCGATTGGCGAAGAATCCATCACCATTCTCAATGGTTCTCTAACCCTCGCCAGCGGGGATGGTTCGTGGCGTGTCGTACTGCGCGGTGAAAACCTGACAGATGAGAGATATCTCCTGGCAGGAACGACGTCCGCTTCTACGGCTACGGGCTACTCGGAAGGCATTTTCGCCCGACCGCGGAACTTCACGATGCTCTTCACGAAAGAATTCTGAGCGGTTTGCAAAAGCGCATGACCGTTCCGACCGAGAATCTGCGATCGGCAGCCGCGGAAGCACTCGCGGCCGCCGGCGACCGATCGCAGGCTGAGGATATCGCCGCACTCGAGGCGGCGAGCCTCGGTGCGCAGCAGAAGCTCGGCGCCTCGCGCATGAGTCTCGTGGAACGCATGATCTACGGCCCGGCGCCGGATATCAGTGAACTTACAGCCGGTGCGGATCGCATGTCACGGTCCGCACATGCAGCGCTGGATTGTGTAGTCGACACGTCACTCGCCTTACTCGCCGGCGGCCAGGCCTTCTCGGCCGATAACAAGATATCGCGAGAGTTGCGGCAAGCGGTTGCCAGGGACGGGGCCTACGGATTCACGGTTCCCGTCGAGTTCGCTGGCAAAGGACTCAACTACAGCCAGCTCGCCTGCCTCGAGGAGAAACTCGCGGCAAACGGACTCGGGGCACTGGCCGTCGAAGTCTCGGGCCAGCTGACCATTGGTTCGAGTGCGCTGCTCGGTTATGGAACCGACGAGCAGCGATCCACATTTCTGCCCCTGATTGCTGATGGCAACCTGATCGCATTCGCGCTTACGGAAGTCGGCACTGGCGTCAACGCGAAACGGATTCAGGCTTGGGTCGAGCGCGACGAGGACGCCGGCTGCTGGCGACTGCATGCCGAAGGTGCCTGCAACAAGCTCTACATCACGAGCGCCACGCACGGGGGGCTCGCGGCCGTCGTGGCGAGGCGGGGCAGGGGCTCCAGGGAGATCGGCCTGTTTATCGTTCGCCTGCCCGAGGAAGACATCGACGGCGACTACGGATTCCAGTGCGCGCCGTCCAACGTGAGTGCGTTTGCGCAGAACATCAACTCGCGCATCAGCTTCCGCAACTTCCCGATTCCTTTCGACCAGGAGATCGAGGGCGACGGGGTTGAGGTGCTGTTCTACTGTCTGCGAATGGGGCGCTGCATGCTGGCAGCGATGTGTGCGGGCTACCAGAGAATGATGGCCGCCGATGCGCTGGCCTATGCGCGTGTTCGTGACGGCGTGGGCGGCAAGGTCATCAAGCACGAGTTGCCAAGGCTGGGTATAGCGAAAATTCTCGGGGGTGCGCTGACGGCACAATCGTTGGCGCACCTGTCGCTTGCGCAAGACGCTGACGGAACAGATCTAACGGGCTTGCGAGACTTGACCAAGTCAGCAAGCGCCCGCCACGCACTGGAATCTCTGATCGCTTGTGAGCGGATCATCGGTGGGCGCAGTCTCGACTACGACTCGCGCATCAACGAGGCAAGACCGGTAATGCACGCCTTTGGCATCGTCGAGGGTGAGGATGACCTGATTCGACTGGGTATGGTCAAGGAGCTCACGGCCGGTTTCACCGCCGACTACCTGCAGAGCTTGCTCGGTGTGCTGCAGGACGCAAACACGGCGGCAGATGGCAATCCGTTATCCGCTGACAAGCGCATCTACCGAATCGGGCTCCGCAGCTTGGTCAAACATCCTGTCCGGACAATCCGCGCAGTCGGCCGATTGCTAACCAACCGCGGCACCTGGGGTCTTGCGCTATGGATTCTCAGGAGCTGCGCCAAAGATATTCAGTCGGCGCCGCTTTGGCTGGTGCCGGCAAGCTTGTTGCCGCGCTACCGTCAATTCCCGAGCAACCTGGCCAGGCATATACGCTATGCCGAGCGTGGCCTGCGCAACTGCCGGTGGGTCTACTTGTTGTTCAACCTCGTGTACCAGCTCGATCTCACGCGTGCGCAGTTGCCGATGCAGAGACTGGGACGTCGCATCGAACTGCTGACCGCGATGTTAACCGTCTGCGCGCACGCTTCTCGCCTCGACTCATCGGTGCAACGGCTTGCAGACCTGCAGGCCGAGTTGCTAAAGAACGATCTGAAGGCGCTATCCTGTGTCCGGGGCCTCCATTCGCTGCAACTCGTGCGCAGCTCGTTGGAACAGGTGTCGAGGGATCTGGAGTCTGGTACCTGTTCCCTGATCGCCGATATCGAACCACAAGCTTTCGCACATCCCTGGGATTGAATCTTCGGCTTACCGAGAACCTTTGAACCTCTGCGACGCGAAGCGTCGCCGGTTCGACAGATCGCGCATCGTTTCGGACTGAGCGGCGCAGCCGCGAAGCCCGCAGGGTTGAACCAGGCCAAAGCCTGTTTCCAGTTGATCCTTGCTCTCTCAACTTACCGACTGATTCGACCAGCCGTGCGTTCGAAGATCCGAATCAGTCTTTTCCAACGCTTACCGCGACAGGTGCGAATTTGTTATTCCGCTTCGAAGCATGAGTTGTTACTTGATCAAGTGCGTTTCAAACCAGTCGAGCATGGCACCGATGTAGTCGGGTGAGTTTTCCGGGATCTTGCGAACGCGTTGTCCATCCACGATTTCGGTGTACTCGAACCTCGGGCCATGGCCACCTCCGTCGACCTCGATCAAGCGGGCAGCGACACCAGCGCCTTCAAGCGCCGCCAGGAGATTTACTGACCATTCGAATGGCACTACTTCATCCGCATTGCCATGCGTCATTAGAATGGGAGGATCATCCGCTGTGACGTAGGTGATCGGTGAGGCTTCGGCAAGAATCCTGGCTTCAACAGTTCCGGGTGCGCCCGCATTTCCTCTGTACCCGAATAATGGCGCGCCTGCGTCCTGCCGGAAGTCTGATGGCGTTGCCCTGATGACCGCAGCCTGAACCTTGGCGCTTTCGCGGTTGATCGGGCTTGGGTCGTCCGGGTCTCCATCGCCGTCCATCAATGCAAGCATGCTGGAAAGGTGCGCACCGGAGGATCCTCCCATCGCGCCGATGCGGTCGGGGTCTATCCCAAATTCGCCGGCGTGATGGCGTATGAAACGTACCGCGCGCTGCGCGTCTTCGACCGGCGAGGGATATCGGAATCGCGGTGCTGCGCGATGGTTGATGTTGAAGACGGTATACCCGGCTTCCGCGAGCGGAACCGCGTAAACCAGTTCCTGGCCCGTTTCCGTCAGGGGGGTTGCGTCAAGGCTGAGTTCACGCGTCCAGCCGCTGCCGGAGATAAACACAATGCCAAAGCCGTTCGGTTGCTCAGGCACGTACACGTCCATCGTCAACGCGAGGCCGGAATACATCCCATACACCTGGTTTTTATCCACTCGAAATTCAGCGGCGGTGGAACACGCGGCACTGAGAGTCAGTGCTACAGACAACAGCAGGCGGCTTACACGTACGGTCGGGTTCATCAGTGATCCTCGGTAAATCAGTCTTGCTTCAGCGTGCCGGCACTTCGCGCCCGTTGGTCCGACGGCTGAACGGAATTCAGAAGAAACGCTGGCCGCTGTTAGCCGGCGGTGCGCTGGCGGACGTCCGCATCGAGCAGGGCCGCGACGACCGCTGATGTTACGTCTTTGGTCGTAGCACTGCCGCCGACATCCGGTGTCAGGATTCCGGCCTGTGTCGTTTGCTCGATTGCGTCGACGATAGCCTGCGCTGCTGCATCTTCGCCCAGGTGCTCGAGCATCTGCGCCGCCGTCCAGAAACTAGCTATAGGGTTTGCGATGCCCTTGCCTGTAATGTCGAAGGCGGAGCCGTGGATCGGTTCGAACATCGACGGGTAGCGCCGCTCCGGGTCAATGTTTGCGGTCGGTGCCACACCAAGACTACCCGTCAGGGCCCCGGCCAGATCGGAGAGAATGTCGGCATGCAGATTCGTTGCGACGATCGTGTCGAGGCTCTTCGGATCCAACGTCATGCGCGCGGTCATCGCGTCGACGAGCATCTTGTCCCAGGTGACATCCGGGTATTCCTCGGCGATTTCGGCCGCAACTTCGTCCCAGAGCAGCATCCCGTGGCGCTGGGCATTGGACTTCGTCACGATAGTCAGGAGCTTGCGCGGCCGGGAACGTGCCAGCTTGAAGGCGAAATGCATGATTCGTGCGACGCCCGCGCGAGTAAATATTGATACCTCAGTGCCAACTTCTTCCGGGTGACCGCGATGCGCGCGGCCACCGTGTCCTGAATACTCACCTTCTGAGTTTTCTCTAACGATCACCCAGTCCAGATCGCCGGGTTCGCAGTCGCGCAACGGTGAGGTGATACCTGGCAGAACGCGACTGGGCCTCACGTTCGCGTACTGATCGAAGCCCTGGCAGATTTCCAGGCGCAAGCCCCAGAGTGTGATGTGGTCCGGGACGTCAGGTGCGCCAACCGCACCGAAAAGAATCGCATCAAACGGCTTCAGCGTTTCGAGGCCATCCTCAGGCATCATTTTGCCGTGCTTGCGGTAGTAGTCCGAGCCCCAGTCGAACTTCTGCACGTTGAATTCGACGTCTGCGAATCGCTGCTGCACGGCGCCGAGCAGCTCGATCGTTTCGTCGATAACCTCGATGCCGATACCGTCTGCAGGAATTGCTGCAATTGAATGCGCTCGCTTGGTCATACTATCCCCCGGTTCTGTTTGCCGCCGCCATCGGCGCGTTGTCTGATCGACGAGACCTCTGGCGCGCAAGGACGAGCACCAGAGCGGCGGAAAAAACCAATGCAGCGGCAACACTCAAGAGCCCGCTGCGATAGTCGCCGGTCTGCTCTTTGAGCCAGCCGATGACGAACGGCCCTGCGAAGCCGCCGAGGTTGCCGATCGAATTGATCGTTGCAATCCCGGTGGCCGCTGCGGCGCCGGTTAGAAACTGTGTCGGGATGCTCCAAAGCGGCGGCTTGGCGGAGCTGACGCCGGCGCTGACCAGTACCAGGGCCAGGACGACGGGTATCAGGCTGGTCGTGTAAGCCGCCACGCCGAGCCCGGTCGCGGCCACCAGACACGCAGCGAAGACATGCCAGTTTCGCTCTCCCGTGCGGTCCGAGTGCCTGGCCCACCACACCATGGCCAGTACGGCGGCAATGGGTGGAATAGCGTTGATTAGACCAGTCGCGAACGGCCCGACGCCGTGCTGAGCGATGATCTGCGGTGACCAGATGCCAACGGTGTACAGGCCCGCCGAGGTTCCGAAATAGATCAGTGCGAGCGACAGCACCCACGGATTGGCGAGTGCACGGAGCACGGAATGGCTGCCGTGATCCTGCGCGACCTGGCGTTCTTCCGCCTGCATCTCATCGACGAGCCACTCGCGTTCCTCGTCCGTAAGCCAGTTGGCCTTTTCCGGACGATCGGTCATGTAGACCAGGACCACGCCTGCGAGCAGAAGGGCGGGTGCTGCTTCGATAAGGAACAGCCACTGCCAGCCGTGCAGGCCGAGAATGCCATCCATGGTCAGCAGCGCACCGGAAATGGGTGAGCCAATCGCGATCGATATCGGTACAGCGGCCATGAAGAAGGCGGTGACACCGGCTCTGTGTCTCGCGGGGAACCAGTAGCTCAGATAAAGGATGATTCCCGGGAAGAAGCCCGCCTCCGCGGCTCCCAACAGGAAGCGCAAAACGTAAAAGCTTACGGGGCCCTGCACGAGTGCCATAGCGCCCGAAATAAGACCCCATGTCACCATGATGCGCGCAATCCAGATGCGCGCGCCGACCCGGTGCAGGATCAGATTGGAGGGCACCTCGAAAAGAAAGTAGCCGATAAAGAAAATACCGGCACCGAAGCCGAAGGCCGCGGCAGACAGACCGATGTCGTCGTTCATCGTCAGCGCCGCGAAACCGATGTTCACGCGATCGAGATAGGCGATGAAATACAGCAGCATGACGAACGGCACGATTCGTCGCGTCAGTTTGCGCATTACACGTTTTTCGAGGGCTGAGGCCATCGGGCTAGTCCACATCCTCCCTCCGATGCTGGCGGACTACGGTAGACGCATATTCGGTTGACAGCATCGGTCGATAAGAATATACAAATATTTTGAAAAATAGGACGAGCTTGTGGACCTCAAGCTACTGCGGTGCTTCACGGTCGTCGCGGATGAATTGCATTTCGGCCGCGCGGCGCGCCGCCTCGACATACTCCCGTCGTCGCTCAGTCGAAACATCGGTCTGCTTGAAAAGGATCTCGGCCTGCGACTTCTGTCGCGTACCACGCGCGAAGTCACGCTGACCCGGAGCGGACAGCTGCTGTTGCGGGACGCCAGATCGCTGCTTGCGCATGCCGACGACGTGGCCGATCGGGTTCGCGATGCAGCAACCAGTGAAGAGCGGGTGTTCAGGATTGGCGCCATGGACAGCGCCGCCACGGGGCTGATTCCAACATTGCTGCACGACTTCCGTGAACTCCAGCCAGACCTGGAGTTATTGCTGGTCGAAGCAAAGAGCTCGAGTCTGCTGCCGAAGCTCGTGTCGGGCGGCCTCGATGTGGCCATTGTCGCGCAGCAGACCACGCCATATCCGGATATCCACTTCGAATTTCTTTTGAAACAACCGATTATGGTGGCGCTACCGCAGCATCATCCGCTGGCGGACCAGCAGCGACTCCGGGTTCAGGACCTGGACGGAGTACCACTGATCCTGCCGTCGCCGCGCAGCCGTCCGCACAGTTACAACCTGACCATGAAGCTGTTTCTGGACGCCGATCTGAAGCCCGACATTGCGCAACAGGCCGAGGAGAAACAAACCATTATCAATATGGTCGGCGCCGAAATCGGTGCAGCGATAATTCCTTACTGGACGAGCAGGGGAACCGTGCAGGGGGTCGTCTACAAGCCTCTCGTGAATGCCACCGGTCGCCAGATCGAGGAACTGCCGCTGTCCGTCGCCTGGATCAAGGGCACCCACGATTCCTACCGGGATGCGCTGGTGGCGCTGCTGCGTGACAACCTCGACCGCTACTCCCGGTGACCCGAAACGAATCACCAGGTTGGCAGGTATTACGCCGCTGAAATGGCAACCGAATTCTTTTTATTCGAAAAAATTGTATAAATAGGCGAACCAGTCGAAAGCCATCCTGTACCACTACCCTAGTCGAGGGAACACGCTGACGGTCCGGTCAGCGAGGATTAGAACAGGGGGGAATCATGATTCGAACGCGTTTCGCCAGACGTCTGGCGGTGGCCTTCTCAACGTTGGCTGCAGTCGCTTTGTCCGCACCGGTGATGTCGCAGGAGTCAGACGACGAAGAGGCTCTGCAGGAAGTTGTTGTCACGGGTTCTCGCATCACTCGAAAGGACTATGTATCACCGAGTCCTCTCGTTACGACCGAGATGGCTTCGATCGCCAACTCCGGCAGACCCAGTGTTGACGATTATCTGAAAGACCTGCCGCAGTTCGCTCCAGGCACCGGCGACTACAGTAATGACAGCAACGGCGGTACCGCCGGCCGTGCGACGCTGAATCTCAGAAACCTGGGCGCAAAGCGTAACCTGGTGATCATGGACGGCCGACGTCTGATGTCATCAGGCACCGACGGCGCGATCGACATCAACACGATTCCGACGATGGCGATCGGAAGCATTGAAGTCATCACCGGCGGTGCGTCGGCAACATATGGCTCTGATGCATTATCGGGGGTTGTTAACTTCAAGACCCGAACCGATCTTGAAGGGCTTGAGTTCGACGTTCAGTTCGGCTCACTTGACGATTCGGGAGACGATAACTATCGCCTCGGTGCTGCATACGGCACCAATTACGCAAACGGCAAAGGAAACCTGCTGATTTCAGCTGAGTACAACGAACGCGGTGGCGTTCGTTACCTCGAAAGGGATTTCTTCAACGTCAACCCCCAGCACAGTACATTCATTGTGTACGGCCACACGCGACTGGGCCGCAACATCTTTTCCGTTGATAACGGCGGCAACGTATTTGACGCAGGGGCCATCGATAATCCTGCAACAGGCGTGTTTAACGACCCCATCGACCTGCCGTTGCTGGTTCGCGGTGATGATCTGAGAACGCACGGTCAGTACTTCAACTGGATTCAGGTGCCTCTCGAGCAAACGACGCTTTTCGCCAAGACCGACTTCGAGATGGACAATGGCGTCACCGCCTACGGACAGGTCATTTACGCGTCGTCAACAGCCTTCAATGAGGGCGCCGCGCCCAACTCCGCGGGCATCTGGGGTGTGACGATTCCGCAGAACAACTACTACCTGCAGCAGATTCCGGATCTCGCGGCCCGCATCGGACCCGGAGGCATTAATAACAACCAGCGACGTTTTGCGCAGGCCGGTGGGCGTGTTTACAACACGGAAAACGACGTCATGCAGTTCCTGGGTGGCTTCAGTGGCCAGGTTGGCGACCGTGACCTGAACTGGGATGTGCATATGTCCTACGGCCAGACGGACACACGAGACCGGACGATTTCCGGGTCGGTGAATTTCGCTGCGGTCCAGGACATCATCGACACGACGGATCCGACGACGGGTGTCAGCCCGCTCTGCGCCGGCGGGTTCAATCCGTTTGGTGGCACGACTCCGCTGTCGCCGGAGTGCCTGGCGTTCGTTTCTCGTACGCCCATAAACGATACGACGCTCGAACAGACGGTTTTCGAAGCTGTCCTCGAGGGCAAGCTGGCTGATATGCCCGCGGGTGAAGCACGCTTCGCACTGACGGCCGCGTATCGCGAGAACACATACGAGTTTGATCCGGACCCGGACATCGCTGCCGGCGAGCTTGCCAACCTGGCGAGTTCGGCCTTTACAGAAGGTGACATCACCGTTGCTGAACTGGCCGGCGAAGTGCTCCTGCCGCTCATCGAGGATTCCACCAACCTGTCGCTGGGCTATCGTTTCTCGGATTACGATCCGGCCGGCACGACCAATACCTACAAGATCGAGCTGGATTCTCAGGTCAACGACAACATCATGTTGCGCGGCGGCTTCCAGCACGCAGTTCGCGCGCCGAACGTCGAGGAATTCTTCCGCGCCAGCTTGCTGCGCGTACAGCCGTTCCTCGATCCATGCAGCTCCAGATACCGGGGTGTAAGTGTGGACCGGGCAGCCGAGCTGGCACTGTGTGCTGAGCAGGGTGCTGACCCCGGCTACACGCAGGGGGGGTCGTCGGCGCCAACGTTTACAAACGGTAATCCCGACCTGGTGCCGGAAGAAGCAGATACGTTTACGTTGGGCCTTGTTTCCAGTTTCGAACTCGGCAACGTCGGTGTGCAGTTCAGTCTTGACTACTACAACATCGAAGTAGATAAAGCGATTGAGGTGCTGTCTGCACAGCAGATCATGACCAAGTGCTTCAACCTGGACGGATCATCCAACCCGTCGTACGACAACGACTACTTCGCATGCCAGCAGATCAATCGTCCGATCTTTGCGCCGGAAACAACGGCGTTCGATCTCGATCCGGTGAATCAGCCGATTCTGAATCTCGGGGGAATCGAGACCTCCGGTTTGGATATAGCAGCCGACTTCGACGTTGAGGTTGACGCTTTGGCCTGGGGTGGCCTCGGCGGCAGCATCAGTTTCTCGGTGCAGGCCAACATTCTGGACAAGTACGAAATCCAGGCATTCGAAGACGAGGAGTTCATCGACTTCGCCGGGGTGGTCAGTACGGCAGTTGGCTATCCGGAGTTCAGGATGTTCAACGCGCTGGATGTGCAGACCGGGCCGCTGACTATCAGTGCGCTATGGCGTCACATCTCAGAGATGGATGACATCTCGGCAGCAGGCGGCCAGACCACGACCATCGATGGTTCCGATTCGTACGACTACTTCGACCTGGTCACGCGCCTGTCGATCGGCGAACAGTTCGAGCTCTACGGCGGCATCAACAATGTTGCGGATGAAGATCCGCCGCAAATCGGCGGCGAGCCTGTAGGTACCACATGGTCCGGCACCAACCAGGGCTTCTACGATGGCATAGGACGGCTGTTCTACGTGGGCGTAAGAGGCAGGTTCGGCAACCTGTAGTGTGACGCCCAAAGATCCCTCCCGAGGCGCGTTGTCCGGTTTTTCGGCAGCGCGCCTTTCTTTCGCTGCGATCGGGGTAAGCCATGAATAGCAAAGCCGTATTGTTCGCGGTTATCGGCCTTTCGATGTTGCCAGGACTGGTATGGGGCGCTGATGAGGCGGTGTTCGATGCGCATCCGTCTCCTGCGCCCTCCGTCAACCAGCAGCCCGTTCTGGAACTCTACGTCACGCTCACAGACAAGGTGGCGATCGGCGCCAGCGACGATGGAGAGCGGTTTATCGTGCCGATTACGGGCGGCTATTTCGTCGGGAAAGATATCAAGGGTGAGGTGATGCCGGGTGGCGCCGACTGGCAGGTCGTACGCGATGATGGTGTGAAGACGATTACGGCGCTGTATTCAATTAGAACTGATGACGGCCAGGTCATCGTGGTCGATAATCGCGGCATCGCTGTCGACGAGGAAGGCGATCAATACCGTATGACCCATCCGCACTTCCACGCACCTCAAGGCAAATACGACTGGCTGAACAAGCGAATGTTCGTCGGGACCATTACGTCGATCGCGTCGCCTCGCGCTGTCGTCATTCGCGTCTACGAAGTGAACTAGCGAAGCCTGTAGCGGGCATACGATCGAGGTGAAGCAGTGAGTGCCAGCACCCCTACAGCTATCATGGAGCAACGGCCGATGGGCCTCGCTCAATGGTTTACTGTTCTCGTGACCGTTGGATTGAATGCCCTCGACGGCTTCGATGTCTTGTCAATCAGCTTTGCCGGGCCGGGCATCGCCGCGGAGTGGGGCGTCGATCAGGCGACGCTTGGCTGGATTTTGGCCATGGAATTGCTCGGCATGGCCGTCGGCTCAATCATCCTGGGTATGGTCGGCGACAAGGCCGGCCGGCGCACGACCATCCTGTTTTGCCTCGTGGTCATGGCGATAGGCATGTTTGGCGCGGGTCAGGCCGCCGGCGTGACCGAGCTGTTGTCATGGAGACTGCTGACCGGCCTCGGAATCGGGGGTATGCTCGCTGTGACGACTGCCGCCGCGGCTGAATACTCGAACCTGCGCTGGCGCGGGCTTGCAATGGCGTTCATGGTCATCGGTTATCCGATCGGCGGCATCCTCGGCGGTATCGCGGTGCGTAGCATCCTGGCCGACGGCACGTGGCACGACATCTTCACGTTCGGCGGCTGGGCAACGGCGGCTTTCATTCCGATCGTCTACTTCCTCGTCCCCGAGTCTCCGGTCTTCATGGACCGTCTGCGCAAGCCGGGCGCACTGGACAGGATCAACAAGTCGCTCGCCAGCTTTGGCCACCCTGCGGCTGCGGAGCTCACACCGGTCCCACCCGCTGCGCCAAAGCAGAGCCTTGCGGACGTCTTCAAGTCCGATCTCATCAAGACAACGGTTCTGGTGACGGGCGCGTACTTCGCGCTCATCACGAGTTTCTACTTCCTGGTGAAGTGGGTGCCCAAGATTATCGTCGACATGGGCTTCGAGCCGAGCGCCGCGGCCGGCGTGCTGGCATGGCTCAACGTCGGCGGCGCTACCGGCGGCGCGCTCTTCGGTTTTCTTGCGACTCGGTTCCAGCTTCGTCCGCTGACGATCGCCGTGCTGATCGGCGCTGCTGCAATGATCTTCTGGTTCGGCAGCGGTGCCGAGGATCTTGCTGCGCTCACGGTTGTCGTTGCCTGCGCGGGCTTCTTCACGAATTCCGCGATCTGCGGGATGTACTCGCTGTTCGCGAAGGTCTTCCCGACACACGTCCGGTCCACGGGCACCGGCTTTGCAATCGGTGTTGGTCGTGGTGGCTCTGCTTTGGCGCCGGTAATTGCGGGTTACCTGTTTCAGGCTGGATTCGGTCTGCAAACCGTTGCAGTCATCATGGGCTCGTCTGCTTTGCTGGCGGCGATTCTGCTGTTCTTCCTCGAGGAACGCGCAGCGAACTAGCAGGCCTCGTAACTACCCGGCGGCAATCTCTTTTTCCGCTCGGGCCCTGAGGATGTGCTTCTGTAGTTTCCCGGAGGCGGTGCGGGGCAGAGTGTCCGTGACGATCACAGTCTTCGGCACCTTGAACCTGGCGAGTCGCTGCCGGCAATGGTCGAGGATCCCCTCCTCGGAGACCGTGCTGCCCGGAACCGGAATGACGTAGGCGCGGCCGACCTCGCCCCAGCGTTCATCCGGGACACCGACCACGGCGCTTTCGGCGATAGTCTCCAGCTCGGCGATCACCGCTTCGACCTCTGCCGGATAGACGTTTTCGCCGCCCGAGATGAACATGTCTTTCTTGCGGTCAACGAGGAAGAGGAATCCGTCATCATCGAGGTAGCCGGCGTCGCCCGTGCGCAACCAGCCGTCACTGAACGCATTCGCGGTTGTCTCCGGCTGATTCCAGTAGCCTTTGGTGATGCTGGGTCCGCGAAGCCAGAGTTCGCCAACGTCTCCGCTCGGTAAGTCCTCGCCGTCGCCGTTCACGATCTTTGCCTCGAGCGACAAAAACGCCGGTCCGCAGCTGCCGGATTTCTCGGCTAGCAAGTCAAGATCCTGAGGCGGCATGCCGAAGGCCGAACAGGTTTCCGACATCCCGAAGCCGTCGGCGATACGAATGCCGGCCTTGATGAAGCGTTCCGCGCTGGCTTTGGGGTTTGGCGCGCCGCCGATGGCCCAGCAGGCCAGCTTCTGCAGTCGGTCGGCATCGAACCCGGCTTCGTTCCACAGCCAGGCGGCCATTTGCGGAACGGAGAAATAGTGCGAAACGTTCAGCGACTCGTCCATGAGCCGAGCGAGCGTCACCGGCGCGTCGAAGCCCTGCGAGACGAGGACCGAGCCGCCGGCCTGAATCGGGACGCGTGACGCTGCGAATAACCCGGCCGTGTGGAACAACGGCATGTCGCAGAGGAAAACACTGTTCGTATACACGTCGTTGGCGTAGCCGAAGTTGGCACAGCCCCAGAACGCATTTTCTTCTGAAAGCATGACACCCTTCGGCCGACCGCTCGTGCCGGATGTGTACAGCAGCGTCGCGACTTCGTCGAACGGTCGGCGAGCCTCTGGCGCAGGACGCGACCCTGACTCGCCCAACTCAGTCGTCGTTGATATCGGGCTGGTCCTGGATGCCGAGTCCGGCGCCTCGAACTCGGACCCCACAAAGAGCAGTGCCGGATCGGCGTCAGCGGTCAGCGCGTCTACTTCCGCGGTTGCGAGCCGCCAGTTCAAAGGCACGAAGATAGTGCCCGCACGCACGCTGGCATGATGCAGGATCAGCATGTCGGCGCAGTTCTTCGCCAGGGTGGCCACGCGCTCGCCGCTGGCCGGGCCAAACTCCTCGACGAGCCAGGCAGCAAGTTGGTCCACTGCGGCGTGGAGTTCGGCGTAAGTCCAGCGGCGGCCGGACGCGAGGTCTACCAGTGCCTGGTTGTTCGGGTTGCTCCGCGCAAAGCTTGCAATCGGGTCGATGACAGGCATGGGTCAGGCGTTATTCCGCCGCCTTCGATTTGTCGTAGGCGCCCAGGCCGGGCTTGTACGTCTTGTCATCAATGAACTGCTTAATGCCTTCCTTACGCCCCTGATTGTCAAAGTAGTTGGCGGCCTCCTGCGCGCGTATCAGATAGTCCTCGGCATTGTCGTAGGTCATTTCCATGACACGTTTGACGGCGTCTTTCGTTGCCTTCAGGGCAACCGGATTCTTTTCCAGCAGCACGTTGGCGACTTCGGTGACCCGATCCTTGAGTGACTCGAGCGGGACAGCCTCGTTTACCAGCCCCCACTCGGCCGCCGTCCTGCCGTCAATGTTCTCTCCCATGATCGCGTGATACATGGCCCGACGCATGGAGACCAGATTGGTCGCGACCTTGGTTGCTCCACCGCCGGGCAGAATTCCCCAGTTGATCTCGCTCAATCCGAACTGCGCATCCTCAGCCGCAAACGCCAGGTCACAGGCGTGCAGCGGACCGTAACCGCCGCCGAAACACCAGCCATTGACCATTGCGATCGTCGGCTTCTGGTACCAGCGAAGTCGTTCCCACCACGTGTACGCCTCGCGCTGTGCGTGACGGGTTCCGACGAGGCCCAGAGCTTCGGTCTCACGGAAATACTCCTTGAGATCCATGCCAGCAGACCAGGCACTGCCTTCCCCGGTTAGTACGAGCACGCCGACGTCGTCGCGAAACTCGAGTTCGTTGATGACCCGCAGCATCTGCCGGTTGAGCTTCGGGCTCATGCAGTTGCGCTTTTCCGGCCGGTTGAATTTCACCCAGGCGATGCCGTCCTCGATCTCGTAAGCAACGGTGTCTTCCTCAGCACGCTCAGTTGTCATGTGTTTCTCCACGGTGTTTGCCGCGCTGTCTGGTACACGGCTCTGAAAACTGTTATAGTTTATAACAATTCAAGTCGGGAAGGCCAGCCGTGTCGAAAAACTCCGATCAACCCAGTGATCCGCTGCTCGAGTTACCGGGCTATCTGGTCAGGCGTGCGTCGATGGGTGTGCTTGCCGAGTTGAATGAACGATTGGCCGAATTCGAACTGCGGCACACGTCGTTCTCACTGCTGCAGCTGATCGCCTCAAACCCCGGCATAAAGCAAACCGACGCGGGGCGCGCGCTGGAGATCAAGCGCGCCAACATGGTGCCGCTCGTTGCCGCACTCGAGAAGCGCGGCCTGCTGATCCGCAAGCCGATCGACGGTCGTTCCCAAGGGATCGAGCTGACGGCTGCCGGCAAGAGGCTGGCAAAGAAGGCATTCGGATCTGTGCACGCCTACGAAAAAGAATTGCTGGAGCGGGTTCCGAAGAATCTGCGATCCGCCGTTATTCCCGTACTCACCTACCTTTGGAAGGGAGACGGCGAGCGTGATTCCGCGAGCGACGAAAAACCACCGGTTAAGGCTGTCGGTGGCTAAGCAGGTGATTGGATTGTCACGATGGAGATACGCATAGATGAGTGAGGGGTTTGTCGAGACCGTAGACCGTCAGGCCGAGGAAGGCCGCCAGGAGTTCTATGTTCGAGCGCGAACAGAGAGCCTTGCGCCATTGTGGCGGGTGCTCGGTGGCCTCGTGACCGAGACGCCCGCAACCGACGCTGTTCCCGCCATGTTCGAATTCGAGCGCGTCCGTCCGTACCTGATGGAAGCCTGCGACATCATCGGCACGGAGGAGGCCGAGCGCCGCGTGCTCGTTCTCGAAAATCCCGGCCTGCAGGGCCAGTCACGGATTACCCAGTCCTTGTTCGCTGGCTACCAGATCATTCTGCCGGGCGAGATTGCTCCGGCACACAGGCACGTCGCGTCTGCGTTGCGCTTCATCGTCGAGGGTTCGAGCGCCTACACGGCTGTTGCCGGGGAGCGGACGACCATGGAGGTCGGCGACTTCGTCATTACCCCATCGATGACCTGGCACGATCACGGCAATGAAAGCGATGCGCCTATGATCTGGCTCGACGGCCTGGATATGCACATCGTCAACCTGCTGGGCGCGAGCTTTCGCGACAACTACCCCGGCAAGACGCATCCGACGCTGAAGCCGGAGGGCAGCTCCGTGCTCGAAGCCGGTGTGAATCTCCTGCCTGAAGGGTTTGAACACGGCTCGCAGACGTCGCCAATCTTCAACTACAGCTACCGAAGAACGCGAGAAGCGCTGGATCATCTGTCGCGGACGCGGGATCCGGATGCCTGCCATGGCCACCGCATGAACTACATCAATCCGCTGAATGGCCAGGCGGCGATGCCTACGCTAACCACTGCGATGCGACTCGTTCCCGCAGGGTTTTCGACTGCGCCATACCGATCGACCGCGGGCACCGTATTCGCTGTGGTCGAGGGCAGGGGAACTGTGCAAATCGGCGACGAAAGTTTCGATTTCAAAGACAAGGACCTGTTCGTCGTGCCTACCTGGCACGCCCACCATATTGAGGCACAGGATGACTGTGTGATTTTCAGCTACTCGGACCAGGTGGTTCAGGAGAAGCTTGATCTGTTCCGGGAGCAACGTGACGATGTCTGACTATGTAGTACCGCCCGCGAAACAAGCGACCGTGCCTGTATCGGGCACTGATGCCGTTTTTCCTGTGCGACGGATTTATTGCGTCGGTCGCAACTACGCAGCCCATGTTCGTGAAATGGGTGGCGACGAGCGCGATCCGCCGTTCTTCTTTCAGAAGCCATCGGACGCCATTGTGCTGAGTGGCTCGGTCGTTCCGTACCCGACGTTAACGGAGAACCTTCAGTACGAAATAGAGCTGGTGCTTGCCATCGGTAAGGGTGGTCGCGGCATTCCGGTGGATAGCGCTGCCGATCACGTATTCGGGCTCGCGACAGGCATCGATCTGACCCGACGTGACGTGCAGGTCGCGGCGCGGAAGACGGGGCGACCGTGGGGAATCGGCAAGGCGTTCGATCATTCCGCACCCATTACCGAAATCGTGCCACTGGACGGCGGTGCGTTGCCGGCCTCCGGCGACATCAGCCTTGATGTCAACGGCGAGACGAAGCAAAAGGGCGATCTGTCCGAGTTGATCTGGAACTGCGCCGAGGTCGTATCCGTTCTTTCGACGCACTACGAGCTGGTCGCGGGCGACCTGATCTACACGGGCACACCGTCAGGCGTGGGACCCGTAACGCCCGGTGACCGGATCGTCGGGCACGTGCACAACCTTCCGGACATTGAAATCACGATCGGCGAACCGCGCTGATCACAAGAGGGGGATCTTTCCATGTATGAGACCAATTTGATCATCGGCGACCAGCAGTCCGGCTTCGAGTCGACCCATGAATTCGAGCGCGTGAACCCGGCAACAGACGAGGTGGTCAATCGAGCTGCAGGTGCGAGCGAAGCGCAGGCGATCGCCGCGTGCGATACGGCCGCGGAGGCGTTCAAGGAGTGGTCGCAGTCGGGACCAGGCATGCGCCGTGACCTGCTGTTGAAAGCGGAAGAAGCCCTGAAAGCGCGAGCGCCGGATATCGTTGCCGCAATGGATGCTGAGCTGGGAGCCTCAGCGCCGTGGTCCGGTTTCAACGTGCATCTCGCCGAGGGCCTGATCCGGGAGGCGGCGTCGCTGACAACCATGATCGCGGGGCAGACGATCCCGTCGGACATCCCGGGCCTCACGGCGACCACAACGCGCCGGCCTTGTGGCGTAATCCTGAGCATCGCCCCGTGGAATGCACCCGTCATTCTGTCGACTCGCGCGATTGCCATGCCGCTGGCCTGCGGCAACACGGTGGTACTGAAAGGTTCCGAAATCTGTCCGGAAACACATCGGCTCGTTGTGCAGAGCTTCCTCGATGCAGGCTTTCCCCCGGGCGTATTGAACTACGTGAACAATCACCCCGCCGATGGCCCGAAAATCGTCGAGAAAATCATCCGGCACAAGGCCGTGAAACGGGTTAACTTCACCGGCTCCAGCAACACAGGCCGGGCGATCGCGAAGATCGCGGCTGAAGAGCTCAAGCCATGCCTGCTCGAGCTCGGCGGCAAATCGCCGATGATCGTGCTCGATGATGCAGACCTCGACGAAGCCGCGCGTGCGGCGACGTTTGGCAGTTTCATGAACACCGGCCAGATCTGCATGTCGACCGAGAAGCTTGTGGTTGATGAAAAGGTCGCCGATGCGTTCGTCGAGAAGTTCGCCGCAAGTGCAGGTCGTATGGGCATTGACGACTCGTGCCAGATTCCGTTGGGTCCGCTGGCCATGCAGAACGCACCGCTGCGCGTGCAGTCCCTGATCGAGGATGCAGAGAAGAAGGGCGCCAAGGTCGTCCTGCGCGGCGAGGCCAACGGTGCATTGATGGGGCCGACGATTCTCGATCACGTGACCAAGGACATGGAGATCTACAGCGAGGAATCCTTCGGACCGGTCGTTGCGATGACTCGCTTCACCGCGATCGATGAGGCGATCGAAATCGCCAACGACACGGAGTACGGACTCGCTGCATCCGTGTTTGGCCAGGATGTGGGTCGCGCGATGGCCGTGGCCGACCGGCTGGACGCAGGCAATCGCCACGTAAATATGGCGACGGTTCACGACCAGCCACAGATGCCGTTTGGCGGTCTCAAAGCGAGCGGCTATGGGCGATTCAATGGTCTTGAGGCCATCAACGAGTTCACCGATACCGTTCTGACGACCGTGCGAACGACTCCCGCGGTGCACTATCCGTTCTAGGGGCATACGTTGGTGCAGCTTGCCGATGCGGAAGTAACCTCCCGGGAAGTGCTCGGGTGGCGGGGTGTGCATCTTTTCCATGCGCGGGGGTCCTCGTGTTCACAAAAGGTCCGCATATTTCTGCGACTGAAGGGCATCCCGTGGGAGTCCCATGAAGTAGATCTGAAAGCCGAAGCGAACTGCGAACCGTGGTACCTCGGTATCAACCCGCGAGGCCTGGTCCCGTGCCTGGTACACGATGGCGTCGTGCACATCGAAAGCAACGACATCGTCGAGTACCTCGAAGTCTGCTATCCCGATCCGCCGCTCATTCCGGCCGATTCGAGGCAATCGGTGCATCAGATGCTGGGCATGGAGAACGATCTGCATATGGATCTCCGCGCGCTGACGTTCCGGTACGTCATACCGACAAGCCCGGGTGCAATGAAAAGCAGCCGCGCGCTCGACAATCTGCGCAAGACCGATGGCACCGTCGGCGGACAGTCGGACACCCAAAGAGCGAAGGAAGTGAGCTTCTGGGATGCGGCCAACGACACTGGCATCACCGATGCGCAGGTGGCCGAATCCACCGCTCGCTTCAAAGACGCCTTCGAAGAGCTGGATGAGACACTGGGACGATCCGAGTTCATTCTGGGTGACTCGCTGACCATTCTCGACATCGCCTGGTACGTGTATGCCACACGACTGAACGCGGCCGGATATCCGCTGCATCGTCTCCATACATCGGTCGGCGCATGGTTCGACAAGCTTGATAAGCGCCCGGAGTTTCGGGACGAAGTCGAGATGCCGGCTGCTCTGAGGGAGGCAGGCGCCAGGCTGCAGCAGGCGCAGCGCGACGCGGGTCGATCTCTGAGCCAGTTGGGCGGATTGTGAACGAGTTGGCCAGGCGCGGAAAAGGCATGCTGGTGCAGGTCGCTCAAATGCTTTTGCTGCTCGCTGCGCCCGTTGCCGGTTTGGCGCAGGGTGTTGGTGACAACCACGCGCGCCTGCCCTATCACCTGGACAGCCTGATCGCGCTGGCCCTGGTCGCTTACACAATCGGAATCGCGCTGCTCATGAACCATCGCCGTGCGCGAATGCGCGTATTCGGCATTGCGGCGGCGGCGCTAGGGTGTTTCGCAATCACGGCCGCGATCGTTGGGCTGGACCTTGCTGGGCAGTTTGCCGAGATGCGTCCCGCTCGCTACTCGATAGATCCTATGAAGCCTCTGCTAATGCGTGTGTTGGCCGTCGTATTCCTTGGGGTTGGCATACTGCTGACATTTGTTGCGCGCCAGCAGCGCGACCGCAGCGATGAGCTCATACTGGGCGGACGAAATGAGCGCACACGGTACGGGCGGGTTTCCCGATATTTTCACTGGACGATTGCCGCGCTGTTCCTGTCGCTGGTGCCGATGGGCGTATTCACGACGATGCTGCCGTATGACGTCGAGTATCGGCAGGCCTTCTACGTCGTGCACAAATCCGTTGGATTGACGGTCTTCCTGCTAGCCGTGGCACGGCTTGCCTGGCTCTGGTTCAGTCCGAGGCCTCAGCTTGCTGAGGGCTTGCAGGGCTGGGAGCGTCTCCTGGCTCATGGCGCTCACTACGCCTTCTATTCTCTCCTCTTCCTGTTTCCGATTAGCGGATTCGTGCTGGGCACGTCCCTGGGAAAGTTGTCGCATTTCTACGCGTGGGATCTGCCCCTGCTATGGGGTCCCGATGAAGAGTCACTGAGCGTCGCAAGGCTGATGCACAAGATTGTGCTGCCGTTTGCCTTCTACGTTCTGATACTCGGGCACGTTCTGGGAGCGGCGAAGCACCAGTACCTGGATGGTCATGCAAACAGTTTTCGAAGGATGGTCACGTGATGCGCCTTTGCCTGCGCCTGCATCGCCGTCGCCGAGGGCTCGCGGCTGCTGATTGTCCCGGCGTGATCGTGACGGCCCTGCTCTTGATGCTGTTTCCTGGTCCGATTCCTGCCAGTGAGTCGACACCTGTACTGCCCAACATTGTTTTTATCCTTGCGGACGATCTTGGGTACGCCGATACAGGCGCGACAGGCGCTCGAACGATTCGTACGCCAAACATTGACAGCATCGCGGCCGAGGGCATCACGCTTACCAACGGCTACGCGGCGAGCGCCATCTGCTCACCCACCAGGACGGCTTTGCTGACGGGGATGTACCCACAGCGATTCCGGATCGGCCTGGACGAGCCGCTTCGATCGAGCGACGCAATCAAATACGACCTTGGCATTCCGTCAGGCCAGGCAACAATTGCCTCCGAGCTTGCTGCACTCGGTTATCAGACTGCACTCGTGGGTAAATGGCATCAGGGCATTCCACCGAAGCACGGCCCCCTCGAGCACGGATACGAGCACTTCTTCGGCGTCGCCCAGGGAGCCGCAGACTATTTTCGCCACACGATGATCCGTGACGGCGGTAGCAGCAGCGCCGGATTATTCGATGGCGAAGAAGAGATCGTCCGCGCCGGTTATCTGACCGACATTCTCGGCGACGAAGCGGTTCGGTTGATCAAAGACATTTCTGACCGACCGTTATTTCTCAGCCTGCACTTCACGGCGCCGCACTGGCCCTGGGAGGGACGCGATGATCGTTCGGCGTCAGAGCAGCTCGGCGATACTCGACATCACGACGGAGGCTCGCTCGAGACGTACGCCGAAATGGTCGAGGTCTTGGACGAGAACATCGGCAAGGTCCTGACCGCACTTGATGAGGCGGGGCGCGCAGACGATACGATCATCATCTTTACCAGTGATAACGGGGGCGAACGGTTTTCTGACACCTGGCCCCACATTGGTCTGAAGGGTGAGCTGTTCGAGGGTGGCATCCGCGTTCCACTGTTCGTGCGCTGGAAGGATCGCATCACCGCAGGCGGCGAGACGGCGCAAGTGGCGACGTCCATGGACTTCCTGCCGACGCTTGTTAGCGCTGCAGGTGGAGACGTGCACGACGGCCGATATGACGGTATGAATCTGCTACCACAGCTGCTCGATGCGGAGCCTGTTGTCGAGCGGACGCTGTTCTGGCGCTTCAAGACCAGCGATCAGGCAGCGGTACGTCAGGGCGACTGGAAGTACCTCCGAATTGGCGGTGAGGAGTATGTCTTCAATGTGACGGCCGATCCGCGCGAACGGGCAAGGTTGCAGGATAAATATCCGGAGAAGCTCGCGGAGCTGAGATCGCTGTTTGGCGATTGGAACAACGGGATGTTGGCTTATCCGGAAGAGAGCTTTAGTGAATCTGCCCGGCGGACATACACGGACAGGTACTAAACGGTGCGGATTCAATGCGAAGACGTTGACGAATGCGCGGAATAGAATCGATGCTCAAACTTTTTCCGCTGACGTGCCAGAGCAAGGCGTGGCGGACGCTGCAATCATGACGTTTCTGCGTAACGCCTGGTATGTCGCATGTGCTTCAGACGAGCTCGCTGACAAGCCGCTCGGCAGACAAGTCTGCAACCAAAAGATTGTGTTCTTTCGTGACGCGGACGGCACACCTGCGGCGCTGGAAGACTACTGCCCCCACCGTGGATTGCCGCTGTCGCTGGGCTTCGTTGATGGTGGTCATCTGGTATGCGGGTACCACGGACTGGTTATGGGACGATGCGGCGTCGTGCAGTCGATGCCTAAACAGCGAGTCGACAAATTTCCCAGCATTCGGCGTTATCCGGTAATCGAGAGGTACGGCTTCGTCTGGATCTGGCCAGGCGATGCCGATGCCGCGACGCCTGACGAAATGCCAGTGTTCGAGTGGGCAGAGGACTCTCGATGGGCCTACGGCGGTGGTGTGTATCACATCAACTGCGACTACCGGCTCATGATTGACAACCTGATGGACCTGACACACGAAACGTATGTTCATGCGGACAGCATCGGACAACGAGAAATCGACGAGGCTCCTGTTGCAACGCGCGTCGAGGGAGACACGGTCAGTACGAGTCGCTTCATGGATGACGTGGAAGCACCGCCATTCTGGCAGATGGCGTTGCGAGAGAACGGGATGCCCGATGATGTTGCCGTCGACCGATGGCAAGTCTGCAGGTTCACGCTACCGAGTCATGTCATGATCGACGTGGGCGTGGCGAAGGCCGGTCGAGGGGGGATTGATGCTGCGTCTTCTGAGAAGGTCAGCGGGACAATCGTTGATTTCCTTACGCCGGAAACTGAGTCGACGATGTGGTACTTCTGGGGCATGGCGCGGTCTTTCAGTCCGGAAAACAAAGAACTAACCGAAAAGATTCGAAAGGGGCAGGGCGAGATCTTCGCGGAAGATCTCGAGGTGCTCGAACAGCAGCAGATAAGTCTTCAGAGCAATCCGGGCCGGCGCCTGATGACGCTGGATATCGATGCCGGTGGCCGGCATTCGAGGCTGCTGATCGAACGCATGCTGAAACTCGAGTGCGAGTCATCCCAGCAACACCGGTCCTAGTCATATAAGAGGAAAGAACATGTCATCGCGAGCACCCTACCGAGCCGATCACGTCGGCAGCCTGTTGCGTCCGACCGCCGTGCACGAGGCGAGACAGAGATATCACGCAGAGACCCTGGGTCCCGATGGCTTCCATACTTGCGATGAACTCAAGGCGATCGAGGACGACGCTGTTCGCGACGTCGTCGCGATGCAGGAAAGCGTCGGGCTAAAGGCCGTCACGGACGGCGAGATGCGCCGGTCGTTCTGGCACTACGACTTCATGGGTGCACTCACGGGGATGGAACTGGTTGAGCGTGACGAGGGTGTGCCATTTCACGGCGTGCAGCTTCGCCCGATATTTCCGACGATCACCGGCAGACTGGAATTCCCCGACGACCATCCGATGCTCGATCATTTTCGCTACCTGGCGTCCGTAACCAGTGTCCAGCCGAAGATATCGATCCCGGGACCCAGCGCCTGCCACTTTCGGACGGCACCCGAAGATATTCACGTTACCGAGTACGCCGACCCGGCCGAACTCTTCGCGGATCTGGCCAGGACCTACAAGAAGGCGGTACACGCTTTCTATGATGCCGGATGCCGTTACCTACAGATGGACGACATCTTTTTCGCGTACCTCTGTGATCCGAAGCATCGGGAGGAAAAGCGCTCGCAGGGCACCGATCCCGACTGGCTCATCAGTCAATACGCAAAGGTGATGAACGAGGCGGTCGAGGGCAGGCCGGATGATATGACCATCGCGATGCACCTCTGTCGTGGCAACTTCAAATCGACATGGGCAGCGGAAGGGGCCTACGACCCGGCTGCGGATGCTGTCTTCAACCAGACGGGCGTAGATATCTACTTCATGGAATACGACAGTGAGCGAGCTGGCGGCTTCGAGCCGCTCCGCCTGCTGCCGAAGGGCAAGAAACGCGTGATGCCCGGCTTTATCACGACCAAAACTGCCGAGCTCGAATCGATCGACGATTTGAAAAAGAAGTTCGACGAGGCATCAAAGTACGCAGATATCGACCAGCTGGGCATCGCACCGCAGTGCGGTTTTGCGTCAACCGAAGAGGGTAATGTCATCACCCCGGACGACCAGCGCAGAAAGCTCGAGCTGGTCGTCAAAACGGCAGAAGCCATTTGGGGCGGCGTGGACAACTAGAAGCATCCAGCGTTTCGGCTGGTCGAAGGCGAGTCCGAACAGTTTACTCAGACGGTAGAACTGGAAAACCTTGTGTCCCATGCTTCGGTGCTGACGTTGATCCCTCGCCCAACACCGACGCGCACACAACTGGTAACGACTACCTGTTTAACACCGCTCGTAGTGCCTGTACCCGGAAGGGCTATTCAGACAGTTCCGGCAAGTTCCGGAACTGCTCCAGCGCCTCTGGATTAGCCAAAGCGCCTCTGTTCTTGACCTCGCGACCTTCCACGATGTCCCGGACCGCCAACTCAGTGATCTTCCCGGATTTGGTTCGCGGAACGTCCGCCACCTGTACGACCTTCCGCGGCACGTGCCGCGGGCTCGCCCCCTGTCGAATCCGTGCCTGCAACTCCTTGACCAGCTCCGGGGTCAGCAGCTTGTCGTCCTGCAGAACGACGAACAGTACGATTCGAACATCGCCTTCCCAGGCTTGCCCGATGACGACGCTATCGAGAACGTCGTCGATCATGTCGACCTGCCGGTAGATTTCGGCCGTGCCGATGCGCACGCCGCCAGGATTCAAGGTCGCGTCGCTGCGGCCATGAATGATATATCCGCCATTTAACGTCCGCTCGGCGAAATCGCCGTGCGCCCATACACCGGGGAACTGCGCGAAGTACGCATTGCGGTACCGCTCTCCGCCCGTGTCCCCCCAGAATTCGACGGGCATGCAGGGGAAAGCCTCCGTGCATACGAGTTCCCCCTTTTCCTCTACAACCGGTTCTCCCTGGTCATTCCAGATCTCCACGGCCATACCAAGCCCGGCGCATGGTATTTCGCCGCGGTAAACAGGTGACAGCGGACTCCCGGAAACGAAACAGGAGACGATGTCGGTGCCGCCCGCGATCGATGCCAGATAGATCTCGCTCTTTATCGAGGCATAAACGAAATCGAAGCTCTCGGGCAACAATGGCGAACCCGTAGAGGCCATGAATCTCAGCGATGTGAGCTCGTGCGTTTCTTTCGGGCAAACGCCGCGTTTCTTCAGCTCCTCGATATACTTCGCCGACGTTCCGAAGTGTGTCACGCGCTCCTCATCGGCGAAGTCGAACAATACGTGGTCGTTCGGACAAAACGGTGAGCCGTCAAATAGCAATAACGTCGCTTGGGACGCCAGCGCCGATACCAGCCAGTTCCACATCATCCATGTACAGGTCGTGAAGTAGAAAAGCCGATCGCCGGGTTTGAGGTCGGACTGCAGCTGATGTTCCTTAAGGTGCTGCAGCAATGTACCGCCCACAGAATGCACGATGCACTTGGGGACGCCTGTGGTGCCACTCGAAAACAGAATGTAGAGCGGGTCGTTAAATGCGACTTGAGCAAACTCAATCTCGCCCGCCTGGTGGTCGCTGACGAGATCGTCATACGACAGCGCGTTGGGTATGCCCTCTATCGGCAGGTCTTCGCCCGTCGCGGCGCGCAGGTATGGAACGACGACAACCCGCGCCAGACTTGGAAGGCGCGTAACGATATCCCGGAGCCTGGGCAAGATATCGATGGGCTTGCCAGCATAGAAGTACCCGTCGCATGCGATCAGCACTTTCGGCTCAATCTGGCCGAAACGGTCGATGACCGCCTGTTGTCCAAAGTCAGGCGAACACGACGACCAGACGGCGCCGAGTGATGAGGTTGCCAGCATGCCGACGACGGCCTCGGGCATGTTGGCAACGATCCCTGCAACCCGATCGCCGGGACCGACACCCGAAGCCCTTAGTGCCTGTGCAAGACGGGACACGCTCTTGTGCAGCTCACTCCATGACATGCGAGCGCGAATCTGATCTTCGCCCCGGAATACGATGGCGTCGGAATCATCCCGTTTGCGCAGCAGGTTCTCGGCAAAGTTCAGGCGGCCATCCGGGAAGAAGCGCGTACCAAACATGCTGTCGCAGTCGTTCAGAACACGATCGCCCGGTTCACCGATAACGCCACAAAAATCCCAGACCTCACGCCAGAAAAGGTCTTTGTGCGAGATCGACCACTGATGCAACTTTGCATAGTCGCCAAAGTTGCCGAAGTCGAGGTGATGTTTGGTGCAAACTCTTCCGACGAATTGTGCGAGAAGGCTGGATTCCTTCTCTCGACCAGTCGGGCGCCAGATCGGTTCGTCCATTCCTCACATAGTCCTCAGCTGCATACGGGCATCTGCATCGCGGCGGCATCAAAGGGTGTATCAAGAGCCACGTTCAATACTCTGACTCACTGCCCGGGCGAACTTCCAAGATGGCCGTTGTATTTCAGGTCGGCATGTCTTCAAGCTACGGCCTGACTTCACCAGGGCTCTCCGCCCGGTACGTCGCCACGCTGAAAGTCGAGCGAACCCTGTGAACCTCTGGTACAGCGGTTCCGAGAAGTCGGGGTTCGCCGTTTAGGTCATCCTGTTCTGGTGCGACGCCAGACTTGGCAAGCGTCGATGATGCGCCTGTTCTAACCTTGATCTACGCGGGTCTTCGGGATTTTGCTGCCAGCGCCGCCATGACTGCCGCGGCAGCGGCCAGTGCGGAGTAGAGCAGGATCACATTGGTTAACTTGCCGTCCAGTTGCCCGCTCAGCCCGACAGCGATGATGGGTGCAACGAACTGTCCGAGAAAGAACGTGCCCGTCCACAGTCCGGTGCCACGCCCGCGCACGGGTGCCGGCAGTTCCCTGAGTATCCACGCAAGCAGGGTTGGAAGCAGCATGCCGGCTCCGACGCTGCCGAGGAAAGCTGTAAATGCACGGGTTGGCAGATTTTCAGACAGTCCGATGCCCAGGAATCCAGCCGCTGCGATGCCAAAACCGACCATCAGTAATGCAGGACCGGACCACGATTTCAATCGGTGGAAAATGAAGGAGCCGACAACGTGGCCGAAGTTCACCCCGGCTCCGGCCGCGCCGATTACCGCGGGCGAGGTCACACCGATATCGGTGAGCAGAGGGCCCAGCTGCACAACGATCGTGTAAAAGAGAATTGAAGCCCCGAGAGTGATTCCGGCGAGCGGCAACACCCGGCCAAACGGGAAAGTGACGCCTGCTCCGGGCTCTTGGCCGTGCGCCGATGGCTCGAAGAGCACGATGGCCGAGATCAAAGCGACCGGTACCGCCAGCAAATACAACAAGAATGGACCACGTGAGCCGAGCGCTTCACCGAGTGCGCCGCCGACGGCGATAAGAATGATCGCCGAGATGCTCACCACGGCGACCTGTAATGCTATCCAGCGCTGTCGATCCTCACCTCGGAAGTAATCGCCGATAAGCGCTGTAGCAACTGTCATGATCGCGGCCTCGGCGATGCCAAGTCCAATTCGTGATGCAATGATTTGCTTTAGCTCGGTCATGAAATACGGTAACAACCCAAGCGCGGCGTACAGCAGGAGCGCGACGATAAGCACCGGCTTTCGCCCGACACGATCCGATAGCCAACCGGCAGCGGGCGAAAAGAGCGCCACGCACAACGCGGGCACGGTAAGCGCGATCGGTACCAGGAACTCACTACCGTCAACGCTGGCGAATTCCTGCAACAGCAGAGGCATGACTGGCACGAGAGAAACAATCGCCATAGCGGGCAACACCGCTGCCATTAGCAGAATGACGCCTTGCTTGATCGTTGCAGAACGTGGTTCGGTACCGGAAGTTGTCACATTCATTTGCACACATACACCGTTTAGGTTTGAGAATTGTTCGAATAAGTTGGCTACTTCATGGGCGGCGGTTTGAA
>CAZMEA010000010.1:0-16708 GCA_964565135.1 uncultured Woeseiaceae bacterium
GGCTCGGTCTGCCGCCTCATATGCCCTGACTCCGCTGCGTTCAGACGGATTGAAACAGGGCGCCGCAGACCATTGGTGATACTGCCGTTCAGGCACCGACCAAAACGACAACAATGACTGGGACACGGTCTCACGGCTGTGTCTCCCGGCCCGGAGCGCGATGAGCGAATTACCGTCAAAAAGTTTGTACGACCGAGCGTTTGACCGCGACAGCTGCGGCTTCGGCCTGATTGCGAACCTGGACGACAAACCCAGTCATTGGGTCGTCGAGACGGCAATCACCGCCCTGGAGCGTCTGACGCACCGTGGTGCGGTTGCCGCTGACGGCAAGACCGGCGATGGCTGTGGCTTGCTGATCAAGTTTCCGACCGAGTTCATGCGAGCGCTCGCCGAGGAAGCCGGTTTTTCCGTTGGCCGTCAGTTTGCGGTCGGAACGGTGTTCCTGAGTCAGGACGATTCGACGGCTGACGCGGTACGCTCAATTATCGAAGATGCGATTTCCGGAATTGGTCTCGAGGTCGCTGGTTGGCGCGATGTGCCGACCGATCCTTCGGTGTGTGGTGAACTGGCACTGAAGACCCTGCCGCGAATCGAGCAGGTATTCGTCAACGCGCCTGCGGATACGCAACGTGGCAGCTTCAATCGCAAGCTGTTCCTTGCGCGTCGTCGTGCCGAGAACCAATTCCTGAAGGTCGACCCCACGTCCTACGTATCCAGCCTGTCGTCCGCGACCATCAGCTACAAGGGCATGGTCATGCCCAACGTGCTGGCGACGTTCTATCCGGATCTCCGGGACCCGCGCATGGAGTCGTCGGTGTGCGTTTTCCACCAGCGCTTCTCCACCAATACCTTGCCTGAGTGGCGCCTCGCGCAGCCATTCCGTTTTCTCGCTCACAATGGCGAGATCAACACGGTACAGGGCAACCGCAACTGGGCTCTCGCCCGCGCACGCAACTTCAAATCCGACAAGCTGGATGACCTGTCGGACCTCGACCCGATTATCGGCCTGACCGGCTCGGATTCATCGAGCCTGGATAATATGCTCGAGGTCATGCGGGCTGCTGGCATGGATGTCCTGCAGGCAATGCGCATCCTCATTCCGCCGGCCTGGCAATCGCTCGACAACCTCGATCCCGACGTCCGTGCCTTTTACGAGTTCTATGATTGCCACATGGAGCCGTGGGACGGGCCGGCCGGGATCGTGCTGACGGACGGTCGCTACGCGGCCTGTACGCTCGACCGCAACGGGCTGCGTCCGGCGCGCTACGTGATCACGCGAGATCGGCACATCACGATCGCCTCCGAAGTCGGCGTGTACGACTACGAACCCGACAGCGTTGTGAAAAAGGGTCGCCTCGGTCCCGGCGAGATGCTCGCCGTGGATCTGCGCCGCGGCCAGCTGTTGAACAACGACCAGATTCACAACCTGCTGAAGGAACGCGCGCCGTACAAGCGCTGGCTGAAAGAAGGCGTGCGTTACCTGGACTCGGAGCTTGTCGATCGGCACACCGCGGCAGAGCCGATGGACCCGGCGACGCTCTTGTCGTATCAGAAGATGTTCAACCTGTCCCGGGAAGAGCTGAAGGAAGTCGTCAGCGTGCTCGCCAAGGCGGAGATCGAGGCGGTCGGGTCCATGGGCGATGACACGCCAATGCCGGTGCTGTCGAAAAAGATTCGCTCGCCGTTCGACTATCTGCGCCAGCAGTTTGCCCAGGTTACGAATCCGCCGATCGACTCTCTGCGTGAACGAATCGTGATGTCGCTGCAAACCAATATCGGCGAGGAAGGCGGCTTGTTCGACCTTACGCCGCAGCACGCGCAGCAGGTCATCATCAACTCGCCGGTACTGTCGCAACGCAAGCTGCGCCAGTTGCTCGGACCCGACATGTACGGCGACCGCCACGCGTTTATCGATCTGAACGCGCCGCAAACCGAGTCACTGCCGGAGGCACTCGATCGAATCTGTGAGGAGGCCGAAGCAGCGGTCAATGACGGCAAGCTGATCCTGATGCTCAGCGACCGGTACCTGAAGAAAGGTTACCTGCCGGTACATGCGCTGCTCGCGACGGGTGCCGTGCACCATCACCTCGTACAAAAGGGTATTCGCTGCGCGGCCAACATCATCGTGGAAACAGGCGTTGCCCGAGACGCCCACCACGTCGCCTGCCTGATCGGCTATGGCGCGACTCTCGTGTATCCCTACCTCGTGTATCAAAGCCTTCATGACCTTGCCGTGCGCGGCAACGTAGATCGGCAGCAGGAGCTGGGCCGCAGCTACCGCCGTGGCATCCGCAAGGGTCTGTTCAAGATCATGTCGAAGATGGGGATTTCATCGATCTCCAGTTACCGCGGCGCGCAGCTTTTCGAAATCGTCGGCATGGATCAGGAGATCGTCGATCGCTGCTTCCGCGGTACGGTCAGCCGGGTCCAGGGCACGCGCTTCGAGGACATTCACGCGGATCAGGGCGAACTGGCAAAGAATGCGTGGGAGCCGCGCGAACCGCTGGTCCAGGGTGGCCTGCTGAAGTACGTACACGGTGGTGAATATCACTGCTTCAACCCGGATGTCGTGGCGACCTTGCAGGCGGCGGTACGCAGCGGCGACTACGATCGCTATCTGAGTTACTCAACGCTCGTCAACGAACGCCCGGTCGCGACCTTCCGCGACCTGATGCGGGCGAAGCCACTCGGACCACCCGTGCCGCTGGAGGACGTCGAACCGGCCGAAGGCATCCTGAAGCGCTTCGATTCCGCCGGCATGTCGCTGGGCGCCCTGTCGCCAGAGGCCCATGAGGCACTTGCGATCGCGATGAATCGCATCGGCGCTCGCTCCAACTCCGGCGAGGGTGGAGAGGATCCGGGGCGCTACGGAACGGAGCGGGTATCGAAGATCAAGCAGGTTGCTTCAGGTCGCTTCGGTGTCACCGCCGCGTATCTCGTCAATGCCGAGGTCATCCAGATCAAGATCGCGCAGGGCGCGAAGCCGGGTGAGGGTGGCCAGCTGCCCGGTCACAAGGTCAACGAGATGATCGCCAAGCTCCGCTACGCAAAACCGGGCGTCGGGCTCATCTCGCCGCCCCCGCATCACGACATCTACTCGATCGAGGATCTCGCCCAGCTCATCTTCGATCTGAAACAGGTCAATCCGCAAGCGCTGGTATCGGTCAAGCTTGTGTCCGAACCGGGTGTCGGCACGATTGCGGCAGGCGTGGTCAAGGCACACGCAGATCTGATTACGATCTCCGGCTACGACGGTGGTACCGGCGCCAGCCCGCTCAGCTCGGTCAAATACGCCGGCAGCCCGTGGGAGCTCGGCCTGTCCGAAGCGCAGCAGGTACTTCGCGTGAACGGTCTCCGCCACAAGGTGCGTTTGCAGACGGATGGCGGACTGAAGACCGGCCTTGATGTGATCAAAGCAGCGATCCTCGGTGCCGAGAGCTTCGGCTTTGGGACCGCACCCATGATCGCGCTGGGCTGCAAGTACCTGCGCATCTGCCACCTGAACAACTGCGCGACCGGTGTCGCGACGCAGAACAACGTACTCCGCAGTCAGCACTTCATCGGCTTGCCGGACATGGTGATCAACTACTTCCGTTTCGTCGCCGACGAGGTGCGTCAGCTGCTTGCCGAGCTCGGGGCGCGGAGCCTCGACGAAATCATCGGTCGCGTAGACCTGATGGAGTTGATCGAGGGGCAGACGAAGCGGCAGCGCCAGCTCGACCTGACGCCCATACTGTCGGATGAAGGCCTGCTTCCCGAGAATCCGCGATTCTGTACGGAGCCACGCAACGTTCCGATCGATGAAGGAAAACTCGCCGAGACGATGGTAGAGACAGCACTGCCTGCAATCGAGGAGAAAGCAGGTGGCGAGTTCAGCTTCGAGGTTCGTAACTTCAATCGTTCGATCGGTGCCCGGGTTGCGGGGGAGGTTGCCCGCCGATATGGCAACGACGGCATGCGCGATGCTCCGATTACCTTTCACCTGACGGGGACTGCGGGTCAGAGCTTCGGGGCGTTTAACGTCGACGGGATGAATCTGCACCTGACCGGCGACGCCAATGACTACGTCGGCAAAGGGATGGGTGGTGGCCGCATCGTCGTGCGTCCACCCGCAGGCGCGCTGTTCGAAGCAAAAGAGACGGTCATCCTCGGCAACACTTGCCTGTACGGTGCGACCGGCGGCCATCTGTTCGCGAACGGACAGGCCGGCGAGCGGTTTGCAGTGCGCAATTCGGGAGCGACGGCGGTCATCGAGGGCGCCGGTGATCATTGTTGTGAATACATGACCGGCGGTGTCGTTACGGTGCTCGGGCCAACCGGTGTCAACTTCGGTGCAGGGCTTACCGGTGGGTTCGCCTATGTGCTTGACCTGAATCGTGACTTCGTCGATCGGTACAACCACGATCTGATCGATATTCACCGCATCACCCCGGAGGGTATGGAACAGCATCTGCATCACCTGCGCTCGCTAATTTCGCAGCACGTTGAACTGACGGGCAGCGCCTGGGGCCAGGAGATCCTCGATGACTTCCGGACGTACCTCGCAAAGTTCTGGCTCGTAAAACCCAAGGCTGCCGAGCTTGGCTCGTTGATTCAGTCGCTCAGGCAGGCGGCATAGGGCTATATCGATGTCGAAGCATCCGCTGCAGTTTCTCGAGATCCCGCGCGCCGACCCCGAAAAGGAGCCGGCAGAGGAGCGGATCAAACACTTTGGGGAGATCTACGATTCCTACGATGGGGCAAGCGCTGCGGCACAGGCCGGGCGCTGCCTCTCCTGCGGTAATCCGTACTGCGAGTGGAAATGTCCGGTGCACAACTACATTCCGGACTGGCTGCGCCTCATCGAGGAAGGCAAGTTATTCGAGGCGGCTGAGCTCTCGCATCAGACCAATTCGCTGCCCGAGATTTGCGGCCGCGTCTGCCCGCAGGACCGACTGTGCGAAGGCGCTTGCACGCTCAATGACGGCATCGGCGCGGTCAGCATCGGCAACGTCGAACGCTACATCAGCGACGAAGCATTCGCCCAGGGCTGGCGCCCTGACATGTCTGACGTCATCGACAGCGGCAAACGTGTCGCCGTCATCGGTGCCGGCCCAGCGGGACTTGCCTGCGCCGACGTGCTTGCACGACACGGCGTGCGCTCCGTCGTGTTTGACGCCTATTCGGAGATCGGCGGCCTGCTGACGTTCGGCATACCGCCGTTCAAGCTCGAGAAAAACATTGTCGAGAAGCGTCGGGAGATCCTCGAATACATGGGTGTCGAGTTCGTCCTGAATACACGCATCGGCGAAGACCGAAGCTTCGAGTCGCTGATGGGCGAGTTCGACGCGGTGTTTCTCGGCATGGGAACCTACACATCGGTGCGCGGCGGTTTCCCCGGAGAAGAGCTCAAAGGCGTGTACGACGCGCTGCCGTATCTCGTCTCGAACGTGAATCGCCTGCTCGGCATTCGCGATGATTCGCAGCCGTTCATCAATCTGGAAGGCAAGCATGTGGTCGTGCTCGGTGGCGGTGATACCGGCATGGACTGCAACCGCACGGCACTTCGCCAGGGTGCGGCCAGCGTGAGCTGTGCCTACCGCCGCGATGAACAGAACATGCCGGGGTCCAGGCGCGAAGTGATGAACAGCAAGGAAGAGGGAGTGAACTTCCTGTTCAATCGTCAGCCTCTCGAGATCGTCGGCGGCGATTCGGTGACCGGCGTGAAGGTGATCGAAACCAGGCTGGGTGCACCCGACGCTGGCGGACGTCGTCGTCCGGAGCCGGTACCGGGCACCGAAGAGATTTTGCCGGCGGATGCAGTCGTGATCGCGTTTGGCTTCCGTCCGAATCCGCAGCCGTGGTTCGACGAGCAGGATATCCAGATTTTGCCGAGCGGCCGGGTCCGTGTGGCACAGCTGGGTCGGTACCCGTTCCAGACGACCAACCCGAAGATCTTCGCCGGTGGCGACATGGTTCGCGGATCAGATCTGGTGGTCACGGCCGTGCATGAAGGCCGGGAAGCGGCGAAAGGTATCGTTGCCTACCTCGACGTCTGATGGTTTGCTGAACTGCCCATCCAAATCAACCGCAGAGCAAACTTTCTACGAGCTCGCTAGGTTTGGCACTCGTTCGATCACTTGCTCCTTACAGAAGCGGGAAGGCGCCGAGGATTTTAGGGTGCAATACAATCGTAAAACAGCCTCTCATACTTTTGGGCGCTGCTTTCAATAAACAGGGCCTCGATATCTGACAGGTTCCGGCGACGAATAGTGTTCTTGAGGTTTCGATCGTCGAACAGAGATCGAACTGCTTTCAGCATGCCATTTGCGTCATTGAGTGGCACAACCATGCCGTTCAATTCGTGGTTCAGATAGTCGGTTTGTCCACCGTTGTCGTAACAGACAACAGGTAATCCCTGCGCCATCGCCTCAAGGAAAACTAGCCCAAAGCCTTCGTGCTGGCTGGCTGATACGAATACGTCTGAGGCTGCCAATAAATCTGATTTTGTTCGATCGTCGACAAAGCCGGTAAGCACTACGCGGTCGTCAACTCCGAGTCGATGTGCAATTTTGCGGACACGACTCTCTTCCGGACCGTCGCCAACAACGATAAGACGGCAACCGGGACGATCGATATGTCTAAGAAGGTGGACCAGCTCGTCCGTTCGTTTTCGGCGTACCAGCCGACCAACCGAGATCATTAGGAAGTCATCTTGATGCAGTCCTAGCTTGGCCCGATCTGGGCGGGATCGTGGCGGTCGAGGAATTCCGAGAGGAATGACCTCCGGTTGAGACTCCGAACTGAAGTACTGGCGAAGATTGTGATTGGTGTTCTTTGACTGCCCGACTACCACGTTCGCCCGGCTAACGACCCGATGCACGGTTTTGCGGAGCAAGGCATGGCGGTGTGGTGAACTCCATTTGCTCGGATCGTAGAGATCGCCGCCATGGATTGAAAGTACGTTGGGGATCCAGGCCTTTTCGGACAGCGCCATTCCCACTGGCCCTGTTGGCACGGCAAAGTGTGTGTTGATGATGTCGAAGTCTTCTTTCTCGACTAATGAGCGACCTACGCGGATTCCGTTGAACACAAACAGCGCCATTGACGGAAGGTTCGCGACCATTTTTTGCGATCGAAACGCTGTCGGTACGCGAAGAATCCGCAGCTTGCCGCGGACCTCTTCTTGGGGAAGATCAAAGGCGCGTGATGTTAAGACCGTTACCTCGTGCCGTTTGGCAAGTTCCTCCGCTAACCAGGCCGAGACGATGCCGCCTCCACCTCCCAGGGGAGGGAACTCGTAGTTGACGATCAGTATTCGCAACGGTAGAGGTTCTGGGAACTCGTTCGAGTGATTCGATGGCGGCGCCTGCACAAGCTACCGTTATCGCGTGTGCTCACGAGACAACGGCCTTACTTGTGAATGAATTGTACCTGGCTTCCTATGAAATCGAAGAGAATTCGAGTATGAATCCGGACTGCACGACCAACTGGCGGTCGATATAGATGGCTGCCTCGGGGTTAAGTCAAATGACCAAAACGATAAGGTAAAGAATTGAAAAGAGACATTGACGCACTAAGAGGTCAGGTTTTCGATCTCCTTATCGTCGGTGGTGGTGCGTTTGGCGCGTGTGCCGCATGGGACGCTGTGCAACGCGGGTACTCTGTCGCGCTCGTTGAGGCGAATGACTTTGGATCCGGCACGTCTGCGAATTCCTACAAGTTCGTGCACGGTGGCATTCGTTACCTTCAACACTTTGACTTTCGCCGGTTATGGGAATCGTGTCGAGAGCGAAGCGCCTTGCTGCGTATCGCACCTCACCTCGTTAGCCCCATGCCCATCGTTTTGCCGACGTACGGAATAGGCCGAGCTGGAAAAGGCTTTCTGGGCGCCGGGATGCTCGCTTACGATATGTTAACGCCGCATCGCAACCTCGGTATCCCTGATTCTGACCATCATATACCCATGACGTCGTTCATGAGTCGTAGCGATGTTCAAAAGCGATTTCCCGGCATTCGCACCGACGGGCTCACGGGCGGTGCGGTGTTTGCTGATGCCCAAATGTACCACCCGCCACGACTGGTTTTCGAATTTATCCAGTCCGCCGCCCGTAGAGGTGCCCAGGTAGCGAATTATGTGCGCGCAAACGCTTTTTTGCGAAAGGGCGATCGGATCCACGGTGTGCAGGCGACGGATCGAATTAGCGGCAATCGGTTCGAAGTGTGCGCAAAAGTTGTTTTGAACGCGGCGGGTCCATGGTCCGAGGACGTACTTGCGACAGACGACATAAGATTGCGTGACCCCGGTGTGTACTCACGGGACACGTACTTTGTCGTAGACGAAGCTCCACAAACGGATTGCGCGCTTGCCATCCAAGGTAGATCGGAAGACCAGGGGGCCGTCATCAATCGAGGCGCACGTCATCTGTTTGTGGTTCCCTGGCGAGGGCGCGGTCTCATAGGTGTTTGGCACGGCGTGTACCGTCGCAGTGCGGCAGGAATCACGGTTGATGCGACCGAAATCAACCGGTTCCTCACCGAATTCAATCAATCGACAAAAACGCTTCGCATTGACAGACGCGATATCCGGATGGTGAATGCCGGTCTCGTACCGTTCGGTGACAGTGATAACGAAGGACAGAAACTGACGTTCGGTAAGGTATCGACACTGGTCGACAGCGAGCGCGAACACGGACTCAGTGGCCTCGTAACTCTGATCGGCGTCCGCCATACGATGGCACGTGGCGACGCGTCTCGAGCACTAAACATGGTCGACGCAAAACTGGGACGCCGCGGAGCGGTACCCGACACAACGACCGAGGTGTTAGATGCGGGCCGAATTGAAGACTTCGAGCAATTGTTCTCGCAGGTTTCCGACACCCTCGCGCCCTTTGAGTCTGCACATATGGCTAAAGAGCTGATTGCGTTACACGGCGCCGGCGTTGGATCACTGTTTCAGTCGAAGCGCAGCGAGGCTGATTTGGGCGTCATTGGTGGTGCAGAGCTGATCGGAGCGCAGATTGATCATGCAGTCCGGCAAGAAATGGCAGTTACCCTCGGTGACGTCGTGTTCAGACGGACCGCGGCAGCAGCGGCCGGTAGCCCTGGGCGCACAGCTCTTGCCCAGTGCGCCGAAAGAATGAGCACACTGCTTGATTGGTCCGAAGCACGAAAAGAGCGGGAAGTGTCCTCCGTCCTGGATCGGTTTCCCTGCGCGAGTTCGGCTGGTCGGATCGATGAACCAGCCGTCGAAGAACTACGGGGGTAACGGAGTGTGACTGCCGATGATACCGGGCTAATTCTCGTGACCGGCGCCACGGGTTTCATCGGCAGCCGATTGACAGAAAGATGGTCCCGTTTGGGCCGGCAGGTGCGCGCAACCGGTCTAGAACGTAGCGATGTTGAAAAAGAGCGGGCCGCATCGGTGTCCCAGCTGGCGACAGACTATGTTAGGGCTGACCTGACGGACAGCGCTGTCTTGACGTCCTTGCTGGATCAGGTTGATACGGTAGTGCATCTAGCCGCTGCACAACACGAAGCAAACATCCGTGATGATGACTTCGCGCGTGTCAACGTCGACGTAACACGAAACCTGCTGGAACGCAGCGACGCCGCAGGCGTACGGCGATTTTTCTATGCAAGCTCGATTGGTGTCTTTGGAAGCCAAGCTCGTGATGTCGCCGACGGTGATGCGGTTCTCCCTGACAATGGATACGGACACTCAAAATCCGCTGCTGAATCAATGCTGCTTGCTTACCGCGGGTCGGTTCGAGTAGCCATCGGCAGAATCGGTGAGTGCTATGGCCCGTGGGATCGCCGATTGCTGAAGCTTTTCGAGGCTATCGAAAAGGGCCGGTTCTGGCTGATCGGGCCGTCGAGAAACTTGCACCAACCGATTTTCGTTGACGATTTGCCACCACTCATCGATTCACTGCTAAGTGTGCCGACTCGTGGAAGCCAGCCCGTAATACTTGCGGGCGATGAAACTATGACTACCGTTGATATGTGCGAGTCCATAGCAACGTCTGTGTCCAGGACGTTACCGTCGCTCAAAATTCCGCTGTTCCCGGTGGCAGCAGCAGCCTGGACCTTGGAAGAAACACTCGGGAGAATCGGAATACAGCCGCCACTTCACCGGCGAAGACTAGACTTCTTTCGAAAAAACCTGACCTTTTCTAACGATGGCAGAAAGCTGATCATGGGTCAGACTCCGATGACCGACTTTTCGACCGGCATAAACAAGACCTTAGACTGGTATCGCCGTGCCGGTTGGCTCGAAATGCCAAAACTCACAGCGGGCGGTGGTGGATACCCGAGGTAATCGTTATGAAACAAGCTGCAAGAAAAATGTCGGGAGATCAACGCGAGGGTAGCGAACCGGATTCAAGCCGGCTCGCGGCATTGTTGGAGCCTTTCGATTCTTTCTGGCAGGCGCCCGAGAATATTGAATCTGGTTACAAACCGTTCGATGCGTACTATCGTGCAAACCTACTGCCTCTCTTGCCTGCCGATAGCGGGACGCGAATTCTGGTTGTTAGCTGTGGGCCGGGCTATCTGGTTAAAACACTTTCCGAGGCCGGATACGATGACGTTCTCGGAATCGACTCTGACCAGGCCAAGGTGACGTTCGCAAAGGAGCTCGGACTCAACTGCACGGTTGAGCGGGGCTTTGAACATCTCTATGCGAGCCCGGACCGCTACGACGTCATCATTGCTGAGCAGGAGTTAAATCACCTGACTTTGGAGGAGTCGCTTGAATTTCTATCGCTTGCAAGGCATTCGCTGCGCGCTGATGGGTTGCTGTTCGTTTACGCGATGAACGGCGCGCATCCGCTGTTTGGCGCAGAAAATCTCGCGCACAATATCGATCACTTTTACACGGTCACGGAATTCAGTTTGCGTCAGATCATGGAAGCCGGTGGATTCAAGCAAGTAAAAGTACACCCGTTACGGCTATATGTGTTCTGGTCGAATCCGCTGAACTACATTGGTCTCGCCGTCACTTGGATCATCGACTCTGTCGTCAGAATCATGTTCAAGCTCTACGGCAAAGACGTTCGCGTCCTGACCAAAAAAATCGGCGCAACAGGGGTGAGTTCCGGGCCGTGACCAGCCCCCGCGGCGGCGTTAGCGTCAGGTCCAATACCCGGGCTATTCGCAAAGTCAGGCAGCCTTTTCCAATGGTTACCGATTCTGCTGAATGATCCATAAGGTTCGGTCTCTGGTTTCGTCTCCACCGGCAGTCTCGGCCGGTTTCTTCGGACTGTCCGGTTTGTCGTTCGCTTTAGCAAACCTGTTGTTTGCGCGGGTATTCAGCCTCGAGGACTATGCAACCCTGGCGCTCCTCGTTGCCTTCGTGATGTTTACTTCGTTGATCGGAATGCTTGGCGCGGACGGGATCGTGAATCGATACCGGATGGCCGCGGACCGGACACTCTTTCTTCGGGTGTTCGCTAGTACGTCCTTCGTTGCAACAGCAACCGCGGCTGTCATCCACACGGTATACGACGTTTCCGGCGAGTTGGCCGTCGTTCTGGCCCCCGTAATCGTTACTGTGACTTTGAGCCGATTCTGCGCTGCGTATCTGAGGTCGCACTTTCGGCTCGCGCTTTCGTTGTTTCTAAACGGTAGCGTCAATTTTTCCTTGCTCGTAGCGGCAATCGCGGGATCCCTTCAGCTGATCTCCGGCGTTCTCGAGACCATGCTCCTGCTCTTGGTGCTTCAGTTTGCGATTGGATTTGCAGCTGTGATCTTTGTCCTCAAGGAGTATCGGGAACCAGTTTCGGGTATCGCGTATCCCTGGCCAGAGGCGGTGTACTATCTGCTATTTTCCGGCAGCGCCGCCGTTCTCATTCAGATGGAGCGTCTGATCACGCCTGCCGTTCTGAATCTTTCGGACCTGGCGATGCTCGGTGTCCTGCTCGCGATTGCAGGGCCGCCTTTTCGATTGCTTCAATTTGCGCTGGGCTATGACTTATTGCCGCGTTTACGAAGTGCATCGTCCGCTTCGCAGCGACAGAAACTTCTGTTCGATCGATGCAGGCTTGCGATTTACCTTATCGTGCCAATGTGGGGTCTTGTGGCGATTGTTGTGCCCGTGGCCGACACGTTTTTTCTCTCTGACGACTACACCCTATCTCTTTCCTTGATCTCGTCAGTATTGGTAGTAGGGACCGTCAAAGCCTTCACTGGAATTGGCGATTCATTTCTTACAGCGCTGGCGTCTGCTCGGAGGCTGCGCGCGGTCGGTGTGCAAAGCTGGGTGAGTATCGTAGCGTCAGTTCTCGGTGCGACTGTCGGATCCAGCTACGGACTCGAAGGCGTAGTTTACGGGGTCGGTCTCGGCTGGGTAGCACGCCTTGCCCTCGCGGTTGCCACGATTCGACGACAGTTTCGACCGGTTGATACCTGACGCAATCCTGTCGTGCTTTAGGTGATGTTGGGTTCGCTCAACTCGGCCCTCAGATCATCGACGCTGGTTTGCTTGATGTGGATTCGGTACCAGGCTTCAAGATTCGCAAGCAGCCACACGCGATTCCCCCAGTCTCTCCCGCTCTTTGTGTTCTCCTTAAGAACAGAGTCGATGCGAGCCTGCACCAGAATTCCGTCCTTCGCGATCTGCGACTGCCGAAGTAGCCGAGAGAACACCCCTGCTTCCTGTACCTTCAATAGGTACGGCAGTGCAGATGCGAATCCCTGCTTTCGTCGCCGCAGCGCCGAACTTGGTAGGTACCGACACGCGAGATGGCGTTGTATCAATCGGGACTTCCAGCCGCGAACCTTCATTCGAACAGGTAATCGAGCGCAAAACTCAACTAACTTGTGATCGAGGAACGGGTTTCTTGTTTCCAGGCCGAACGCCATGCTGGTTCGATCGGAAACCATTACCGGATGATCGGGAAGACGGGACTGGTAGTCTGTGTAGATCATTCGGTCAACCATGTCTGCGCCTTCGTTGACGGCGTAGTACACGGACATTGGGTCTCGACCGAGCAGGCCGCTGACGTTGTTCGTGACTTCAGGCGAAAACAGCCGACGACGTTGCTCCGCCGTGAAATAGAAGTATCCGAGGGCTTGTGAGTACCGTGAGTCCGCCTCAAAAGCTGCAACGTGTTGAATCCATTTTGCCCGGTGAGACGCACTCTTGTACCAATTGCCGTCCGGGATGCGTTCGAGCAGAGGGCCTATGACATTCTTGCGCAGCGACTCGGGTACCCTTGCATAGTGCGACGCGAACGGTATCCCGTAGTACCGATCATATCCTCCGAACAGCTCGTCACCCCCGTCACCACCTAGCACGACTTTTACGTGTTGCCTTGCGAACCGAGATACGGCCCACGTGCACAGAGCCAGCTGATCAGTGGGTTCATCAAGATGATAAATCGCCGCCGGCAGCTCGTCTGCGATCGAGGGAACCAAGACAGTCTCGTGGTGAGTCGTATTTAAATGGCGCGCAATCTCCCGCGCATGCCTCGCTTCGTCGAACTTTGGGTGGGGAATCCCCAGCGTAAACGTCGGAAGTTCTTTAATACCGAGGTTCTTACTCAACATAGCAACAATCAGCGACGAGTCGAGCCCGCCGCTGAGCAGAGCGCCGACCTCGACGTCGCTAACCATGTGCAATCTCAGCGACTCTGTGATCTGCTGATTCAGTTCTTCTACGAGTTGTTTCTCGGAACCGTGCCATTTCGGTAGAACGTTCAGATCCCAGTAGCGCGAAATGCGCACCGCTTTCCCTCTGGCTTTGGTCAGAAAGTGTCCGGGAGGCAGTTTTCGGACATCGCGAAACATACTGTCCGGGGGGCAAATCACGCGCGACGCAAGGTACTGATCAACCGAAGGAAGGGATGGTTCGCGCAGTTCAGGCGCTATCCGGGTTAGCGCCTTGATCTCCGACGCGAATATGAGCCGATTGGCATCGTCGGAGTAATACAAAGGCTTTTGTCCCACGTGATCTCGGGCTGCAAAGAGCGTTTGTCGTCGGGCGTCCCAAATCGCGAAGGCGAACATGCCCCGCAAAAACTGCAAACACTTCTCGCCGTGGCGGTCGTACAAATGCAGGATAACTTCCCCGTCGGTAGCGGTCTCGAATCGATAACCCACTTTCTCCAGGTCGCGGCGCAGCTGTTTCCAGTTGTAGATCTCGCCATTGAACACCAGTTGCAGGGACTCATCGCTGTTTGAGATCGGTTGTGGCCCCGCATCCAGGCCTATGACAGAGAGTCGCCGATGGCCCAGCGCGACACCATTATCTTCGTACACACCGGCATCGTCTGGTCCTCGATGTGCGATAGCCGCAATCATCTGGCGTATCCGGGAACTTGTCTCCGGGTCGTAGCCCACTATTCCAGCTATTCCACACATCCGGAGAACTCAGTAGTTGTCGACAGAAGCCTGCCGTTTCGTGTCGTTCGCCACGGAGCCGCGAGTGCTCGCCTACTCCCCCGAGCGACCGGCGATAGCAGGATAACCGGACCTAAGAGCTTCATCGTACTCGAAAAGTCGAATACCTGTTCAAACGGCAGTTCGGCAAACAGGAAAGAAAAACGTCAGATAAAGGCGCGCTAAAGTCTACAGCCCGCACGCAGACTGTTGCCGTCCGACGCAGTCGTGATCGCGTTTGGCTTCCGTCCGAATCCGCAGCCGTGGTTCGACGAGCAGGATATCCAGATTTTGCCGAGCGGCCGGGTCCGTGTGGCACAGCTGGGTCGGTACCCGTTCCAGACGACCAACCCGAAGATCTTCGCCGGTGGCGACATGGTTCGCGGATCAGATCTGGTGGTCACGGCCGTGCATGAAGGCCGGGAAGCGGCGAAAGGTATCGTTGCCTACCTCGACGTCTGATTGACGGGTTCGCGGTTCTCTTTGACATAAGTGTCGGCGTTGATCGAAACGCTGCGCCATCCGCTGCCTCAACTGCATCGAACTGTCGTCACTTGGCGACATCTTGTCCAATCGGGAAAGCCCGGTTATACCGTCGCCCGGAACGGATCATGGCCAGAACCTGGCCGGCGGAGATATTCAGGATGAAGACTATTGCTACGAAGCTAGGGACCACAGCGCTGGCAAGCAGCATGATGATATTGGCGGCTTGCGGCGGCGGTGACGGCCCGAATGGTTTGTTGCCCGCAGACGGCCCGGGCTTCCTGTCTCTCGCTGTAAGCGACAGCCCTGTGCAGAGCGCAAGGAAAGTTTGCGTCGCCTTCGACTCGATTGAAGTCAAGCGCGTGGGTGATGCGCCGATCACGTTTGACTTCCCGACTGTCGAGAACATCAATCTGCTCGACTACCAGGGTGCCAATGCCGCACCGCTTCTGACACGGGAGGAATTGTCGGCAGGTTTCTACGAATGGGTGCGCCTCGGCGTCAATGCCATGCGTGGCGGCAATGGCGGTGTCGGCGATACGGGGGACGACTGCGTTGGCGATGAGTCCTATATCGTCATGGACGATGGGATGGCCTATAACCTGTTTGTACCCAGCGGTGAGCAGGCAGGCCTCAGGCTGGTGGCCGGATTCACGGTTCCCGCAAACGGCTCGATTGACGCCACCGCCGAGTGGGATCTCGTGAAAGCGGTGACCGCACCCCCGGGCTTGTCGCCTGACGTCATACTGCGACCGACCATCCGGCTGGTGAACAACGTTGAAGCCGGCACCCTGTCGGGTGTCGTTTCCAACGAACTTGTCGAGGCGGCGGAGTGCGAGCCGTCCGTTTTCCTGTTCAATGACGGCATCACCCCGAACCCGATCGAAGACGAGGTGGAAGACGAACTGGATCCGGTCGCTACCGCGATCGTCCAGCAGCAGACGAACAACGATGGCAGCACGAGCTACTTCTACGAGATCGGCTTCCTGCTGGCCGATGACTACGAAGCGGCCTTCACCTGCGATGGGGCGACCTTTGCGCCTGAGGAAGGCAAGGATGCATCGATCACGGCCCGCCAGACGACGACGGTGGATTTTCCGTAAGTAACCTTTCGTTCGATCGAGGGTTGCGAACAGGAGGGCCTCATGGCCCCTCAATTCTTATGCCTTTCGTCAGCTGTCCGGTCTCCTTAAGTCGCCGCCGGTTATCCAGAGAATGGTGCCGTTTGCGACGTCCGGTGGTGCGCTGCGCTCATTGACGGATAGAGTAACGACCTTTCCCTCAGCTATGCCGATCGTGTCGAACAGTTGCGAGTCCGCCATGAACTCGAGTTCGTCGAATTCCTTCAGCCACACCGCATCGTAGCCGTCATCCGCATCAATATGATGCGTGTATGACACCGTACCGGTGACCTTCGCCGGCAGTGCGCCGATCCGCTCGCGCGCAACGATCTTTCGTTCCGTCTCGGATCGGCTTGCTGCCTGACTGCTCACGGCGCTGGCAAACTGAATAGGCCAAAGACACACTGAGGCGACCAGCAGACCCGTAGTCCCGGCCGTAGACTCCTGGTGCCGGAGTGCGACCAGTTGAAACGCCATATTGGCAACGGCAAGTGTGAGCCAGGCGATCATGACGACCGAGGTGCTCGCGAACCAGAACCCGAGCAGAAAAACGGCGTACACGAATACGAACATCGAAAAGCCCGACCCACGTCCCGGGTTTCGGTAAAGCACCGTCGAAGCGACGATGAGGTAGAGGAACAGCGCTGTTATGAAGTTGGCGTCTGACGATTCCATACCGCCCCCGATATCAGTCTGCCTCAAGACACTGTACTGATTTTCGCGACCGTCAGCGCGTCCCGCTG
>CAZMEA010000010.1:16808-30223 GCA_964565135.1 uncultured Woeseiaceae bacterium
TCAGTCTGCCTCAAGACACTGTACTGATTTTCGCGACCGTCAGCGCGTCCCGCTGATACGTGGTTCGCGCCGACCCAGGCCTCGCCCAAATGGCTGGGTCTGCGTGGGTTCTGGCACTTGCCAGGATCCATCGTCCATCAAGAGCGGCAAACTCGTATCCCGCCGTCCCAGGTCCTGAAGGAGATCGAAAAGTGGTCCCGGTGTCGCTTCAAGGTTGAAGACGACATAGGGCAGTTCCGGAAGTACACGGATCAGTTGCGCGCGCATCGACAGGCAGGGAGTCGGGTCAAGAAATCCTTGTTCACACTGGTACGCGGTATTCGCCATTTCATTGGTGACACCGAGGTAGAAGTACCGGGCGCGCTCATAGTCCTCGTCGGACAATGATGCATACCACTCGTCACGTGATTCGTAGCCGTTTCTCGAAGCCATCAGCCGCGGCCAGTGTTCGGAGAAAGCCTGCGTGTAATACGCTTCAACTCGATTGTTTGCCCGCGCCTGACTCATCTCCGACCGCATCATATCGGTGTTCTGCCGGATCTCTACGACGAGCAGGATTAGCCCGATCAACACGCCAAGGTTCGCCGCCAGCGTCAGCCATTTGTTGAGTGCGTCTGTATTCATCCAACGACCTCCGGGTTTCCTGGGAATCCGAAAACGTCTGTTTGTAGGGAATAGTAGCGCTTAAGCCGTGGTCATTCGGCTCTCACGACCCAGTCGCGTTTCAGCATGGCCCACAGGCACACGTCTTCGAACACGCCCCACTTCTTGACGCGATCCCGGAGCACTGCCTCCTGCGTGAAGCCGTTTTTTTCAAGCACTCGACCGGACGCCGGGTTACGAACCATGTGATAGGCATAAAGGCGATTCAGACCGAGTGTCTCGAAGCCGTACCGCAACGTGGCGGTTACCACCTCGCTCATATAGCCCTGGTTCCATGCGGAGCGTGCCAACCAGAAGCTGAGCTCCGCCTGCTCATGCTCGCGATCGATGTCGCGTAAGGCGATCACTCCGCAGAACCCGTCGTTCGCGAGGGCTTCGATGGCAAACGTACTGGCACGCCCGTCGGTTCGGTCTGTCTGCTGTCGTGCAATCCAGCGCGCTGCTTCGCCCTCGGGATACGGGTGAGGAATGGAGATCATCGTGTCTGCGATGTCGCGATCCGCGGCCGCGGCCTGCATGACGTCCGCATGCTCTTCGCGGATCGGGGTCAGGCGCAACCGCGTCGTTGTAATCATCATAGAAATCATCCGCTTACCAATCACTAACGGTCGTGGATACAGATCGTTACGAACGCATACAGGCGTGAAACTCAGACGACGGGCGTTCGAGCTATTGTGAGTATCCCGGCACAATGAGGCCAGAAAAATGCTGTTTGTACCCAATCGCCCGGCGCGGCTTGTTGTCGCCGCGTTGCTATTCATCGGAGTCGGTGCCATGGCGGCCGAAGAACCCAGATACGACATTCTCTCATCGACGGACGATTACGAAATCCGTCGCTACGACCGCTACATCGTGGCCGAAACCGATGTTGAAGGCCCATACAGCAACGCGGGTAGCAAGGCGTTCAATATTCTGGCCGGCTACATCTTCGGCAAAAACACCCGCGCAGAAAAGATGGCGATGACCGTCCCAGTGGAATCTCGGCCCGCCGACGACGGTGTCCGCATGGCTATGACCGCCCCGGTGACGGCCCGTCGCAGCGAGGCGGCAGCGGACGTGTTCACCTACGCTTTCGTTATGGAGAGCAAGTACACACTCGACACCCTGCCCGAGCCCGTCGATCCCCGAATCCGGATTCGTGAAGTCCCGTCAAAGATCGTCGCCGTGCATCGGTTCAGCGGATCCTGGAGCGAAAAAAACTACGTACGGCACGAACAGCTGCTCAAGCGCGCACTGGCCCGTGATGGCATCCCGTTAGGCGGCCAACCGTATTCGGCGCGTTACAATGCGCCCTTCGTCCCGTCCTTCATGCGACGGAACGAAGTCATCGTGCCGATCGACGGTAGCGTCAGTGTCACGCCCATTAGCTAGGCTTTAATCGCGCGCCGTCAATCGGATCGCGCTCTCTGAGCCGTGGAGTCTGCCCTGTGGAACTCGTTGTTTTCGATCTTGATGGAACGCTGTTGAATGCCGACTCCCGCATATCGGCGTACACCAGCGAGACGCTGAAGCTCCTGTCGGAGCGAGAAATCGCCTACACCGTCGCAACCGGCCGCACGCTGCACGGAGCGCGAGCGGTGCTCGACGGGCACCGGTTTGATCTGCCGCAGGCGTACAAGAACGGCGTCATGATCTGGCATCCGGATCAGCAGCGGTACTCGAGTGATTCGATGCTGACTCCCCACGAAGTTGATAGCGTCGTTTCGGCCTGCCGAACGAACGGACTGACACCGTTTGTGTTCACTCTGGATGCCAACAACACCAGCACCGTGTATCACACGTCAGAGCTGTCCCCTGTCGAGCGCCAGCTGGTTGAATACCTCGGTGTCGAGAATCGCCCCGAGGTGTGCGACCTTGACGCGCTCCCCGCCGACGCGCCCATCACGCATATCAACGCGATCGGAGGCAGCGATGCCATTACGGCTGTTTATGACAGCGTCGAAGACGAGCCCCACCTCGTAGCGTATTCGGGCGTCGCAATCGAAGGCGAGCAGTGGCGATGGCTCGATGTTCACCACAGTGACGCCAGCAAGGGCGGCGCCATTCAGACGATGAAGTCGCTGCTTGGCCTGGAACGGGTCATCTGTTTCGGTGACAGCGATAACGACCTGAGCATGTTTCAGACGGCAGACGAGTGCTACGCACCGGCGAACGCAAACAGCACCATCAGATCCGCGGCGACCGCGGTTATCGGCCATCACGACGAGGAAGGGATCGCCCGATTTCTGCGTGAGCGATTCGAGTTGTAAGCTGCGTCGGGCGTATCGCCCAGATATCGTTCAGGCCGTCAGTAGGTATCGAAGACCTTCTGGACATCGACCGCTTCGCTGATGAGCGCCAGCATCAGCAGGATTCGCGCTTTGTTGTCCGGCTGCCCGTCGGCAACGACCGCCGGAAACGGGTAGTCAGGTGCGCCCACAATTCGCCCACCGGGCACTCGCGAGGTGACCACAGTCGGGATGCCCCGGTCTGCGATGCGCTCCAATCCCTCCAGCATGCCTGCACTCATTCGCCCCCCGGCGAACGTGCGCACAACGAGGCCGTCCATCGGGTTAGCGGCGAAGGACTCGACGAGCGACGCATCAAGACCGGTGTAGTCGCTCAGAATTGCCACGTCTGGCAGCGCACTGCTACCCATAACGTCAAACTCGGTTGCCGTCGTGTGCGGTTGGAGCACCTTGCGGTAAAAGCGGACGCCATCCGGATCGACGGTCCCGATATGACCGAGATCCTGGGCGCTGAAGGTATGCACCCTGCGATTGTCGGTTTTCCACACGTCGCGTGCCGAGCTGATGTCCTCATTGAGAACAATCAGCACGCCATGTCCGTTCGCAGTCGGGTGCCCGGCGACGCGAACGGCGTTGATCAGGTTGGCGGGGCCATCTGCCGAGATCTCGTTCGATGAACGCATCGAGCCGACGACTACGACCGGCTTATCCGACTTCACGGTCAGATGAAGAAAGTAAGCCGTCTCCTCCATCGTGTCCGTTCCATGCGTGATTACGAGGCCGTTCAGGTCGTCGCGCTCGTCGAGCACGGAATTGACACGCTGTGCCAGACGCAGCCAGTGATCGGGCGTCATCTTTGACGAGCCGATGACGCTGAACTCCTCGACGTCGATTTCAGCGTGGTCCAGCAACTCAGGAACGGCCTGCACGAGCCTGTGACCGTCGATGAGCGGCGCATCGGTACGGCTCGCGATCGTACCGCCGGTTGTCAGAATCAGAACGTTCGGCTTGTGGTTGTCGGCGTTCGCAGAAGGCATGAGACCCGGACCCAGCATCAGTGCCACCAAGACTATCAGTGTCCGCATACGTCTATTTGCCCAGAAAACGATCGGGGAGCGGATTGTCGTCATCGGCAAGCTGGGTAGACCAGGAGGCGATCCACCAGCGGCTATCATCCCGATACAGCGAGATGCTGTTCAGGCCCAACGCCGTCGCGCTACCGTCAGGTGAGGGGCGCACTTCGTAGGTGCTCCATACGTGCGCCATGTTGCCGTACTGCTCGACGATACGGTTGATCTCGACTTCAAAGAAGCTTTCTTCATAGACCGGTGGGACAGTCCCTTGTTCGACGGCCAGATCATGGCGATTGTCCAGGCCGGCCGCGGACAGTCGCGTGATGATTGCGAGCGGTGCGTGCAGGCTGGTGTCCCTCTCGGCATCGTACTCATGGCCTGCCGGACCGGAAATCACGTCGTAGTAGGCATTGATAATGGCGTCGACGGACTCGACGTCGGGCCCACGCGTAGTGTCTTGCGCGTACGCGAACGACGCCACGGCCAGAAGCACTGCCGCATTTAGGGCTCTGAGCTGCATGAAAAAACTACCTCTGTTCCTGGACGGGTGCGCCGCCGGATGATCAGCAACACTGGCCGAATCCGGTGTGTGGCGAAAGTGTGAGTCTCGCGATAGACATCGATGCGAGAGAGGCCGGCCTCGGCCAGAGCGGCTACTCGTGCGCGATCGGCTTGTCGGTGAACAGGTAGTCGCGCAGCTCGGCGTCCATGCGAGGGTCCTTGCGCCGAATCCACTCGAGCACCATGGCCGCATGCTCTTTTTCCTCGTCGCGATTGTGCGCGAGTATCGCGGCAAGTTCCTTGTCCTTGCAGGCGTCGACTCTCTGGTTGTACCAGTCAACGGCTTCCAGCTCTTCCATCAACGACGTGATGGCCCGATGCATATCTCGTGTCTCATCGGTGAGTTCGTCAATCGGTTCGTGATAACCCTCGTTGGCCATGCTGTGATCCCCCTTTGATGCGCCAGATGTCGAGATAGTATGGGGGCAGTGTATGACAGCGGCTATAGCGTGTCAGGCAGTTGGAAGGGATACATGAAATACGACGCCGTCTTCTATGTTCTCAGCGTCGATTGATCCGCCGTGACCTTCGGCAATGAGGCGCGCGATGTACAGCCCGAGACCGAGATGCTTGCCCGGGTCACCGACCCGCATCGACACCATCGAGTCGAACAACCTGTGTCGCATGCGCTCCGGAAGCGGCGGTCCCGGATTGAAGACCGACAAGCGCACCCGGTGTTCGTCGTGTTCGAGGGTCAGCGCGATCGTGGCGCCTGCGCGCGTAAAGCCGACGGCGTTGTCGACCAGCTTGTCTACCAGCTGCATCAGCAGTTCGGGTGAGCCGCTAAGCATGGAAGGTTGCCGATCCGATCGAAACGAGAACTGTCGTTCCGTCCACGCGTCTGCGTAAGCCCCGGTTGCCGATTCGAGCGCGGCGTGCAGGTCGAAAGACTCCGGCTCCGCGTTTTTCATCAGCTCTTCGACGCGGTTGGCCTCACTCATCGCGTCGAGGATCTTCTTGAGCCGCGCCGCTCCGTCTCGGGCTCTCGCCGTGTATCGCTCGGCATCGGCACTGAGATTTTCGTGCTCGAGGTTTTCCAGCGACGAACTGACAATCGTCAGCGGTGTACGCAGTTCATGGGACAGCTTGGACGCGAGGGTACGCAGATAGTCGTTGTAGTTGCCCAGTTGCTGGAGCACCGTCGCAAAGCTGCGCGACAGGTCGCCGATTTCGTCACCGGAATGGGCGCTCGGCAGGGAGAGAGCCGCCGGGTCCTTGTCGAGCGCGGACTCGGCAGCCCGGCTGAGTCGTCGTATACGAAGGGACAACCAGCTTGCGTAGCCGACCAGCACGAGCGCGACCAGCACGGTCGTAATCAGCGTCACGTTGACGAGGCGGCCGAGCGCCGAGTTGGTCAGACTCAGGATGGCTGCAGAGCCCTGCTGCAGCACCAGCGCGCCGGTTTGGACGTTTCCGGACCAGATCGGCTGCGCAACGGCGACGACCGCGCGGCCGGTATCCACAGAGCGAAACCACGCTGTTCTAGCTTCACCGGAAAGCGCAGCGGAAACGTAGTCCTGACGTTCTCGGCCAGAGGCGTCGGGTTCGGCGAATTCGGCTTCTTCGCCAGGTTCCAGCAGCGCGTTGTAGGCAACGCGGGCCCAGCCGGAGCCGACGCCCGATGCCGTCCCCGGGTCCGGGACAAGTTCGCCGTCCTCCGCCAGGCGCCAGCCCGCCATGTCTGTGACGATCAGGCGGAGATCGTCGCGCGCGTACGCGGCGATCACGCTGGCGAGCACGGGTGAGCGCATGACCAGGCGTCCTGGAAGGTCGCCCTCGAAGGTCGTGCTTCGTATGGCCGAGCCGGCGCCGCGATCGTTGAAAACCGTCAGTCCAAGACGGTCGCCGAGCAGTTCGAGGGGAATCCGGACTTCAAGCTGGTAGCCGTCCGGTACCAGCAGCCAGTAGCCTTGAATACGACTTTCGTCGGACAGGCCACTCTCGCTCGATCGTCGACCCAGCATCATGCCGGGCGCTTCGGCAGCGAGCACCCAGGTTCGAATGCCGGCCGCGCCACTCGTGACAATCTCGACCCGGTCCGAGTTACCCGATTCACTGAAGTGCGGCGAGTCGTCCCGGACAAAGGTGTGCAGAAACAGATGTTGCCTGAACACACCCACCCTGTAGCGGATGTCGCCGTCGGCGCCGCGAACGCTGCGACTCGAAGACGCGTTGACTGTCCAGTCATCGGCATAGCCGTCGATCAGCGGCTCGACGGCCAGGCTGTGCGCGTAAATCTGGTCGTCATCAAATGTCCGGACACGTCTGGCGTCCATGAATTCGTCCGGAAACTGGGACAGCGAATCGGCGATCGCCTGCGCCGTATCCGCCAGCATATTCTGCTGACCCTCGCGCAGTGCGGACTCCGTTTCGCGGATGAACTGACAACCCGCCCACGGCAACACGAGTGTCAGCAAGCTGACGAGTAACAGTTGCCGACGCAGATTCATGGTTGCCCGGTCAGACCAGCCAGCGGTAGCCCATGCCGTAAACGGTTTCGATGGCATCGAACGAGGTATCGATGGCCAGAAATTTTTTCCGGATACGTTTGATGTGAGAGGTAATCGTGTTGTCGTCCAGGACCGCCTGTGCAGCGTCCATAAGCTGCTGGCGGTTCTTCACATGCCCAGGGAACCGGGCCAGTGCGTGCACCATCCAGAACTCGGTCAGGGTCAGGTTCACAGGCTGGTTCTTCCAGCGGGCCGTCATGCGGTCTACGTCGATCTCAAGGTCGCCGCGGCTCAGTTTTTCCGCGCTGCCCTGAGGCGCCTGCAGGGCGTCCAGGCGCCGGAAGAGCGCCGCGATACGCGCCATCAGGTGCGGCAATCCAATGTCCTTTGTGAGGTAGTCATCGGCACCCAAACGGAGTCCCGATACGGCGTCAAATTCCGAATCTCTGGCTGTGAGGAAAATGATGGGCAGGTCGGGTGACTGCGCGCGCAGGTGCCGGCAGAGCTCGAATCCGCCCTCGACGTCATCCTGAAGATTCACATCAATAACGACGAGGTCGGGCAGGCGCGCGGAAAACGCATCGATCGCCTCCTGGCGAGCCGCGTAGAGATCGACGGAGTACCCTTCACGGCGGAACGCCGCGCCATAGTTCTCGCGGATTGCCGCTTCGTCCTCGACTATTGCAATGCGTTTGCTCAAGCGCCCTGTCCGGCCTGCCCGTGGCCGTCGTGACCGCACAATTTGCCACATTCCATCGCCGCATTGCCACGACACAGTCCCGCGATCGCCCGGCCGCCGCGGTTCCATAGCCTGGTCGGCAAAGGGAGCTCCGGATATGCAGAACAACAAACTTCGGCGACAGGCCAGCACGAACGTGATCGTAATGGTGCTGCTCGCCGCCATCCTCACGGTGCTGGACCCCGCGCGCGGCCTGGCCGCGCCCGAGGAGATTTTGACGCCCGATCAGGCACAGTCGGGCAGCCTTCTCCTGCGAATGCGGACCGGCTACCGGGTGGCCACCCGAATCAGCACGGACGTCGATCTGGATATCAGCGGGATCACCGTGCGGGCCGTCGTCAGGCAGACCTTCCGTAACGACGGCTCGGAGTGGGTCGAGGGTGTCTACGTCTTTCCGCTGCCCGATGGCGCAGCCGTCGATCGCATGAGGCTGGTCGTCGGTGAGCGTGTCATCGAAGGTGAGATTCAGGAAAAGCGGCAGGCGGAGGCGACGTACGAGGCGGCCAAGGCCGAAGGCAAACGTGCCAGCCTGGTCCGTCAGCAGCGGGCGAACCTCTTCACGACCACAGTCGCAAACGTTGGGCCGGGTGAAACTGTGACCATCGAGATCGGCTATCTGGATACCGCCAGGTACGACGACGGTACGTTCAGCCTGAGGTTTCCGATGACGCTGACGCCGCGTTACGTTCCGGGTCGGCCGACCGGCGATCGCCAGGGCTCGGGCTGGTCGCCCGACACGACCCGGGTACCGGACGCTTCGCTGATCACACCGCCTATGGTGGCTCATAGCGACAATCACCGGATCACGCTCGATGCCCGCGTTGCCACCGGCATGCCGCTGGCGTTCATCGGCAGCCGGTATCACACGGTTAGCGTTCGTGAGAACGGCGACGCCTACGACGTAAGTTTCTCCGAATCCGGCGTACAGACGGACCACGACTTCGAACTGACCTGGCGTCCGGCTCGCGGGTCTGAACCCCGGGCGATGCTGTTCGAGGAGACGATCGACGACAAGGCGCACATGTTGCTGATGCTGATTCCTCCAGAGGACGACACATCTGCGATAGAGATCGCGCCGCGGGATCTGGTGTTCGTTATCGATACCTCCGGCTCCATGCACGGCGTATCGATCGAGCAGGCCAAACGAGCACTCGAACTCGCCCTTGACGGACTGCGCCCTGTCGACCGATTCAATGTCATTCAATTCAATTCCACAACGCACGCCCTGTTTCCGACAAGCGTCCGCGCATCGGCTGCCAACCTCGCCCAGGCCAAACACTATGTGTCCGGTCTCGCCGCGAACGGTGGTACCGAGATGCGCCCGGCGCTCCGGCGGGCCCTCGCAACCGACGCAGACGACAAATTCCTCAAGCAGGTGATTTTCGTCACGGACGGAAGCGTCGGAAATGAAGACGAGCTTTTTACGCTCATTGAGCAGGGCCTGGGCGGCTCGCGGCTGTTCACCGTGGGTATTGGCTCGGCGCCAAACAGCTGGTTCATGCGGAAGGCGGCTGAGGCTGGCCGAGGCGCGTTCGTAACGATCAGCGCGTTGCACGAGGTCGAAGAGAAAATGGGTCGCCTGTTTCGAAAGATCGAAAAGCCCATGGTGACGAACATCGTTATGGAGTGGCCGGACGCTCTCGATGCCGAACCCTATCCGGCCAGCGTGCCGGACCTGTATGCCGGCGAACCGATTGTGATCAAGGCACGGCTTCAGCGCACACCTCGCACGAGTGACATCCTCCGTATCAGCGGCAGCCTCTCAGGCGGTGACTGGGGTGCCGAGCTGACGCTGGCCGATGCCCGTCTTGGTGTCGGCACCGCTTCGGTATGGGCTCGAGCGCACATCGCAGACCTGATGGACCAGGCGCGTCGTGGCGCCGATGCAGACACCGTTCGCGATGCTGTCCTGAAGACCGCCCTGGCGCACCGCGTTGTCAGCAAGTACACGAGCCTCGTGGCGGTCGACAAGACGCCGGTCCGTCCCTCCGGGGCGGCGCTTGAGCGAGAACAGGTGCCTAACCTGATGGCGCACGGCCAAAGTGCGAAGGCAATCTTCGGTTTTCCCGCCACGGCAACCCGAGCGCCCGCGTACCGACGGAACGGCGCTCTCCTGATCGCGCTCGCAACGATCCTGCTGTTGCTGAACGTGTTGTCGGTGCGCGGCCGTGACCAGGATTAAGGCCGTCACCGTGGCTTGTCTCTTGTGTTTCGGCTTCTGGCAATTCGGGCAGGGCGCCTACATCCCGGCCAAGGCCTGGGTCGCACAGGAGTTGATGCAGCGTGCCTGGCGCAAGACCGGCATCGAGCATCAGCCGCAGGCGCCGTGGCCGTGGGCGGACACCTCGCCCGTCGCAAAGCTGTCTGCAAAAGACGGGAATATCGAGTTGATCGTATTGGCCGGAAGTTCAGGCCGGACGCTGGCGTTTGGTCCGGGCCACATGAGTGCGAGTGTGCTGCCGGGCGATACGGGGAACAGCGTTATCGCCGGTCATCGCGACACTCACTTCCAGTTTCTGCAATACGTGGATGTCGGTGAATCGTTTCTGATCGAGCGACCGGAAGGTCAGGCCTACCTGTTTCGTGTCACTGGTATTGACGTCGTCGATTCACGCCGCGGCAGCCTGGTGCTCGACACCGACCGGTCGACCCTGAGCCTGGTGACCTGCTACCCGTTTGGCGTCGACGATCCCGGCGGGCCGTTGCGCTACGTCGTCACGGCAGAGCGATTGTTCTAGTCGCGCTGCCGGAGGAGGTCACGGACTCTCATCAACGCGACACAGCTCATCGCGTCGGTGATGGAGCCGTCATACACCATGTCGATGGCGTCCTCGAGCGGTAACCGGCGCGCGGTAATGTTCTCTGTCTGCTCGAGATCCTGTTCGCCCGCTGTGAGCTCCTCGGCAAGATAGATGTAGCCGACCTCGTCGGTGATCGAATTGCTGGTGTGTACTTTCATCAGTTCGGTCATGCGGCCCGCGGAAAGCCCGGTTTCCTCCCGAAGCTCTCGATGGGCTGACGCCACCCGGTCGTCGGCCAGCGGCGATCCGCCCATCGGCACTTCCCAGGAATACTCGCCGAGCGTGTATCGGTCCTGTCCGACGAGCCAGGTGTGCCCGTCGGTGTCGATGGGTACGATTGCGATGGCCAGATTCTTGAAGTGCACGTGGCCGTACTGATTCTCGCCGCCGCCGGGATTGATGACGTGATCCTCGAGCACGCGCATCCACGGATTATCGAAAACGGTTCTGGTCTCGAGTCGCTTCCAGCTCATAGTTGTCGGGTACCTGCAAACAGTGGGTCCGGCACGGGTTATGCCCGTTATGTATTTAAGCGTAACAGAGGCAGGTAGATCGATTGCGCCCCTGCAGGTGGTGGTTCATAGTAGACCTTCGCAGCGCCTATCCCGCGGCATTTCCCAGGCCGCTGATCCGCGCGCTCTCCGGAACGCTGATGAAACCTACGCAATCCCGGCTGACCGAAGGTTCGGTAGGCCGACATCTGGTCAACATGACCGTGCCCGTTCTGTTCGGCATCTTCATGATGATGGGGCAGGCGTTCGTCGATGCGTGGTTTATCGGTCGCGTCGGCGACGATGCACTTGCTGCGCTCAGTTTTGCGTTTCCGATTCTGATGGTGGTTACGAGCGTGGCGATCGGGCTTGGGGCCGGCACCTCATCCGTCGTTGCACGAGCGCTCGGGTCAGGAGACCGGCGTCGAGCCCGCAGGCTCGCCACCGACAGCCTGATCCTGTCGTTTCTGATCACGGGCATCATCGCCGTGATCGGCGTGCTGACGATCCGGCCGCTGTTCGAACTCCTCGGCGCGCCGGAGTCGATGATGCCTCTGATCGTTGGCTACATGAATCTCCTGTACTTCGGCGTGCCGTTCGTCGTCGTCGGCATGGTCGCGAGCAGCAGCATGCGTGCGACCGGCGATACCCGCATTCCCAGTTTGCTGATGGTCGGAACGTCGATCATCAACATCATTCTCGACCCGCTGCTGATCTTCGGGCTTGGACCTATTCCCGAGATGGGCCTGAATGGCGCAGGTCTCGCGGCGGTCCTGTCGCGCATGTTCCTGTTCGGTTCGTCGCTGTGGTACATGCGTACCCATGACCGGCTGCTGAGTTTCAGCAAGCCGAAGACGCCGGAGCTGAAAAGTTCGTGGCGCGATATTCTGCACGTCGGTATTCCGGCCGCCGGAACCAACGCAATCATTCCGATCGCGACGGCGGTGATCACGGCTATGATCGCGAAGCACGGTGTCGACGCCGTCGCCGGTTTCGGTGTCGCCAGCCGCATCGAGTCGCTGACGCTCGTGATTTTCTACGCGCTGTCCGCGATCATCGGACCGTTCGTCGGCCAGAACATGGCGGCGGGCAGGGCTGATCGAATCTTCACGGCGCTGCACCTTTGCACGCTTTTCTGTCTCGGGTCCGGGCTCGTCATCGCGGCATTACTGGCTTTGGGCAGCGGATTCCTGCCCGGCCTGTTCAGCGAGAATCCGGCCGTTACCGACGTCACGCGTCAGTTCCTCTGGATAGCACCGATTAGCTATGGCACCTACGGCATGGTGATGGTGATGAACGCGTCGTTCAACGGGATGGGTAAGCCGATTCCGGCGGTGTACATCAGCGTATCGCGCATGCTGGTGATCTATGTGCCGCTCGCCATCGCGCTCGACCTGTGGCTCGGCGTTGCCGGGATCTTCGCCGCCTACGCGCTGGCGAATCTGATTACCGGAATTCTGTCCTACGCCTGGGCCCGGGCGTCGATTCCGGAGCAGTGCGAAAAGCACGGTCGAGTAACCGCCGACCTCGCAGCCGAATCGCCCTAGATTGCTGCAAGCGCGGGTAACACGCGACGCCGGTACGCCCAGTGCATGCCCAGTCCCCGGGCGGCCATGAACAGGGTGAACGCAAGCCAGAGACCGTGGTTGCCGAGGGGCTGCAGGAGATACCAGGCGGGCAGAAACACCAGCAGCGCCGCGCCCAGCATCATGTCGCGCATGTCGCGTGCGCGCGTGGCTCCGACAAACACACCGTCGTAGATATAAGCCCACACCGAGATAACCGGTGACGCGATAACCCAGGGCAGGAATTCATAAGCGGCACTGCGTATGTCGGGGAGATCCGTCAGAAGCCGCACCAGCGCCGGACCGCCGACGGCAAAACACAGGCAGAATGCCACGGCCAGCATTGCGGACCAGCGCAAGGTCAGCCGCACGCTGTGCTCGACCGCAGCCAGGCTCTTCTGGCCAATCGCCTTACCGACCAGCGCCTCGGCCGCATGTGCGAGCGCGTCGAGGACAAACGAAATCAGCGTCTGCAGATTCATCAGCACTGCGTTTGCCGCCAGTACGACGCCGCCAAGCCGCGCACCCTGTGCCGTGACGAAGGTAAAAGTAGAAACCAGGGCGATGGTTCGAACGAACAGGTTGGCGTTCACGGAAAAGAACGCGCCGTACTCCCGGATGTTGGTCAGCGCCCCGGGAACCCAGTTTCCGGGATGCGCCCGCAAAGCCCGGCCGACGAAGGCCAGACCGACCAGCATGCCGCTGGTTTCGGCCAGCACAGACGCCGTCGCGACGCCCGCCACTCGCATATCCAGCACCAGAACGAACAGCAGGTCGAGCAGGATGTTGACGGTGTTCGTGGTCACGACGATCGCAAGCGGGATTCGTGCGTTCTGCAGGCCAA
>CAZMEA010000011.1:0-29966 GCA_964565135.1 uncultured Woeseiaceae bacterium
ACTATGGCAACGCGCTCGCGCGCATGGGCGAATTCGAGTCGGCGCTCGCGGCGTATGAGAAGGCTCTCGAAATCAATCCCGATGCCGAAGATGCGGCCTTCAATCGAGACCTCATTCAGGAGCTGATGCAGCAGCAGGATTCGCAAAACGGTGAACAGGGTGACCAGCAGGAGTCAGAGGACGGCGGTGGCGCGCAGCAGTCCGAAGGCGAGAGCGAATCCGAACAGTCGAGTGATCAGAGCAGCGCGGGCGACTCCGGGGAGGACGCCGAGGAATCGGACAGCTCGCAGCGTGACGAGCAGATGAGCGAGGAAGATCTCGAGGCGCTGGAGGAAGAGTTGCAGCGCGCTGCCCAGGAGGCCGAGCAACAGGCAATGGAAGGCGACGAAGAACTGCAGCAGGCGGCGGCACAGGCTGACCGACGGGCGCAGGAAGAGCAGCAGGCGATGGAGCAGTGGCTGCGCCGTATCCCGGATGACCCCGGTGGACTGCTCCGTCGCAAATTCAGATATCAGTATCAGCGCCAGGGCCGTGACCAGGACGGCAACAACCTCTGGCCGGATGACGAGGTACAACCATGGTAGTCAACGCCCTCCGGAACAGCATGTCGGAACGGCATCGATTCACGTTCGCCTGGCTGCTCCTGTTGATGCTGCTCACGGTGCAGACTGCCGGTGCAGCAGTGGTCGCGAGCGTCGATCGCGGGCGCATAGATCTGAACGAGTCGTTCACGCTGAAGGTAACCGTCGATACCGCTATCGACGTGGAGCCGAATGCCGCGGCGCTGGAGGAAGACTTCTACGTTCAGCAGCGCAGCCAGCTGAGCAACACGACGATCGTCAACGGTCAGATAACCCGCAGTCGCACCTGGTCGTACGTACTCATGGCGAAACGCTCCGGCGACCTGGTCATCCCGCCGGTCGTTATCGGCAGCGAGCAGAGTGAGCCCGTCCCGATCACCGTGTCGCCGCAGTCGAACATGGTGCCTGGCGAGGCGGACATCTTTGTCGTTACCGAGGTCGACTTCGATGAGAGCTACGTGCAGGCGCAGGTGCTGTACACCGTGAAGGTGTATCGCGCCGTCGCAACGCGTCAGCCCAGGCTGTCGGAGCCGGAGATAACCGGCGTCGACGTGCTCGTGGAAACGGCCGGTGAGGAACGCACGTACGAGTCGCAGCTCAGCGACCGCAGTTACGCGGTCAACGAACGCGTCTATGCGCTCTTTCCGCAGGAGAGCGGAGAGATTCGTATCAGTCCTGCGCGTTTCGAGGCGCGTGTGTTGAGGAACGGGCGCATATCGGGTCGCAAGGTGTTTCAGTCGGACCCGATTGTCGTGGACGTGAAACCCATCCCGGCACCGCCCGACGACTTCCCGACTGCCGCCTGGTTACCCGCGAAGTCGGTCGAGCTGAGCGAAGAATGGTCGCGTGAGCCCGGCAGTCTGCCGGCCGGTGAGCCGATCACACGGCGGTTGACGGTGACGTCACTGGGTCAGCTGTCGACCCAGATTCCGGTGATCGACATGAACGTGTCTGATGCGCTAAAGGTTTATCCGGACAAACCTGAGCTCAGGGTCAGTGCCGAAGCGGGCGGCATCCTCGCATCGCGCACGGATCAGTACGCGATGATCGGCGTGGCGCCGGGCCCGGTGCAGATTCCCGACGTCGAGTTGCCTTGGTGGGATATCGCCGAAGGTGCCTGGAAAGTCGCCCGTCTCGGCGGACGTGCACTGGAGGTATTGCCGTCAGCGGATGCCTTGCCGCCGCAGATCGTTCAGCCAGTCGTTTCCGCCGAAAGCGAAAGCGCCGACGCGAGCGGTCCACCCGTCGTGGTCGAGAGCGAGTTCTGGCGGCGTGTCAGCGAGGTTCTGGGCGGCGTCTGGCTGCTGACCCTGCTCGCCTGGTGGTGGTCCGGTCGACCGGCGAAGAAACGCGAATCGAAAGTGCCGACCGAGCCCCCGCTGCACAAGCAGCAGGCGCGACTGCTCAAAACTGCGAGCAAGGCCGCGACCTCGGGCGATGCCGGCACCGTGAAGCAGTCGCTGCTCGAATGGGCAAAGCTGGAGTGGAAGACGGCGCCGCCGCGAAGCCTTGGTGATCTGGCCGAACGCGTGAACGAACCGGCCGCGACGGAGATTCGCACCTTCTGCCGGTCCGCCTACGGACCTGCCGGCGTACCGGAATTCGACGGTGCGGCGCTGGCAAAGGCATTGCGCACACTGTCGCCCCGGCGGGAGGCGCCGCCCCCGGAACTGGTCGACGAACTGCCACCGCTGATGCCGTCTTCGTAGGGCTCGACGCGGCTACCAGGTTCCCGTGTTCGGCATGGAGGCCCAAGGCTCCTGAGCCGGTAACGCATCCCCTTTCTGCAGCAGCTCGATCGATATGTTGTCCGGCGAGCGGACAAACGCCATGTGACCGTCGCGCGGCGGTCGATTGATCGTCACGCCCCCGTCCATCAGGCGCTGGCATGTGGCGTAGATATCGTCGACGCGGTACGCAAGGTGGCCGAAATTGCGACCTTCGCCGTAGTCTTCCGGGTCCCAGTTGTAAGTCAGCTCCACCTGCGCGTCGCTGTCGCCCGGTGCGGCAAGAAAGACCAGCGTGAAGCGTCCCGCCTCGACGTCCTTGCGCCGCAGCACCTCGAGACCGAGCTTGTCACAGTAGAAGTCGAGTGAGGCGTCAAGATCGCTGACCCGGACCATCGTATGCAGATATTTCATCGTCGAACACGTCCTGTGCTGTCGTCTGTTGAACCGGCCGCCATTATAAAGTGACAATCAGCGCCCCGTTTCCGCATTGACCTCGACGTGCGACAAATACGCGCAATCAGCCTGGACCTGGACGACACCCTGTGGGCAGTTGCGCCCGTCATTCGACGGGCGGAAGTCGAACTCTGGTCATGGCTGGGCGAACACTATCCTCGAGTAACAGCGCAGTTTTCGCCGGAGGTCGCCTTCGAGCTACGCAAACAGGTTGCGCTGGAACACGCTGACATGGCGCACGACTTCCGCTTTTTGAGGAAACGTGTGCTTGCGCATATGGCGGCCGCGGCGAAGTACGAGGCCGACATGGTCGACGCTGCTTACGACGTGTTCGATGCAGCGCGCAATCGCGTCGAACTGTTTCCTGATGTCGAGCCGGCGCTCGAATCCCTGGCCAAACGCTTCACCGTCATCGCCGTCACCAATGGCAACGCGAGCCTTGTCCGTATTGGTATCGATCACTACTTTCATGGTGCCGTTAGTGCGGCCGAAACGGGTGTGGCCAAACCGCACGCGCGCATCTTCGCGGCGGCGGTTGATCGGGCCGGGGTTCGCCCCGAGGAAGTGCTGCACGTCGGCGATCACCCGGAGTTCGACGTGGTCGGGGCCGCCGAAGCGGGTCTTCGGACCGCGTGGATCAACCGTACGAATGCCGACTGGCCGGAGCATTTGCCCGCGCCTGACGCCACGGTAAGGACCATGTCCGAGCTGCACACGCTCCTTGACGCGGCAACGGCGCAGGCCGGCGACTGAGATGATCGGCAGTCCACTGATTCTCTACGTACCCGGACTGCTGCCCAAGCCCGAGGCTGGTTTGCATCACGAACAGCTGCGGCGGTGTCTGCTGGCATCCGTTCAGCGGGTCGACCCCGACGTCGCCGACGACATATCCGGGTCCGCCGGCGCCTTCGATCTGGTCAGCTGGACGTTCGATTTCTATGGCGCCCATCGTGACATCGCCCTTGACCTGCCGAACATCGACACCGCTATCGAGAAAAGCCAGCCGACGATCGAGGACATCAGTGATGCCGTTCACTGGAAGCGGCGCTTGCTGCATGCGGGTTATCGGATGGGCGACATGCTGCCGTTTCTGATTCCGCGCCTCGCCAATGAAAAGCTCGAAGTTCATATTCGCGATCTGCGGCGCTACGCCGAGAATGAGAATGACATCGGCGCGCACGTGCGTCGCCTGCTCAAGGTGCCACTGGAGGCCGCGGCTGCCGCGCATCGCCCGGTGCTGCTGCTGACGCACAGCATGGGCTCGGTCATCGCCTGGGACGCACTCTGGGAGATGTCGCGGCGCGAAGACAGGGATGTGCCGGTCGATCTATGGATGACGATGGGCAGCCCGCTGGGCGGCAATTTTCTGCAGCAAAGGCTGCTTGGCCGCGCTGAGGTTGGCGAGCAACGCTACCCGGCCAACGTGCGTCGCTGGGTGAACATCGCCGCCGTGGGAGAACTAACCGCGCTGGACCGAGAGCTGCGCGATGACTTCGGTCCTATGATCGACCTCGGGCTGGTCGAAGACATCACCGACCACGAGATATTCTCGTTTTACCGCGCGGATGGCGCGCTGAACGTGCACAACGAATACGGCTACCTCCTGCACGAGCTGACGGCCCGGCAGGTCTGCGACTGGTGGTCAGCGCAATCCGACTGATCAGTTGTTGAAGCTGGTTTGCGTCTCAGGCTCGATGTTGGGCTTTATGACGACATCGATGCGCCGATTCTTGGCCCGACCCGCGGCGGTTTCATTATTGGCCACCGGGTTCGTCTCGCCGTAACCAATTGCGATCAGCCGATAGCTCGGGATACGCATCGCGTTGACCATGTACTGCTGAACCGAATCAGCCCTGTTCTGGGACAGGGCCTGGTTCGACTCGTCGCCGCCGTAGGAATCGGTATGCCCTTCGATAATCAGCTCGCTGCGGGGGAAAACGTCAATAGCCTTTTCGACTTTCGCCAGCAGATCGAAGCTTTCGGGCTGAAGCTCTGACGCGCCGCTCTCGAAGCCAAGGCCCACCAATCGAAGGATGATGTTATTGCCTTCGCGGAACACGCGTGCCTCGTCCTTGTTGAACATGCGTTCCACCTGCTCGAACTGTTCTTTGATGCGCTCCTGTGCCTGCAGGCGCTGAACCAGCGCTGCACGTTCGGCGGTAGCGCCGCCGAGTCGCTCGTCGAGCGCGCGAATTTCCTCCTCCATGTCCGCCAGTCGCACCAGGCCTTCCTCGCGCTCCTGGTTCAGTCGCTGATTATCGTTACGCATCGATTCGATGTACCCGACCAGCTCGCCCGTGAGGGACTCCGGTCCGTCCGACATGGCCGGCACGACATCAGCAGCGCCGGAGATCATTCGCAGCTGCTCCTCCCACTTGAGAATCAGCTGCTCAACCGTGAGATCCTTGTCGCGCACGTCGCGCACAACCTCGGACAGATAGATTGCATGCTTGGCTTCGTAATTCGCCTGTTTGGCGAGGCTGCGAGGCCGATCCGTGTCATAGCGGTTCTCGCTGAGTTCTTTCTCGGCCTCGGCGAGAAGTCGCTTGGCTTCGCCGAGCGTGTCCGGTGCATAGCGATCAACCCGGGCGCGTTCGGCGTCGGCAATCAGCTGTCGGGTTTCGTTCAGATACTGCGCTTTGATGGCGACAAGCTCCGCATCGCGATACAGGCTCGTCGCTTCGATATCGAGGCGCTTCGCTCGCTTCAGATCACCGCGCTCCAGGTAACGGATTGCATCGCCGAATTCGTCTTGCGCACGACTCCAGAGATCGGCCGACAACTCAGGAGCGCGAGCATTCGCCGCATCCTGTCGACTCTTCATCACCTGCGAAAGCGCCGTTCGCGCGACGTCGGCTGCTGTTTTTGCGGCTTTGAAGTAATCCTCGGCTTCTTTCGCTTCGTTCCGGACGTACTCGATATTGCGGCCGCGCTCTAGGCCTTCGACGGCGTTCTCGTAAGCGTCAGTGGCGCGTTCGTAGTTTCGCGGCGACAAGAGCTTTGCGTCTGCGGCATCCGCTGCCGCCAGGGCCTTGTCGGCATCGCCAAGGAAGGTCTTGTGCAACTCGTTCTGGGCCAGAGCTTGTCCGGCGAGCAGCAAAGTCGCGACCAGAGCGATGACGTGAGGAAACCGGGATTCGATGCTGGAAATCATCTCAATATCCTGAATACTTCGTATAAACAGAAAGTTACAGCAAGGCTTGCAGAATGCGGCGATGTTACCGGGCGCATGGCGGCGAAACTGTGCTGTGCATCTCTATATGGATGTTTATTTGACGTAACGTTCAATTTTACGCGTGGCCGGCGGGGGCGGGCAATGCGCGGATTTATGACCGTCGCGGACGCGATCATCGGTCGCTGACAATTGCGGATCGGTGTGACGGTCGTCACTGTTTCGCGGCTTCGGGAGTGGTCGGCCGCAATCTGTGGCGTGGCTCACAGTACCCCGCCGATGTGCGCCGTATTCTGTCAACCATGTCAGCGAAGTACTACACGCAGTTCCGGCTGAACGATGCCAGCTATCAGGGTGGCAATGAGTTCAGTGGCGTCATCGAGCTGAATCGCCCGATCGACCACGACTGGGAAATCGCCGACATCGAGGCCGTACTGGCCCGCAACTTCGACCTGCAGCAAAACGATGTGACCTTGCTGAGCTGGTCAAGGCTGCACTGACCGAATTCTGGAGTGCTTCTGGCGCACGTTGGAACGTGCTTCTTCCCCCTGATTATCCCGGCCCTGGTGTCGGGATTTTTTTTGCCTTTGTAGAGCTTCAGCCGCGCCGGCGTCGGATTTTTCCGGCTTTATTGCTTGAAGTCGCCACTGGTGGGCTCATATCCCGAGGATCACCGGGTCTGCAGCGTGTCCCGTTCCGTGAGACAATACGCGGCCGCGCCGCCGCTTTTGACTGTTGATGAGCGAAGCCACCAAAAAATTTCGAGGTATCCCGATCGTTCCGACGGGTACGAAGTACACGACGGACGCCGGTTTCACGGCAATCAAGAACGGGCAGAAGAATCGTGCCGACGCCGAGCCTCTCGTCCCGGGGCGGAAGCCCGCCTGGCTGCGGGCCAAGATGCCGTCCGGCGCCGGCTTCTCGGCTGTGCGCAAGACGGTCAGAGACAATCGGCTGAGCACGGTTTGCGAAGAATCCATGTGCCCGAACATTGGCGAGTGCTGGAACGCAGGCACCGCGACCATCATGGTCATGGGTTCGGTGTGCACCCGGGCATGCCGCTTCTGCGCGGTAGACACCGGTAATCCGCGGGGCTGGCTCGATCCGGAAGAACCCGAAAACACGGCCAGTGCCGTCGAGCTGATGGCTCTCAAGTATGTGGTCATCACCTCCGTTGATCGCGATGATCTTGCGGATGGCGGTGCGGCCCACTACGCCGCCTGCGTTCGGGCGATCAAGGCGCGCACGCCGCAAACGTCCGTCGAAGCGCTGACGCCGGACTTCGACGGCGTCGTCGAACATATCGAAACGGTCGTTGATTCAGGTCTGGAAGTTTTCGCCCAGAACGTTGAGACGGTTGAGCGTCTGACGCACCCGGTCCGCGATCCACGTGCGGGCTATGACAAAACACTCGACGTACTGCGTCACGCGAAGCAGCATCGACCGGATGTGCTGACCAAGACCAGTCTGATGCTTGGCCTCGGTGAAACGGACAGCGAGATTGCGCAGACGATGCACGACCTTCGCGACGCCAACGTCGATATCGTGACGTTCGGCCAGTACCTGCGACCCACGCCGAATCACCTTCCGGTCGAGCGCTACGTAACCCCCGCGCAGTTCGATGCCTATCGACAGCAGGGACTCGAACTTGGCTTCCTGGAGGTCGTCGCAGGCCCGATGGTCCGTTCGAGCTACCGCGCCGAGCAGGTGCTGCAAAAGAACAATGTCGGCCTCGCAAGCTGATTCCGCGCTTCTCCCCAATTCGCAAAGACCATGACCGAGTTTCTCGCTGACTACGGACTGTTCCTGCTCAAGACGCTGACCTTCGTTGCGGCTGTGCTCGCAATCATCGCAGCGGCGTCGGCGGCGGGTCGTAAGGCTGCCCACCAGGAAGGTTTGGAGGTCGAACATCTGAACAAGAAGTTCAGAAAGATGGCCTCGGGTCTGCGCCGGGCTGTGATGACCAAATCCGAGTGGAAGACCGAAGCCAAAAAGGAGAAGGAAGCAGCCAAGGCCGAGGCGAAGGCAACGGAGCACAAGCCGCGCACCTTCGTGCTCGACTTCAAGGGTGATCTCAAGGCGAGCGCCGTTCCCTCTCTCCGTGAGGAGATCAGTGCGGTGCTGGACGTTGCCGAAGAGGGTGACGACGTCGTGGTATGTCTCGATAACCACGGTGGCGTCGTACACGAGCATGGACTGGCCGCATCGCAGCTGGTGCGACTGCGGGAGCGCGGCATTCCCCTGACGGTTGTCGTCGACAAGGTCGCGGCCAGCGGGGGCTATCTGATGGCCTGCGTCGCAGACCGGATTTGCGTCGCGCCCTTCGCCATCCTCGGATCGATCGGCGTCATCGCACAGCTGCCCAACTTCAATCGACTGCTGGACGAACACGGCGTCGATTTCGAACAGGTGACGGCGGGAAAGTACAAGCGCAACGTGACCATGTTCGGCAAGAATACTGACGAGGACCGGGCGCGTCTGAAAGAGCAGCTTGAAGACGTCCACACCCTGTTTCAGGGCATCGTTAGTGAGTACCGACCGAATCTCGATATGGAGAAGGTTGCGACCGGTGAACACTGGTACGGGAAACACGCGCTCGAGCTCGGTCTCGCGGACGAAATTCGCACCAGCGACGAGCTCCTGGCCGAGCTCGCGCAGGAGCGCGATCTGTATCGTCTGCATTACCGACTGAAGCAGCCGCTCCAGAAGCGCCTGATGTCGGGTGTCGACGGAGCCCTGCAGTTCATGGACGAATCGCGCTGGCGGCGCAGGTTCGAATCACGCCTGCCCCGCTGAGCCGGGAACCCGGGTCCGGGCTCGCTGTCTGAGGTATAAAGGACGTGCCACAGCCGGTCTCAGCAGCCGTTTCGGGGCGTGGCTGGCGCGTCGATACGAAATGAGGAACGCAGACATGCCTAACGCGATTACGCCGCGTGCAATGAAATGGTTTGCCGGAGCTACGGCCGCTGCCATGTTGGCCGCCGGGTGCGCCTCGCAGATGGAGCTCGAGACGATTGGCGCACAGCAGTTCGAGCAGATCCGCGAAACGTCGGCTCTCGTCAAGGATCGGGCGACCATCGACTACGTTGCCTGCGTGGCCAACGCGATCGTGGATACCCTGGAAGGTCCCGATGCAGACATGTATTGGGAGCTGGCTGTCGTCGATAACCCGACGATCAATGCCTTCGTTCTCCCGGGCGGCAAGATCGTGGTCTTCTCGGGCATCCTGAACGTTGCAGAGAACCAGCATCAGCTGGCGGCCGTGATGGGTCACGAGGTCGCGCACGTGACGGCCGACCATCCGAAAGAGCGCATGGCGCGGCAGGAAGTGACGAACTTCGGCGCTGATACGATCGGTCTCATTCTCGGCGGTGGCTACATGCGGCAGACGTCCGCGGCGATGAATTCGATGCGAACCATCGCACAGCTTGGCGTCCTGAATCCGTTCAGTCGCGGACAGGAGACTGAGGCGGACCTGATCGGACTCGAGTACATGGCGAAAGCCGGATTTGATCCGCGCGAGAGCGTCGAGTTGTGGAAGGCCATGGGCGAGAAGAACAAGTCCAGCATTCCCGAGTACATGTCGACTCACCCCTCCGGCGAGACGCGAATCAACGAACTGATCGGCCACTACCCTAAGGCACTCGCCTACTACAACGAGGCCAAAGAGGCAGGGAAGGCGCCCAACTGCGAGCGCTGACGCTGCAGCCACCAAACATCCGAACGGCCGCTCGTCGAGCGGCCGTTTCGTTTCCGCCGGCCACGCTTGCATAGAGTCTGTCCGATATTTCTGCGAAACTGACCAACTCGACCCCCATCAGGAACGCCACTGCTGTGACATCAACCGGACACCGAAGCACGCTCCTGTGGCTACTGCCGATGCTGCTCCTGAGCGGTTGCGCATCCTTCCAGGATTTCATGGATATGCGGTTCCCGCGCACTGTCGAGGAGCCTCGGGTGCCTCTCGCAGAACGCGTTCGTCTCGACCCGATCGATGCCAACGTCTTCGTGCTCGAGAGTGAGGATCAGCAGATCGTTGGCGCACCGCAGCTCGTATTCACACGCGAGTCAGACACCTTGTCCCAGATTGCGAGGGATTACGGGCTGGGCTACGACGAGATCACCGATGCCAATCCCGACGTCGATCCATGGTTGCCGGGCGAGGGCACACCGATTCTGTTGCCGACCCAGTTCGTTTTGCCGGAAGGGACGCAGAACGGCATCGTGCTCAATATTGCCAGCAAGCGGTTGTTCTACTACCCGCCGGTTGGCGATGACGGCGTTCGCAAGGTCATCACCTATCCTATCGGCATCGGCCGCGTAGGCTGGGAGACGCCGCTCGGTTCCGCGTCTGTCGTGAGCAAGGCTCGTGATCCGCACTGGTGGGTACCGGCATCCGTCCGCAAGGAGCACGCCGAGATGGGTGATCCGCTGCCGGCGGTCGTGCCGCCTGGGCCAGACAATCCGCTGGGCCGCTTTGTCTTGAAACTGGACATGCCCGGTTATCTGATTCACGGCACGAACCAGCCATACGGCGTTGGCATGCGCGTCAGCCACGGCTGCGTGCGCCTTTATCCGGAGAACATTGAAGCGCTGTACCCTCTCGTTGCGCTGGGTGCCGACGTCATGATCGTCAACCAGCCCCTGCTCGCCGGATGGCGAGACGGCGAGCTGCTTGTCGAAGCACATACGCCGCTCGAAGACGACACCGTGAGCCCGGCCGAGCATCTCGATGCTTTGATGGCGAGGCTCCGCGAGGATCTGCCGGAAACGGCGATGGAGCGCCTGCGCAGCAACGTCGAGGCGGTCGCGACCGACGGGTCCGGCGTGCCCGCTCGCGTGATGCTTAACGATCTCGACGAGGTGTACGAGCGGGCGCGCGTGGTCAGAAACATCGTCGTTGCCGATCCGGATGTGCCCACGCTCGCCGAGGTGCGAGAGCTGCTGGATACACCCGTCGACGACGTCGAGGCAGACGGGGCAGACGGGGAGCTACCTCGTGAGTGAATGGCTCGATCTCATGATGGAGGAGGTCGAACGCAAACAGCAGGAGCTCGACGAGGCACTGGCGGAAACCGAGCGTCGCGAGACGTCTGGCAAAGTCTCCCGAAACGACAACAAGATCAGGAACGAAAAGAACAAGAGCGAACAGACCGAGGACGACAGTCCCGCAGACGACAATCGGGCGGCCTAGGCGTGCGCCGCCCTGAGGTAGCCGTGAAACTCGTCAGGCAAGCCGGTCAAATCCAGCAACGGCTGGCTGCTCTGCGGCAATCCGGAGTAGGTATTCCAGAATAGCACTCGAGCGACCGCGTCTTCCCGCAGGTCGTGAAGCAGCGCCGCAAACGCTTTGCCCGTGTAGGTCCTTTCCAGCTGCAGCGCTGCCTGGTCTTTCGCGACCGCAATCGCCTCGTCGGTGGCGGCTGTCCCTTTTGCGTAGCCGGGGCCGAAAAACCCGTTGCGCAGACGAAGGCGTACCCGTCGATGCAGCGATTCCGGAAACTCGTTGTCCAGCCGATGCAGCATGTAGCAGGACTTTCGCATCAGCCGATCAATGACTTCCTGATTGGCGATAGAAACGTCCGACACGCGGACCGCATGTACCTCCGTGGGCAGCTCGGCGAGCGCGAGCCCCAGAGCCAGGCCGGCTGCCGTCCCCATCGTCCCGGTCGCAACGTACAGTCGATCAGGGCAGGGCATTTCACCGGCGTCTATCTGTGCTGCCAGCTCCAGGCCTGCTGTCATAAAACCCGGGCAGCCGGCCCACGACGAACCGCCCATCGGGATAACGGCAACCCTGTGACCCCGCAGGATCTTTCGCTGCAGGTCGATACGTGCCCGGCGATTGCCGTGATACGGAACGAGTTGCGTGCCGATCCGCAGATGCGTCGCCAGCGCCGCAGCGGCCAGCGGGGTGCGGGTCTGGTGAGCCAGGAAACAGATCGGCCGATAGCCCAGCTGAACTGCGTACATCGCGGTTGCTAGCGCGTGGTTCGACGCGACGGTACCGTACGTCGCAACGCCGTCGACGCGACGGCGGTCGATACGACCGAACAGATACTCGAGTTTGCGCACCTTGTTGCCACCATAGATCGACCCCGTGTTTCTGTCGTCCTTGATCCAGATGTCGGCTGCGCCGCGGTCTGTGTCGAGCGACGCGCGACGAAGCGGCGTTGGCAGCGCAGCAAGCAATACCCGGGGCAGGCGCTCGGCAAGTCCGGGGAAATGTGCCTGCAGCAAATCCGGCTGGGTCATCGGGTGTATCCCGCTTGCGATGGGTTTCGCTTCATCGCACAAACCATAGCATCCGCGTCAGCGACACTTTAGAATCCCGAAAGCCCAATCTGACTGACTTGCCGGAGACAGGATTGTCAGATGCCTCTGGCCGTGGGATCACGGTCACCGAAATGACGGCGATGGATGAGCCCGTCGACGTCAACACGCCTACCGTGGTTGCTTTTGTCGGCCGCGCTCTCCGAGGTCCCCTCAATACTCCTGTCCTGGTGCGTTCTCTCGCCCAGTTCAGCCAGCGCTTTGGCGGTGTTTGGGGGCAGAGCAGCCTCGGACCGGCGGTGCAGCAGTTTTTCGAACACGGCGGCCGCAGGGCGTACGTGGTCCGTGTTACCAACAATGCAATAGGTGCCGTACTCAGACTGCCGTGTGCTGATGGCATGCTGGTGTTGTCCGCCGTCGAGCCGGGATCCACGGAACATATTCGCGCATCCGTTGATTACGATCGCATCCCAGACAACGATCACTTCAACCTGACGGTCCAGCGAATCTCGCCGTCGACCGGTCTGGTGATTGATCAGGAGATTCACACTTCGCTGAGCTGCAACGAAGCGTCGCGGCGCTACGTTGTCGACGTTTTGCTGAGCTCCGATCTGGTTCGCGTGCAGCAGCCAGTGCCGCCGGCCAGGCCGCTGGCAACGGTAGGGCGGGACATAAAGACCCGGTCACAGTACGTGGCGCACTCACAGCGGGGAACGGACGGCGAAGCGCTGTCTGATTACGACCTGATCGGGTCGACGACTGAGCAGACGGGTATGTTCGCGCTCGATGGCGTAGACAGTTTTGATCTTCTGTACCTGCCGCCGCCAGGTCGGCACCTGGATCTGGGGCCCACGGCGATACTTGCCGCAGAGCTGTACTGTCGCAAGCGCGGCGCCATGCTTATCGTGGATCCGCACGAAGACTGGTCGAACGTCAACAGCGCCATTGTCGGCTTGCGATCCACGGGCTACAGCAGCCCGAATCTCATGACCTATTTCCCGCGGGTCGTCGAGCGGTCCGATCCGACCAGGCTGCCACGCGTTGCTGGTGGCGCAATTGCGGGCCTCTTGTGCAAGCTCGATGAGCGTTGTGGCCCGTGGTACGACCTCGACCATCCGGGGTTTAAGTTGCGTTCGCATCTGCAGCCTGCGCTACCGATTGCCGCCGTAGAAGGTGCGGCATTGGTCCGGGCCGGAATCAATGTCATCGCAAAGACGGAAGCCGGTCGCGCGTCTGTGGGCGGCTCGGTGACCCTTGCCGGCGATTCCCAGCTCGACCGCAAGTTTGCCTGCCTGCATGTGCGCCGACTGTGTCTGCACGTGACGAATGCGATCGGGCGGGCGACTCGCTGGGCGGTGTTCCAGCCCGGTGGCACGCGCGTAGCCCATCGGGTTCGCGCGCAGGTTCATGCCTTCATGGTCAGTCTGGCGGAGAGCGGCGCGTTCGCGAATGAGCGCTTCGACGTGCATTGCGAGTCGGGCCTGCACGTCGATCCGCTGGACCCTAAAAGGGGGGTTACGATACTGCTTTCCTTCCAGCCCATCGGCTCGCCTGAGTATGTCTGGCTGACCTTGCATCAGTCTGCGCAGGGCTGCAGAGTGGCCGCAACGGCGTTTGCGCCGGTAACTGCGGAGTGCGCATGAAGGCAATATGGAATGGCAAGGTGATCGCTGAAAGCGACGACACGGTTGTCGTCGAAGGCAACCATTATTTTCCGGCGGAATCGCTCCGCATCGGGGATTTTTCGCCAAACTCGAAGCGAACCACCTGCGCATGGAAGGGCGAGGCGCACTATTACGATGTGACGGTCGACGGACAGACAAACACGGCGGCTGCCTGGTATTACCCCGAACCGAAAGACGCCGCTGCAGAGATCCGCGGCCGGGTCGCGTTTTGGAACGGCGTCGAGGTTGTGCCCTGACGAGCGCTATGCGGCCCGCTGCACGGCGGGCAATTCGAACTCGAAGCGCGTGCCGGTATCCAGCTTGCTGCTGACGGTGATGCGGCTGCCGTGGAGGTCGAGGATCCGTTTCACGATGGCCAGGCCGATTCCCGATGAATCAGACCGTGCTTCTTCACCGTCCCTCGCACGGTAGAACCGGTCGAATATCTTCGGCAGATCTTCCTCGGCAATGCCGCTGCCGGTGTCAGAGACCGCTACGGCGACCGTTTCCGGGTGTTGGGCAATCGACAGCACAATCTCGCCGCCGGCGGGCGTAAACTTCACGGCGTTGCGCACCAGGTTTTCCAGTACACGCTGGATGAGGCCGATATCGCCGAGCGTGTAGCCGACCCGCTCTGCGTCGACAATCCGCAAGGTAATGCCTTTCGCCTCGACGTCTATACGAAACTCCTGGGCAACATCCTGTATCAATTCCGGCAGAGAAAACGATTCTATCGAGGGCGTAATGCTCGCGGAGTCGAGTTTCGACAACTCGAAGAGATCGCTGATGAGCTGGCCGAGTCGGAGCGTGTGTTTTCGGGCAACGTTCAGGTAGCGCAGTCTGTCGTCAGTGCCAAGGGTATCGTGTCGAAGTATCAGGGTCTCAATGTAACCCTGCATCGCCGCCAGTGGTGTGCGCAGATCGTGCGACACGTTTGAGACCAGCTCGCGCCGGAGCCGATCGTTTTGTTTGAGCTGCTCAATCTGCTCCTGGATACGCGCCGACATATTGACGAAGGCTGAGCTCAGCGCATCGATCTCATCGCCGTCGCGTCTCACGTTGCCGAGATCGGGTGAATAGCGGAAGCCGGAATCCACCACGGCGTCGACCTCGCGCTGCAGGCGCTTGAGGCGTCTTGTCAGTAACAGGAACACCAGTACACCAACGGCACCGGCAAACGCTGCAATGGTGCCGAACGCCATCAGGCTGATTCGCCCCGCATACGACTCGCTGATGTCGGCGGCGAGCGCCTCGTAGGTACGGCCGCCCAGCACGACATAAACGTAGCCCTCGGTCACGTCGCCGCTGCTGATTTCCCACGCCGAGAAAATCTTCTCCTGTCGTCCATCCCGTGGATCGCTGCCGCGCAGCGGCAGAGTCTCGTCGCCGGCGATAAACCTTTGAACCGGTCCGATGTCGACCGTCGACAACGTCGGCTGCTGATCCGTCAGTCCGTGGCCGAGGATGCGTCCGTCAGGATCGAGCAGGTAAATCTCTGCGGTCGGATTGACGACCATGGCGCGCGCGGCCAGCGTCCGCAGCGCCTCCAGATCGGGAGCGCCATCGGCGATCAGTTGATCCTGCGCGGCGATGTACATCGCAATCGGTGCGTTGAGCGACTGCGACAACTCCTCGTAATACAAACGAGTGTTTACGCGATCAACAGCAATGAACGCGCCACCCATAAGTACGACGATGGCCAGAAGCGCGGTGGCCAGTCGCGCGAACAGAGACGTCATGTCGTGCCGGAGCTGTCCGGTGCGAACTTGTAGCCGACACCCCAGACGGTAACGATCATCCTGGGATCGGACGGGTCCTTCTCTATCTTGGCGCGCAGTCGGTTGATGTGTGAATTGACCGTGTGCTCGTAGCCATCGTGTCCTGTTCCCCAGACGCTGCTCAGCAGATCCGATCGTCGGAACACACGACCCGGACGTCGCGCAAAGTGCTCGAGCAGGTCGAACTCGCGCGCCGTCAACTCGATGGGTTGCCCGTCGCGGTGGACTTCGCGTGTGGCCGGATCGATGGTCAGGCTTCCGGCATCGATATGGGTTGGTCTCGCGTCGTCACCGGCTTGCAGCCGTTGTACGTTTTCTACGCGACGAAGGATCGCCCGAGCTCGTGCAACGAGTTCGAGCACGCTGAACGGCTTGGTCAGATAGTCGTCGGCCCCGGTGTCGAGCCCGAGAACGCGGTCGAGTTCCGAGGATTTCGAGGTCAGCATCATGATTGGCTGATAGGGACGCTCACGCCTGACGGCACGACAAATCTGCAGTCCGTCCGGGCCCGGCAGACGCAGATCGAGCAGGATCAGCGCCCATTGACTGGACGTAGCCAGCCGCATGCCCTCATGACCGTCCACCGCGACGACGACCTCATCGCACAGACTTTCGAGATGTAACTGCACGAGATCGGCAATATCGCTCTCGTCCTCGACCACCAGGATGCGCTTTTCCTGCATCGGCACCGTACCTCGATCGTGATTCAGGTCCGTATCGCTGCCAAAGGAGACCGGAAACCCCGGTGCTTTATCACGGCGCCGCTCTCGAAATTCGCTAACTGTCTGAATTTTCTTGCTCATTCTGGCTAAGGGGCCAGGGTCGAGCCCGGCTTGCGGGACTGGGAGCGTGGAAGTGCCGGGCCCGACGTTCTGGCGAACTGGTACGTCGTTGGGGACAATCATGCACGCCAGATCTCACGTAAGTTTCACGCGGAGATGGAGTTTTCGTCGCCGAACGACAACGGGCTTAGTCGCAAGGGGTATGACCAATTCCCGTGCCTTCTACGACGGTCAGGCTACAATCCGCGGTCAGTTCGTGATCGGAAGCAACATTTCCCATGAAGAAGAGCATTTTCCTGGCAATCCTGGCCGCCTCATTCGCGGCTTGTGGTGAGGCGCCTGAAAGTACACCCGCTGCGCAGTCGGCAGAATCGGCCGGTGCGACGACGCTACGCTCCGGCGTGTACGAGGAGTACATGGACAAGAGCGTCGATCCTGGTGACGACTTTTTTTCCTATGTGAACGGCGGCTGGGTGCGCGACACGGAGATACCGGCTGACAAGGCGAGCTACGGGATTGCCTGGATCCTGCAGGAAGAATCGCAGGAGAACGTGCGAGCGATCATCGAGGAGTCCGCCGCGGGGGACTTTGCCAGGGGCAGTGACGAGCAGAAAGTGGGCGACCTGTTCGCATCGTTCATGGATATGGAAACCCGCAACGCGCTCGGGACTTCACCGCTTGTTCCGGAGTTCGAGAAGATCGATGCGCTCTCCTCGCTGGAGGATCTGGCGGTGTACTTTGCCGAGGCGAATCGCATCGGTATCGATACGCCGTTTCATCTTCTGCAGTACGTGGACTTCATGGATCCGAATACCTACATGATGTACACGTGGCAGGGCGGTCTGGGTCTGCCGGATCGCGACTTCTACTTCCTGGATGACGAGAAGTCCGTCGAGATTCGTGAGAAGTACGTACGGCATATCGAAACGATGTTCGGTCTCGCCGGACTGCCCGAAGCCGCCGCCGCCGCAGAGACGATCATGGCTCTGGAAACGCGACTTGCCGAGGCTCACCTGACCAAGGAGTTCACCCGGGACCGGAAGAAGATGTACAACAAGTACCCGCTCGACCGGCTGGACGAACTCATGCCGGACTTCGCGTGGGATGCTTTCATCGAGGAAGCCGAAGTCGGCTTTGTGGACGGGCTGGTTATTACGCAGGTCGAGCACATGCAGGCGCTCGGCCCGATCATCGACGACACGCCGCTCGATACCTGGAAGACGTTTCTGAAATGGAAGGCGCTGAATGCGAACGCGGCGCGTCTTGACGAAACGATTGATGAAGCGAACTTCGATTTTTATTCGAAGACCTTGCGCGGCGTGGAAGAACCACAGCCGATGTGGCGCCGGGGTGTCAACAGCGTCAATCGGGTGCTGGGCGAAGTCGTCGGCCGGATCTATGTCGATCGACATTTTCCGCCCGCAGCAAAGACACGCATGCTCGAGCTCGTCGAAAATCTGATCGGTGCCTATGACACCAGTATCCGCAACCTCGACTGGATGGGAGAGGAGACGCGTGCAGAGGCTCTGGACAAGCTGACCAAATTTACGCCGAAGATTGGCTATCCGGACAAGTGGCGGGACTATTCGGCCATCGACATCGACGCGGACGATCTGTTCGGGAACATGCAGCGCGCGGCACTCGCCGAGTATCAGCGCAGGCTCGAACGACAGTCAAAGCCGGTCGACCGCGAGGAATGGCAGATGACACCGCAAACGGTGAATGCCTACTACGAGCCCGCGCTCAATGAAATCGTTTTTCCGGCCGCAATTCTGCAGCCGCCGTTTTTTGATATGACAGTGGATGACGCGGTCAACTACGGCGCCATAGGCGCGATTATCGGCCACGAAATCGGTCACGGCTTTGATGATTCGGGGAGTGCCTTCGACGGCAATGGCGTACTGCGAAACTGGTGGACCGATGAGGATCGTGACGAGTTCAGGGCGCGAACGGCCAGGCTTGTCGAACAGTACTCTGCGTATCAGCCATTCGATGATCTGAAGGTGAATGGCCTGTTCACCCTTGGTGAGAACATCGGCGATCTGGGAGGACTGAGTATCGCCCTGCTCGCGTATGAACAATCCCTGCAGGGCAGCGAGGCACCGGTGATCGACGGGTACACCGGTCGACAGCGTGTTTTCATCGGCTACGCACAGTCCTGGCGCAACAAGATCCGGGACGAGGCGCTCCGCAATCAGATCAACACGGACCCGCACTCGCCGGCGATCTACCGGACCAACGGTGTGGTCCGCAACGTGCCCGAGTTTTACGAGGCGTTCGAGGTTGATGCGGAAAACGCGCTGTATCTGGCGCCGGAGGAACGCGTCAAGATCTGGTAGGCGCCGGATCCTCGCGCAGCAAGGGGTCGCCGTAGCCACCGCCACCCGGGGTCCTGATCTCGATCGTATCGCCGGGCAGCACCTGCGCACTTGCGGTGCCCTCGAGTGCGAGCGTCTCACCAGACGCGCGTATGAGTGTGTTCCGGCCCGGCAGGCCGTTACCCCCGCCCTGCAGGCCGAACGGCGCGATTCGCCGATGGTTGGAGAGGATCGAGACCTCTGCTGCTTCGAGGAAACCAAGGCGCCGCACCGTACCGTCGCCGCCCTGCCACTGGCCCCGGCCGCCTGAGCCCTCGCGCACGTTGAATGACTCCAGCCGGACCGGAAGATTCATTTCCAGCACCTCGGGATCGGTCAGGCGTGAGTTGGTCATATGGGTCTGCACCGCGTCTGCGCCATCGAAGCCCGGTCCCGCACCGGCGCCGCCGGCGATCGTTTCGTAGTACTGAACCCGTTCGTTGCCGAAACTCAGGTTGTTCATGGTCCCCTGTGAGGCTGCCAGTGCTCCCAATGCCCCGTACAGGGCGTCGGTCACGCACTGCGACGTCTCGACGTTGCCGGCAACAACCGGCGCAGGGTAGGCCGGACTCAGCAGAGAACCCTCAGGGATGACAATTTCTAGCGGATCCAGGCAGCCTTCGTTCATCGGGATCTCTTCGGTAATCAGGCTGCGAAAAACGTACAGAACGGCGGCACGCGTGACCGCTTCCGGTGCATTGAAATTCGAGGCGGACTCCGTCGACGTGCCACTGAAGTCGACGACAGCGCTGCGGCGCCGGCTGTCCACCTTGACGGCAACCCGTACAACGTCGCCCTGGTCGAGTTCGTATTCGAATTCGCCGTCGCTGAGATTTCCGATCAGTCTGCGTACGCTGATTGCGGCATTCTCGCGCACGTAACCGAGATAGCGCTGAACCGTCTCGAACCCGTGGCGCTCGATCGCCTTGTCCAGCTGCCGACTGCCCTGTTGATTCGCAGCGAGCTGCGCGCGCAGGTCGGCCAGATTTCGCTCGATGTTGCGCGCCGGATACCGCGCTGAGCCCAGCAGTTCACGGACCGCGTCTTCTTGCAGTTCGCCCTGACGGACAAGAAAGACGTTATCGATGAGTACGCCTTCCTCCTCGATGTGCGCGCTGTCTGCCGGCATGGAACCCGGTGACTTGCCCCCGATGTCCGCGTGGTGTGCCCGCGATGCGAGGTAAAACGCGGGAGTGTCGCCGCCCCCAAACCACGGCGTAACGACGGTTACGTCAGGCAGGTGAGTACCGCCGTTGTACGGCGAGTTCAGCATCACGGCGTCGCCGTCGCGCAGATCTCGACCACAGGCGCGAATCACGCTGCGCACGCTCTCGCCCATCGATCCGAGATGCACCGGCATGTGCGGTGCGTTCGAGACCAGACGTCCCTGTGCATCGAACAGCGCACAGGAGAAGTCCAGTCGCTCGCGGATGTTCACGGAGACCGCCGTGTTCTGCAGTACGATCCCCATCTGCTCGGCAATGTGCATGAACAGTCGGTTGAAGACTTCGAGCCGTACCGGGTCCGGTCGATCGTTATCAGCCGTTTTGCCTGTCGACTGCGTAGCCTCACGTTCGAGCAGCAGGTGGCCGTTTGCCCCGATAACGCCGCGCCAGCCTTCGTCAATCACCGTTGTGGCCGTGTCTTCGATGAGTATGGCCGGACCGTCGATGCGTGCGCCCGCGCCAATATCGTTTCGCCTGTACACCGGTGCGTCTGTCCAGGCATCTTCCTGCCAGAACTTCGCCTCCGCGACCGGCCGCAGTTCGTCGTTTTCGTCGACGAGCGGCTCGGCGAAGTGTTGCTCGCTGCCGTTGCCTACCGCGGCCACGGTTGAGATCAGGAGAGGGGCGTCGGGCATGGTGGCGCCAAAACGTGCCTGATAGGCCTTCGCGAACGATTCGCGCATGGCTGCGGCAGTTGCTTCCGGTACGTCGATAACAGTATCCGTTCCACGGATTCGCAGCCCGAAGTGAGTCTCGATGCGTTGGTTTGGCTCGGCAATATGCTGCGCCGCCAGTTCGTTCCTGCAGGACTGCCGGAGTTCATCTAGCGTTGCGCCAAGCCCGTCGAGCGTCAGCTCGTTCAGTTCCACGTCGACCGAACGCTTCCGTTCGACACGGACGTCCGCGAGCCCCATTCCGTAGGCGGACAGAACTCCGGCCAGCGGATGCAGCCAGATGCGCCGCATCCCGAGTATCGACGCAACCCGGCAGGCGTGCTGACCGCCGGCGCCGCCAAAGCAACACAGAGTGTAATCGCGGACGTCTTCGCCGCGCTCAATGGTGATCTTGCGTATCGCGTTCGCCATGCTTTCGCTGGCGACGGCCAGGAAACCGGCAGCGACCGATTCCGGTGTAACTGCCGCACCGCTATCGGCGGAAATCTCGCGGGCCAGCGCGTCAAACTGCCTCCGCACTGTTTCCAGATCCAGGCTCTCGTTCGCATGCGGTCCGAACACTGCTGGAAAGAAGTCCGGCAGTATTCGGCCAAGCAGGACGTTCGCGTCGGTGACGGTGAGCGGGCCATCCCGACGATAGCTGGCCGGACCGGGATCCGCGCCGGCCGACTGCGGCCCCACCTGATAGCGGCCGTCGGCGTAACGAAGGATCGAGCCGCCGCCTGCAGCGATGGTGTGAATCTGCATCATCGGCGCACGAAGCCGAACACCCGCAACCTCGGAGTCCGACGTGCGTTCGTAGCTGCCGCTGTACGCGGTGACGTCCGTAGACGTGCCGCCCATATCGAAACCGACAAGCCGTTCAAGCCCTGCCGCGCTGGCCGCCTGTGCCATCCCCACGACACCGCCTGCGGGTCCCGACAGCACGCTGTCCTTGCCACGGAAGCGGCTCGCATCGACCAGTCCGCCCCCCGACTGCATGAACATCAGGCGTTCCGGCTCGCAGACGTCGGCCAGCGCATCGCGCAGCTGGTCAATATAGCGTTGCAGGACCGGTGTCAGGTAAGCGTCCGCGAGGGTCGTGTCGCCACGGCTGACGAACTTGACCAGCGCTTCGACGTCGTGTGACACGGAGACCTGGGAAAATCCCGCGGCATTGGCCAGTCTGCCAAGCTGTTCCTCGTGCGCCGGGTACCGATAGCCGTGCAGCAAGCAGATAGCGACGGACTCGACACCGGCTCCACGGAGAGCGTCGAGCTCTGCCCGCGCCGCCTCGACGTCCAGTGGCTGCACGACTGAACCGTCGACGGCCATCCGTTCGTCCACCTCCACCACCGTGTCGTACAGCGGTGGCGGTTTGACGATCTTCGTGGCGAAAATATCCGGCCGGTTCTGATAGCCGATTGCCAGAGCGTCACCGAAGCCGCGCGTCACCAGCAGTGCTGTCCTCGCGCCTTGTCGCTCCAGCAGCGCGTTTGTCGCGACAGTGGTGCCCATCTTGATCGCATCAACGTGGCCATCGCCGTGCGCCGCAAGAATTCGCCGAATGCCTTCGGCTGCCGCATCGGCGTAATGGCTGTGATCGTCGGACAAAAGCTTGGCGGTGACGACGTGCCCGTCGGCGCGTCGCGCTACGACGTCCGTAAACGTGCCGCCGCGGTCGATCCAGAATTGCCAGCCGGTGTCGATGCCCATCGGCACACGGTAACGGAAATCACATCCGCGAACACCGTTCCTCGCTTTGCTACCCGATGTGTCATACAACCATCGATTCCGGTCAACTAAGCATCAGGAGGCCCGGATGAGGGACGATGATGCGCTTGACAATAATCCGAACATTGCCCGCCGAGAACTTGCCGAACTGCACGACGACTTGTTCGGCTGGAGCATGTCACGCTGTGATTTCGACCGGGTCATGGCGGAAGATCTGATGCAACAGGCGTACATGGAAGTGTTGACCGGACGTGCGCGATTCCAGGGCGGCTCAACGCTCAAGACATTCCTGTTCGGCGTCGTGCAGAACCTCGCGCGAAGCCGCTTTCGCCGCCGAACGATTCGCCTGCGCCTCCTGAAGACCGCAGCCGTAGAGCACCCGACAGCGATTGCCATGCCGGCGACCGATAGCCGTCGCCGCGATCGTGTCTGGGCCGCCGTTCGTGCGCTGCCGGCCCGCCAGCGCGACATAACCGAACTCGTGTTTTGCCGCGAACTGACTATTCAGGAGGCGTCTGCGGTTATGGGCATCAGCGTTGGTTCGGGGCGTGTGCATTACGATCGTGCGAAGAAATCGCTTGCGGCATCGCTGGCAGACCTGCGCGATGACGATAAGACGGGGGCGTTCGCATGAAGAAGCCTTCGAGCGGGCGCTGGCTGGAGGAGGAGCTGCGTCGGTCGTTGCGAGACCGGCGCGAAGATCCGCCGGCGTTCGAACAAATGTTCACCGAGGCCGAAGCGAAGGTGGCGGGCGGGCGCCGCAAGCGACGGGCCGGTGCCTGGGTTGCCGCGCTGGCCGCCGCTGTGCTGATCGGCATCGCGATTCGACCGAATACGCCTGCAGACGAATTTCTGATTCAGGAATCGATGCTCACCGGGACGCAATGGCGGGCACCGAGCGATACGCTGCTGCCGAGCCGGTCATTCGACATATACCAGGAGACACGCTGGACCATCCCGGACTGGCCGTCGTCAACCATTTTCGAAGAAGGGACGTTGTTATGAGAAAGCACACAGTTGTTTGTGCAGTCTTGGCGATCGTACTTGCGGCCAATGCCGCTGCTGTCGCCCAGGATCGGCAGAGTCGCGAGGAGGATGTGTTCAAAGGCAAGCTGTTTGCCCCCGAACTCATCATGACTAACCAGGACGAGCTCGAACTCAGCCGAGAGCAATACACCGCGCTGCGACAGGCCGTGATCAATACGCAGTCGGACGTTGCAGAGCATGAGTGGGACTTGCGGGAAGCCTATCAGGCACTTTTGGCCGGGTTGGACGAAACGCCGGTCGACAAGGAGCAGGTCCTTGAATACGTCGATGCCGCGCTTGCGGCGGAGAATCAGGTCAAGAAGCGGCAGGTGGCGTTACTGATTGAGTTGCGGAATCTGCTGACCGCCGAGCAGGTTGAACGCCTGCGCGAGTTAGACGGCCGGTAGTCAGGGATCGGCAGGCCGGCGCGTAATACGGGAGGGACAGGTATGAACATCGGCAGAATTGCTATTGTGGTCACAACGCTGGCGCTGGGCGCCTGCGGCGGTTCGTCGTCCGACGGCGGCGGAGTGACGCCTCCACCGCCACCGCCTCCTCCAGCACCGGGCCCTACCGCCGCAGAGTCTTTCCAGCTACTGAACCAGGCGACGTTCGGCGCAACCGCCGCCGATGTGCAGAGCGTTATCGACCGCGGACTCGAAGACTGGATCGACGATCAGATCGCGATGCCCGCGTCGCTGCAGCTGCCGCACGTGCAGGCGCAGCCGATTCCCCAGTTCTTCGGCCTGCTGCATCAGGATAGGGTCGACATCTGGTTTCGACACGCGGTCAGTGCGCCGGACCAGCTTCGCCAGCGTGTCGCATTTGCCCTATCGGAGATCTTCGTCGTGTCCCAACTGGGCGCGCTGAACAACTTCCCGTACATGGTCAGCGACTACTACGACACGTTGGCCACGCATGCTTTTGGCAACTACCGCGAACTCATCGAAGCGGTAACCCTGCATCCGGCTATGGGCATCTACCTGAGCATGCTCGGCAACGAAAAGCCGAATCCCGCGCTGAATATTCGTCCGGACGAAAACTATGCGCGTGAACTCATGCAGCTGTTTTCGATCGGTCTGGTCGAACTGAACCTCGACGGAACCACCGTCCTCGACTCACAGAATCAGCCGGTGCCTACCTATGACCAGGCGGTTATCGAAGGGTTTGCCCACGTGTTTACCGGCTGGAACTTCGCCGGGTTCGCGAACTTCGAATTCGCCCGTCCGACCGACTCTAATCGCACAACGCCGATGCAGCTGTACCCCGATTTTCACGACACAGGCAGTAAGCTGTTGCTCGACGGCGTCGTGTTGCCGGCGGGGCAAACCGGTGAACAGGATCTTGCTGCCGCTCTGGATAACGTGTTTTTCCATGACAACGTCGGCCCGTTCATTGCCATCCGCTTGATTCAACGCCTCGTCACCAGCAATCCGTCGCCCGGTTATGTGGCCAGAGTGGCAAGCATCTTCAATGACCGCGGTGATGGCGTGCGCGGCGATTTAGGTGCCGTCGTCAAGGCTATCCTGATGGACGACGAGGCCCGACCGGATCTGCCGATGGAGCTCGACGGCAAACTGAAAGAACCGCTCCTGCGCCTGACGCAACTCTGGCGAGCCTACGATGCTCGGTCCGAGAACGGTCCGATGCAACTGGTCGGCGGCGTGCCACCCTACATACTGCTCGGACAGGGCCCGTTACAGGCGCCGTCGGTATTCAACTTCTTCAGCCCGTTTTACGCGCCCCCGGGAGAGATTCGAAACAGCGATCTCGTTTCGCCGGAGATGGAGATTGCAACGGAGTACAACAACACGCTGATAACAAACTACCTGTTCTACCAGGCGTTTGCGGCTAACTCGGTCGCAGCGGAGGACCCCGGCTTCAGTGACGACGATGTCTACATTAATGTTGCCGACGAACTGGCTGTTGCCGATGACAATCTGGCATTGATCGACCTCGTCGCGGACAAGCTGTTGCTTGGTGATATCTCTGACACCTTGCGCGCTGAAATCAGCGGCATGCTTGACCTGATTCCCGGACAGGACAACGCGCTGCTACGCGTCGCGGAAACCATTTACTTCGTGGCCACGTCACCCGAATTCGCGTACCAGCGATAGGAGCAACCTATGAAGAACGCAATGGACAGGCGCCAGTTTCTTCGCGCAAGCGCCGCGGCGACATTTGCCGCGACGCCAGGTCTGACATTTGCTCAGGGTATCGGAACGGGCGCACCATTCCCGGACTATAAGGCACTGGTCTGTGTCTTTTTGTTCGGCGGTAACGATTCTTTCAACATGCTGGTGCCGCGTAGCGGCCCCGAGTACGACGTGTACGCCCAGTCGCGCCAGAATCTGGCGCTACAGCCCAACGAGCTGTTGCCGATCAGCCCCGCGTCGTCGGGCGGGGTCGATTTCGGTTTGCACTACGCCATGCAGGGCGTAAAAGATCTGTTCGACGCCGGCCGTGTCGCATTGATCGCGAATGTGGGCCCGCTGATCGAGCCGACGACGAAAGAGTCCTATCTGAACGGGTCCGTAGAGTTGCCGCCGCAGCTGTTCTCACACAACGATCAACAGGCGCAGTGGCAGTCGCTCAAGGGGAAAACCCAGAGCAAGACGGGGTGGGCGGGACGTGTCGCCGACTTGATCCGGACCAGCGTTTCTGACCAGCAAATGGCAACAAACGCGTCGCTGTTTGGCGCATCTTTGCTGCAGTCTGCGGATGAAACGATCGCCTACGTCATGGGTCCGCAGGGGCCCGAGCAGTTTCAGGGCTTCGGCGATACGCCGCCGTTTCAGCAGCAGCAGGAAGCGTTTCAGCGAATCATCGAGGCGACGTACAACTCGGTTTACGAACGCGCGTTTGCAGAAGCGCAGCGGCGCGCGACGGCGTCTGCAGAGCTGGTCAGTGACGCGATCGCGCAGGCGCCTGTGCGCAACACGCAGTTTCCGGCAAGTCAGCTCGGTCAACAGCTGTCGACCGTTGCGAAACTGATCGACGCGCGAGCGTCTCTCGGCATGCAGCGACAGATTTTTTTCGTTGCGACGGGCGGATTCGATTCACACGATAACCAGAACGAGGATCAGCCCGGCCTGCTCGGTGGCGTAAGTGAGGCGATGACGGCCTTCTACGATGCGACCGTCGAGATGGGGGTGGCTGATCAGGTGACGTCGTTCACACAATCGGATTTCGGCCGGACCCTGACATCCAACGGCGACGGATCCGACCACGCCTGGGGTGGCGTGCAGCTGGTCATGGGCGATGCTGTGCTCGGTGACATGTACGGTACTTATCCCGTGCTTCAGCTTGGTGGTCCCGATGACGTTGGCAACAGCGGGCGCATGATCCCGACGACGTCGGCAGATCAGTACAGCGCGACGCTGGCTCGCTGGTTCGGCATTGATGATGCGGATCTGGGACTGGTTGCGCCGAGTATCGACAACTTTCAGCAGCGCGATTTGGGTTTTCTGGTGTAGCCGATCAACGCTGGCGCTGACTCTCCGGGTGGTTTGCCATGATGTTCTGACCGGCGAGCTCGGCGGTCATGTCGATCCTGCGCTTGCGGGTTTTATTCTGCTTTGCCTGCTTGATCCACTCGAGAATGCCGCGGCGTGACGATGCGGGGAAGCTGTCGAAATTCTCCGCGGATCCCGGGACGGCACTGAACGCCGCGATCAGGTCGTCCGGTTTGATGAGCGCATCGACATCGTCGAGAAAGTGCCACATGCCATTGGCTTTCGCCGCTTCGATTTTCGCGCGACCGGGCGGCTGGATGCGGTCGTCGGCCTCGAGACGGGCAATCTTGTCCTTATTGACCTTCGACCAGGCACTCTTTTCCTTGCGGGGCGATATGAGCAACATCGTCCGGTCGTCGTCGATCTTCCTGGCGAGCGAATCAATCCAGCCCCAACACAGGATTTCGTCGATCACTTCACCCCGGGATACATACCTGTCCGGGACGTGTTTCTTGAAAGTCACCAACCAGATGCTGTCCGTCCGGGTGTGGTTCGCAGCGAGCCACGACCGAAGCTCGCCGATGTCGGTTACCTGCAGGCGCTCATTGTTCGCAGCGCTAGGCACGATGCCGACGCGATAGCCGGTTCTCGCGGCCCTCCGCTTGGCGCTCGTGCGGCGCGAGGCCGCTTAGGAGCAGCCAGTCCGGAAACGCTTTGGCCATCGGCCTGGGACCGAGCAGTTTGATGCGACCTGCGCGAATCTCGCCGCGCAGGTCGCGAAAGCCTCGCCACGCTTCCACGAAGTGCCGAATATCGGCCCGAACCAACAGGTCTGTCTCGAAGCCTGGATCCTTCAGGCACATGTCGATCTTGGCATCATGGCTGACCAGCCAGAAACGCCGAAACTCTGTCGGCGTGCCTGAAAACTCAAACTCGATGACCGTTCTGCCGTCCGGCAGCTCGTCGATATTCATGCGGGTCGAGATGCTCCAGGCGAGGAAGGCCGGATCGAGATCGTCGATTTCGTTGTCTCTGGCCCAGCGCTGGCCCCAGACGGCCATGCCGTCGACCACGTCGTTGAGTTCCAGGCAGGCTGCGGTCGGCTCATAAACGTATCGCTTGCTGTCCTCGAGTTTTCGCCGGGTAAGGATTCCGGCCTGCTCGAGTTCGGTCAGACGGTTCGACAGAAGGCTCGGTGAAATGCGCGGCACGCCCTGATGAATCTCGTTGAAGGTACGGCAGCCGTCCAGCAGTCGGCTGACGATCAGAATCGTCCAGCGTCGGCATAGCAGCTCCGCTGCTAACGCAAGCGGGCAGTACTGGCCGTAGGTTGAAGAATGCTGCGAGCTCGGCATGGCGGTTGTCACCACATTCACTACAAAAACAAGAGTAGTGCATGCGCCGGGGTGGCGGTAGCCTGACTTTCCGATCTCAAGGAGCCGCAATGTGAACCAGTCGCACAAGTTCGCTGCCCGCATGTTCGTCGTCGTTCTGCTAGGTCTGATCGCCGCTGCCGCCGAGGCAGAACATGCCGACGTAGCGATCGCCTGGAATGACCACGTGCTGCAGGTTGCGGAGTCGGAAGACGGCTTTCTGACGCTCAAAGGTCTGCGCACCACGGCGATGATGCATCTGGCCATGCACGATGCACTGAATACCATCAATCCCGCATTCGATCGCTACGTCTACGACGGCGTTTCACCCGGAGCGAACCCGGTCGCCGCCGTCAGCGCGGCCGCGTACGAGATCGCGACGTCGCAATATCCGGATCAATCAGCGGTGTTCGATGAGCTCCGGGATCGCTGGCAGTCCGCAGCGTTATCCGAAAGCGGAGCCGCCGGCGCTGCTTTGGGACGCGCAGCGGCGGCTGCCGTACTGGCAGCCCGGGACGGCGATGGCTGGGATCGAGAGGCCGAGTACAACTGGCACCCGATGGCGCCCGGCGTATACGCGGAGTTTCATGAGCACAGCGGCACGCCGCAGGGCTTCATCTTTGGTGCCGGTTGGGCTCGCGCACGGGGCTTTGCGCTGACGGCGCCGGACGAGTTTCGCGCGCCGCCCCCGCCGGACATCGAAAGCTACGCCTACGTGCGAGCGTTCGACGAGGTAAAGAAAGTCGGGCGGTTTCAAAGCATGGTCCGCACCGCTGACCAGACGCATCTTGCGCTCTGGTGGAAGGACTTCGCGGAGAATTCGCACAATCGGCTTGCGCGCGACCTGATTCAGAAGGAAGACCTGTCGCTATCGGAGTCCGTACGCCTGCTGGCGCTCGTCAATATGGCGATCTTCGACGCCTACATCAGCAGCTTCGACAACAAGTTTCACTACAACTTCTGGCGGCCCTATACGGCCATTCGCTGGGCTGACAACGACGGCAATCCGGACACCGTAAAGGAAGCAACGTGGACGAACCTGCACCGCCATACCTATGCCTTCCCATCCTATCCTTCAGCGCATGGCACCGCCTGCGCCGCCGCGATGCAGGCGTTTACGGAAGTGTTCGGTGACAACTATTCATTTGACATGCGTACTTCCACGGTCGACATCGCCGGGCCTTTCTCCGGCAAGATCGACATGCAGCCGCCGATCCGGTCGTTCGATCGGTTTTCGGATGCGGCCAACGAATGCGGCCTGTCCAGAATCTTTCTCGGCATTCATTTTCGATTCGATTCGATCGAGGGCGTCCACCTCGGTAATCGCGTTGGTGCCAAGGTTGTCGAGACGATGCTCAAACCGCGAGCTGACAGCGACTAGCGAACATCCCTGAGCGCCGCCCGCAAACTCGTCGCCGTCGCGCGCTTTTCGATCGTCTCTACGGAGTGGTCCGCATGTAGTGATCGGCCTTCGCGTCCCAGCCGCTCGATGTGCGGTGGCCCAAGGCCCCAGTCGCTGCCTGCTCGACGCGGCACGACGTGCAGGTGGAAGTGGGGCACTTCCTGTCCGCTGCCCGTGCCGTTGTTCTGGTACAGCAGAACACCGTCTGTACCAAACTCGTCCGCCATTGCCTCAGTAAGGCGCTGTGCAGCCAGCATGATGGCCGCACTTTCGTCGACCTTCAGATCGAGGATCGTCGGCGCATGTC
>CAZMEA010000012.1:0-24343 GCA_964565135.1 uncultured Woeseiaceae bacterium
TCGCAAACACGCCGGGTCTTTCCTGGCTACGCACCTCCATGCTCGGCCAGCGAATAATCCACGTCACGTTGGCAGAACCAAGCTCGTCGAGCGCCTTACCGGATACTTCGGCCGGGTCACCACTGCCGATCCAAAACCCAACCACATCGAGATTTTCGGCGAGGTAGGGAAGCGCATCCTCTTCAATCCACGTCTTGTAGTCCGCGAGAAGCGTCGGTTCGTAGTGATAACTACGGATCTCATAGATTTCTTCCGAGGTCTGCGCATTTAGTGCCTGACTCGCAACCGCGACTACCAGCGCGACCGCAATCCACGGGAGTTTTCGTGCTCTCATGATGTTCTCTCCTTCAAGTGGTTCTTTGCATCTTGCGTATTGGCATTGTTCGGAGCGACGCTGCATCTTGCTGGACCGAACATCCGGCCATTGGGTCCGACGCTGTTGCACTCAGGGATCCGATAACGGGTTACCTGGCATTTTCCTCTCCCGCCGCTTGCCTTACAGCATTGTCAAACCCGCTGTAACCGAGCTCGATTCCCAGCTCCTTCCAGTACGGCAGGAACCCAGCGGCGCTGTTCACGATACCGTCCGCAGTCGCCTTATCGAGATAACCACGCTCAAACTCGACGTATTGGCTCGACATTCGCAACATGACGGATCGTTCCCACATATTGAGACGGTGCAGTTCGACCGGGTCCAGAGAGGCCACGCCTTCCGTAAGCGCTTTGACCCTTATCGCAGGTAGCGACTCCGAAACCGCCATCTCGACAAACGCTTCCTGCATCTGATCGAGTTTCCGGACAGCAGCGTCGGTCTCGGCAAGGTTCTGCGATTCTCTGAGCTCGTAGACGAGCAGTCCCAGTCCGATAACAACCCCGACATTCGCGGCCAACGTAAGCCAGCTGTTGAGCTTCTCGGAATTCATCGCCTGCCTTGTGACCAGATTAATATTGCGATCGTCGAAGGACCGCTTTTCGGTCAGTCTAGCGTAGAGCCGCGGCCGGGAAGTCAAATGCGCGACCTTCGTCGCGCAGTTCTGCAACCGATTTGCCGTCACAGTCTTCCAGGTTGTCAGCCTGGACAAGACCGTCAGTCGTTACCGACACCAGAACCGGGTTCGATGTAAGCGACTTGTAGAGAACGCTGCCATCCTCGAGCCGCGCGCTGACGTAGAACACAAATTTATCCCAGGGCTGGACGTCAATCGGATCGCTCACGGAACATACAAGTACGTCGGGCCGGCCGGAAAACACTCCTGCTAACGCAGCACCGCCGAGCACCAAGTGCAGCAAAGCGACCGCAGTCAGGACGCTGGACAAAACGGTTAATCGCTGCTTTTCAGGCAATGCAGGGCTCCTTGTTCCGCGAATCACCAACGACCGATCTCTGCCGACCCGGGGCTCATGCGTCGGAAGTGCATCAATACCGTCGCACATAGTCAAACGACCGATCGGGCCGATACTCGTCGAGACGCGGAACGTTCTGGCGATCGACTATCTCCCTTGCCGCGAGCTGCCCGACGATTGGCGCCAGTGAGACGCCGCTGTGCATTATCGCAATGTACACATCCTGCCTATCCGGATTCGACCCAATCACCGGGTGACCATCCAGCGGCAGCGGCCGCCAGCCTATTACAGCCGAGTCGGGTTCAGCAGCTGCGATACCGGGCAGGAACTGCTCTGCGATGCCCATCATGCGAGCACTGTGCTGCCGGCCAATAACTGGCGACGGGAATTCGTTCGGCCTATTCCGCAGTCGAGCATCGTGGGCCTCGTTGTCCGGTGCGCCGTCCTGCTCTCCGAGAACGATTCGCCCATCGTTTCGCTGATGCATGTGGATACCGGGCGCAGCCACGATTCGATTGAGGAGCCGCGGCATGGGCTGCGTAATCGCGATGATGCCCGGCGTCGTTCGCTGGGGAACGTCAATGCCCGCAAACCGTTTGGGTGCGTCTGCATCGGCGCCGGTTGCCAGTACCAAACGATCGGCTGCGATTACGCCCGTGTCAGTCTTCACCGCCGTCAATCGACCGCCGGCCATCTGCACGTCGGTCAACGTGCTGGGGTACTGAACGACCGCACCGAGTTGTTCTGCCGCAGAGAGCAGCGTCTGTGTTGCAAGGATCGGATCGACAGCACCATCGTTCGGCGAGTACGCCGCGACCACGTCCGAATCAATGGCGAGCGCTGGTTCGAGTTCCGCGAGCTCTGACGCGCGCACCATGCGTGCCGGCTCACCCCAGGCTACCTGTTCGGCTATCTGCTCAGCGAGCGCTTCAGTTCGCGCCTGACCATTAAACCACTCGAGAGAGCCACCCCATCGAACCGGTATGCCCAGCGCCGCCTGCCAATCGTTCCAGTCGGAAACGCTATCCTGATTCAGCGCGTGGTAGTGCCGAGGTTGTTTTGCCCACGTTGCGTTGATCCAGGCAAAGGTCCCACGGCTTGCATGCGACGCCGGCGCCTGCCGATCAATAACAGTTACCGCAGCGCCTGCCCTGGCCAGGTTGTACGCGATCGAGGCACCAACAATCCCCGCGCCGGCAACGACGACACGCAATCGATCCGCTTCCTTGCTTCGCAGCGCGCAGCCCGTCACGGAAACAGCCGCCATCAGCTTCAGCAGTGTTCGACGATCCATTCTCTCTACATGCCTCCGGTCGTATGGCCCGGTCTGGCTCTACTGGTTATCGGACGACGGCGAACCGAACAACACCCGGTTTCTTGCGCCCGACTTGGCAACGACAATATCGCTGTAGCCGTCCTCGTCAAGATCAGCCACGGCGAATCCGTAGGTCGTACCCTCACCGTCCCCGAGCCTGACGTCGATAAACCTGTTGTTGGCAGAGTCGCTCAGATACACCACCGACTCAGACTCGACGTAACCGACGATGACGTCCGTTGCTCCGTCGCCGTTCAGGTCAGCCGCGGACAGGGCGTATGGCATCGCGGTGGAATCGCCAATCGGTTGACCGGCACCGAAACCGCCTGTCTCGCGTCCGTGATAGATGACGGCGCCATGAAAGTTACGTCCGCGATCGACAACGCCGTCGCCGCCTTCTGAGTTGCCCGCGTGTATCGCGACAATGTCCTGCACGCTGTCCCTGTTGAAGTCCGCCACGACGGTCGCACGTATCGACGCGTTCGCCGGTCCAAACGGAACCACACTAAAGTCCAGACTTCTGCCCGATTCGCCGAGATACACATGGCTCTGCCCACCGTCGCGGTGCGGCACAACGAAGTCCAATTCGCCATCACCGTTCAGGTCGACCGGCGTAATGGTTGTCGCAGACTCTTCGGAGAACGACTGGCATGGACGTTCGAATCGACCGTCTCCGGCGTTTCGACAAATGAAGTTCGGACTCGGCCCATCGATCGGGCCACGATTCGCGACGATGACATCCGGCAGTCCATCATCGTCCGCGTCGACGACACTGATGTTTCGGGTATTCCACCCGGCCTCGCCAAACGTCGAGCTGACTTTGAATCGCCCCCGCCCATCGTTCAGATAGACGTAGCCTGGATCGGGATTGTCGTTGCTCACAACCAGGTCGAGATCGCCGTCCAGATCCAGATCACGCAACGCACCGGTATAGGAACGATCTTCGACGTCCCCAAGGTCTGCAGCGTCGGCGAAACTGCCGGTACCGTCACCCAGAAGAATCCGATTGGCAACCGGCCAGTGACGTCCGCGAATCAGCACGATGTCCAGGTGCCCATCACCGTTCAGGTCACCAATGCTGGCATTGGCGGACGTCGTCGCTTCGTCTTCGAGCATCGCGCGTCGCTCGAAGCGCATCCATTCAAATGACGGACCGGCCTGCGCCATCGCAGAGTGATCGTCAGCGACAGCAAACACGAGAGACGCTAAGCCGCCCAGGAAAAGTAGGCTGCGTCTCCGGGAAGATAAACGCAATGCTGTTCGACGCAGATTCAGATCAATGCTCACGCGGCACGCTCGGGCATTTTCCGAGTATAGCTGCTGACAGTCAGGGAACGGACCGGGCGAATGCCGGTACGGTGAACCTAGAAGCGGAGCAGTACCGATCCCCAGGTGAAGCCACCACCGAAGGCTTCGAGAAGGAGTAACTGACCACGCTGCACACGTCCGTCGCGAACTGCAACGTCCAGCGCCATCGGCACGGAGGCCGCCGAGGTGTTGCCATGGTCCTGCACGGTCTGGATGACCTTCTCCATCGGCAGGCCGAGACGCTTTGCGGTGGCCTGAATGATGCGAATGTTTGCCTGGTGCGGAATCAGCCAGTCAAGCTCGTCCTGGCTAATGTTGTTACGAGCAAGCGTTTCCTCGGCAACGCCGCCGAGCGTCTTGACGGCAACTTTGAAGACCTCACTGCCCTTCATGATAATGCGCGAATCACCAACGCCGGCTGCCGCCAGATTCTTTGACGGGCCGACCGGGTAATAAAGAAGATCGCGGTACTGGCCGTCGGCGCCCAGTCGACAGTCGATGATGCCAGGTTCGTCCGACGGCTGAACGATAACGGCACCGGCTCCGTCACCAAACAGGACGCAGGTTGTGCGGTCCGTCCAGTCGACGAGTTTGGAGATAATCTCAGCACCGATGACGAGCGCGCACTTCGCTTCGCCGAGCCGGATGTACTTGTCGACGTTCGACAGCGCATAGATGAAACCAGTGCATGCGGCCTCGAGACTGAAGGCCGGGCAGGCCGGAATGCCGAGCCGGTTCTGTACGATGGTTGCGATGTTGGGGAAAACGAGATCAGGACTGGTCGTCCCTATGACGACGAGGTCAATGTCCGTCGGTTCGACGCCAGCGGACTCCATCGCAACCTTGGCGGCCTCAACGCAGAGGTCAGAGGTTGTCTCGTCTTCCCGTGCGATGTGCCTGCGTTCTACGCCGGTGCGAGTGCGAATCCACTCATCGCTGGTATCTACCATTTTCTCGAGATCGGCATTCGTCAGAACGCGTTCCGGGAGGTAGCGGCCGGTACCTGCGATTCTCGTGTAGGTCATGCAGCTTCCTGTTCCAACAGGCTACCGATCTGCATCGGCACCTGATTCTTGACTTCAACCAGCGCGGTCTCGATGGCATGCTGGAAAGCATGGGCGTCAGCGCTGCCGTGGCTCTTGATAACGATACCATTAAGGCCCACGAGAGACGCACCGTTGTAGTTTCTCGAATCCGTTTCCCGGCGCAGTCGACGCAGCACCGGCGACGCCAGCAGAGCCTGGAACTTCGCGAACAGATTGCGGGTGAATGCTCTCCGCAGGTAATGACGGACGAGCCCGGTCGTACCCTCCATCGTCTTCAGCGCGACGTTGCCGGTAAAGCCATCAGTCACCACTACGTCGGCTTTGCCGGAGAAAATTTCGTTGCCCTCGATGAAGCCGACGTAGTTCAGACCGCTTGCGGACAAGAGCTTTGCCGCATCACGAACTGAGTCGTGCCCTTTGGTGTCCTCGACACCGATGTTCAGAAGCGCAATACGCGGCTGATCGATCTTGCTGATGTCAGCCGTGAGAATCGAACCCATTAATGCGAATTGAAACAGCTGCTCGGGCGTGCAGACCGTGTTCGCACCCAGATCGAGCATATGTACCGAGCCGCCGATGGCCGGAAGCTCGGCGATAATGGCCGGCCGGTCAATACCCGGCAGCATTTTCAGAACGAACTTGGACGTTGCCATCAATGCGCCGGTATTGCCGGCGCTGACACAGGCGTGAGCGACGCCGTCCTTGACGAGGTTGATGGCCACCCGCATCGACGAGTCCTTCTTGCGCCGCAGTGCTTCGGCCGGAGGCTCGGACATGCCGACAACCTCGGACGCTGCCTGAATGCGAACGCGGGAGTTGGCGCCGATGATGCTGTCGACGAGCTGCTCCAGCTCGATCGCATCGCCAACCAGTATCAGCTCGAGATTCGGATGCAGGTCGAGGCTGCTTTTTGCCGCGCGCACGACGATCTCGGCGCCGCGATCGCCGCTCATTGCATCCAGGGAAATGACCGATTTCATGCCAGGTCAGGCGATGGCAGGCCGCGCGCTGGCGGCCTGACGCGAGCTATTCGTCGTCGTCGTCGATCGGCGTGTCGATAATCTGCTTGCCGCGGTAGAAACCGTCCGGCGTGATGCGGTGGCGCAGATGCGTTTCGCCCGACACGGGGTCGACCGACAGAGCCGGATTCTTCAGCTTGTCGTGCGAACGGCGCATGTCGCGTCGTGACGAGGTTTTGCGATTCTGTTGAACTGCCATTTGGTGTCTCCATGGACGACAAAGCCGCAGCCTGTTGTCCTGTCGAGCCGATCAACCGTGATCGGCCAAGTCTAATCCGTCTTGTCCATGAGGCGCTTCAGGTCAGCGAAGGGTCGGCTCGTCTCCGATCCGCTATCTCCGCCAGGCTCAAGCTGCCCCGCTATCGGCCCACAACTCGCCCGATCTGCGTGGCTCGCCGAAATAGGCAGCGCCATGATCAGTGCTTCTTCAACCAGATCGGCGGGTCGAAACGACGTCGCCTCCAGTTCCCACACTTCGTAATCGTCCGTTGCTGCAGTCGCCTTATCGGCCGGCAACAACAGGTAGCGAATACCGGCTTCGAGATCGATTTCGCAGGGTTCCAGGCAGCGTTGGCAGACCGCCTTAATGCGCGCCGTCGCGACCCCGTTGACCGCCGGCAGATGCTCCTGCACGTCGGCAAACTCGAATGACAGCCTCGCCGTTAGCGGTGCCGCGCGCCAGTCGGCGGGCCGATCGGCCGTCTCCAGCGTCGACAAATCCTGTTCGACAATCCCGGAGAGGCGTTCGAAATCCGCCAGGGAACCTTCAAAATCAATCACTTGCCGGCTCTTCGCCAGAATATCCGGCGTATTGCGATCACGCAGTGCATGAGCCATGAGGCGGGGCATGATAAGGAGAGCGGGGGCCGGTGTCAAAGCGGAAATTCGCGAAAATTTCCAATGGAATCAGTAAGCAATCGTCGCCTGGTGGCGGGTCTCCGGCGGCGTCGCTAGACTCTGTCGATCCGCAGTCGTGAACGTCCGTACCCGCATGCAGAATCCGTCGTCGCCACCCATCGTGCTCGCCTCGTCGTCGCGTTATCGGCGTGGCCTGCTCGATCGTTTCCTGAGCGACTTCGAAGCGGTATCTCCGGATGTCGACGAGTCACCGCTCGTCGACGAAGAACCGTTGGCTCTGGCGGCGCGGCTGGCGCGCGAAAAGGCGGAAGCCGTCTCGGCGCGCTTCCGCGACGGACTGATTATCGGCGCCGACCAGCTCGCCGTTCTGGACGAGCGAATTCTCGGCAAACCGGGCGATCATCAGACCGCTGTGGAGCAACTCATGGCGGCGTCCGGCAAGACCGTCCGCTTCCTGACAGCGGTCTGCATGCTCGATGCACCGAAGCGCCTGCGGTATGAACACGTCGACGAAACCGTGGTCCGCTTCCGTCGCTTCGATCGCCGTCTGGCGGATGTGTATCTGCATCACGACGAGCCGTACGACTGCGCAGGCAGCTTTCGCGTCGAAGGGGCCGGCTTCGTCCTGTTCGAGTCCGTGGAAACCAAAGACCCGACGGCCTTAATCGGATTACCCATGATCTGGGTAGCCGGTCGCCTGCTCGAACTCGGCTGCCTGCTGCCCGGCGGCGCCGAATAACCCGCGCTACAGCTTCTCGTTCATGAACTCGTTCAGCGCGTCCGGCAGCGGCGCGGTGAACAGCAGTTCGTTTCCGCTGTCATCCGGAAAGCCGATCGACTGCGCATGCAGGAACAGTCGCTTCAGACCCATCCGGGCGAGATGCCCGTTTGCATCCTCGTCGCCGTAGCGGGTGTCCCCTGCGATCGGATGACCGACGCACGCGAGATGCACGCGAATCTGGTGCGTGCGACCCGTTTCGGGGCGGCATTGCACGAGGCAGTAGTTGCTGAATCTGCGTGACAGCCTGACGGTCGTGCGCGCCGGCTTCCCGTCGGGCGAGACGACGACGTGTCGTTCACCACCCTGCCGATGGGTCACGAGCAGCGGCTGATCGATGACGACCTCGCCGTGCTGCCAGTCTCCGAGCACGAGCGCGAAGTAGTTCTTCTCCACCTGCCCTTCCCGAAACATCGCATGCAGGCGACGCAGCGCACTGCGGCGTTTCGCCAATACCAGGCATCCGGACGTCTCGCGATCCAGCCGATGCGCCAATGACAGGTCCTTGCAGGCCGGACGTGCCGCGCGCAGCCGCTCGATGACGCCATGACTGACGCCGCTGCCACCATGGACAGCCACGCCGCTTGGCTTGTCCACCACCAGCAGGCGCTGATCCTCGTAGAGAATGCGCCCCTCGATGTCCTCGACCACCGAACCTGACGGTGGCGCTGGTTCGTCACGCACCGTAACCGGCGGAATTCGCACCTCGTCGTCCTCAGCAAGTCGGTATTCGGCCTTGACGCGACCGCCGTTCACGCGAACCTCGCCTTTCCGCAGAATCCGGTAGATCCGACCCTTCGGTACGCCGGGCAGCATGCGCCGCAGGTAGTTGTCGATCCGCTGACCGGCCTCCTCGGCATCAATTCGTAGCTTCCGGACGCGCGCCCGCGTACCGTTCCCGGTTTCTGCTGACTTTGGCTGCATGAACAGTGACTTATTTAGGAATTTAGAGCCTGATTCGGGTCGCCAACCGGCGGCCCTGTGCTATATTAGCGCGACGGTCGCCACAGGGATCAACTCAGGCGCCCGCATCATGGTTTCGCCGCTGCCCGCAGATTTCCGCGAGCAGCGCGGTTACACAACATTCTTCCTGGCTCGACAAAAACGGGCCCGGAACCCACGGCAGCGAACGGACTCACCGACGACTGCCGGGCGGAAGATCCGCAGGGTTTTAATGATTTATGCTCTTCTGGGCTGGCTATTCTGGATGCCGGCCTGTCTGAAGTTAATGCACCAGAGGCCCGTCCCGATGGGTCGTCCTCAAGCCGTGCCTGTACCCCGCGCGCCCGCCCGCACCTCACGTCGTAACTCCACAACAGTCTCGCTGCCCCGCTATTCAAAGAAAGTAGGGCAACATGAAACGAATGCTATTCAATGCAACTCAGGAAGAAGAGTTGCGCGTCGCGATGGTCGATGGCCAGCGCCTTTACGATCTCAACATCGAGCTACCCGCTAGCGAACGAAAAAAAGCCAATATCTACAAAGGCACCATTACCCGCATCGAGCCGAGCCTCGAAGCCGCCTTTGTCAATTACGGTGCCGAGCGCCACGGCTTTTTGCCGCTCAAAGAAATCTCCGACGAGTATTTCGTCAATCCGCACAGCGGCGGCGGCAAACCCAATATCAAGGAAGTCCTGCGCGAAGGTCAGGACATCGTCGTACAGATCGACAAGGAAGAGCGTGGCAACAAGGGTGCCGCGTTAACGACCTTCGTCAGCCTGGCCGGCCGCTTTATTGTTCTCAAGCCGAACAAGTCGCGCTCCGGCGGAGTTTCCCGACGCATTGTCGGCGAAGACCGCGATCTGGCCCGGCGATCATTGAAAGAGATCGAAGTGCCCGACGGCATGAGCGTGATTCTGCGCACGGCCGGCATCGACCGCACCGGCGAAGAACTGGGCTGGGATCTGAACAACCTGCTGGCGATCTGGGAAGCGATAAAGACGGCCGTGGTCCAGCGCCCGTCTCCCTTCCTGATTTACCGCGAGAGCGACTCGGTCGTTCGCGCGCTGCGGGATTCCCTGACCAACGAGATTGGCGAAATTCTGATCGATGACGAAAAGGCACATGAAGATGCCCGCGAGTTCATCGAACAGGTCATGCCGCACAACCTGCGCAAGCTGAAGCACTACGTCGATCCTGTTCCGCTCTTCACGCGTTACCAGATCGAGTCGCAGATCGAATCCGCGTTCGCGCACATGGTCACCCTGCCCTCCGGCGGCAGCATGGTCATCGATCATACGGAGGCGCTGGTCTCGATCGACATCAACTCGGCGCGCGCAACGAAAGGCGGAGACATCGAAGCCACGGCGCTGCAGACCAACCTCGAAGCGGCCGATGAAATCGGTCGGCAGCTGCGCCTGCGTGACCTCGGTGGCCTGATCGTCATCGACTTCATCGACATGGGCCCGCAGAAGCATCAGCGCGAAGTCGAGTCCCGCCTGCGCGAGGCGGTCCGCCAGGACCGGGCACGCGTGCAGATTGGCAAGATCAGCCGTTTCGGCCTGCTGGAAATGTCACGTCAGCGGCTGCGGCCGTCACTCGGCGAATCGAGCTACCTCACCTGCCCGCGGTGCAGCGGCGTCGGCACGATCCGAAGCGTCGAGTCGCTCGCGCTGGCCATTCTTCGCATCATCGGCGAGGAGGCGCGCAAGGAGCGTACGGCCAAGGTCATCGCTCAGCTTCCGGTCGAAGTCGCTACGTATCTCCTGAACGAGAAACGCGACTGGGTGCAGAACGTCGAAGCCCGGCACGAGATGCAGGTCATCCTCGTCGCGAACCCGGGCCTGGAAACGCCGCACTACGTTGTCCGACGGGTACGCGACGACCAGGTCGACCTGCCGGAGAACACCGGTACGAGCTACACGCTGTCGGAAGCCGAGCAGGAGCAGATCATTCCGGAGGCGGTGCAACCCAAGGCACCGGCAGAAGTGCCGGCCGTGTCGTCGCAGGTCAAGACGACACCGGCACCCAAACCACGCGCGAAAGCCGTGGAAGAGGCGCCTGAGCAGAAAGGCGGCATCCTGACGCGCATCATGGGCCTGTTCGCAGCCCCCGCGGAACCTGCCGAAGAGCCCGCCAGGGAACCTCGTCGCAATCGATCGGGCGACGCTCGTTCCAGAGGCGGACAGCGCAACCGGCGTCGCTCTGACGGTCAGAAAAGCGACGGCAATCGCCAGACTCGCGGCAAGAAGAAGGCGTCAAAGAAGCGCGGCAAGAAGTCCGACGCAAACGAAGACAAGGCAGCTCAGCGCGGCGGCGAGAAGAAAGCAGCGAAGAAGCGCACGCGGAAGAAGACCCAGGCGCAGACTGAGTCAACGCCCGCAGAAGAAACGACCCAATCGCAGGAGAGGACGGATGGCAAGCGGCGTCGATCGCGCGGCGGCCGTCGTCGTCGACGCGGACGCGACAACGCGGATACGACTTCACAGAACGAGAACGTTGAGGCGACTGCGCAAAACGCCGACAACGAGGCGCCAAAGCCGAGCCAGGCGGACGCGTCACCGCAGGCAGAGCCACAGCAGGAGCCGGTCAAGACGCAGGATGGCAAACCGGCGTCGACGGAGGCAGCCTCGGGCGAAAAGCCGAAACGTAAACGACGGTCGAAGAAGAAGCCGAAAGCTGAAGCTGAAAAGTCCGCTGAGAGCGGTGACGCCAAGAACGCCGCGCCAGCCAAGCCGAAGAAGGCCGCTGGTAATCAGCCTGAGTCGCGCAAGGATTCCGGTGACGAGTCGCAAGATAAGTCTGTGGATACAAAGCAGCGTGACACGGCTGAGAATTCGGACGACGAACCGGCGCGGCCGAAGAAGAAACGCGCAAAGAAAACCTCTGGACCGAAAAAAGACGTTGAAGTGACCTCAACGAATCTCGAAGCGGCGCCGAAACAGGAGCAACGACCAGCCGACGCAACGAGCGGCAACGGCAACTCCGAATCGTCGAAAGCGCCTGCAGAGTCCGCACCTGCAAAAGCAGCGCCCGAAAAGGCGGAAGAAGCACCCAAGGCAAGGTTGTTGCCGTGGGAACCGCAGACACCATCCGCCGGCGCGGACGACAGTTCGGTAGACAAATAGCCAGCGGGGCGCACCCGGCGCCCGGACCGGCTTAGTCCATTCGCGTGCGGAGGTGCTGCAACAGGCCCTCCGCGGCGTCTTCCACGAGATCGAGAACCCGTTCAAACCCGGCGGCCCCGCCATAGTACGGATCGGGTACATCTTCGAGCGACGCGCCGGACGAAAACTCCAACATGAGTCGAATCCGCTCGTGGAACTCGGCGTCAGCCCGGTCTTTGAGTGTCTCAAGGTTCAGCCGGTCCATTGCGACGATCAAGTCGAAGCGTTCGAAGTCATCATCTCTGACGCGGCGTGCCCGCTGGCCGGCCATACTGATGCCACGACGCTCGGCAGCGGCCTGCGCGCGACGGTCCGGCGCTTCCCCCTGATGATAGGCATGCGTCCCGGCCGAATCGATGCGAATAAGGGAAGCAAGCCCGGCACCCTCGACCCGATGGCGAAACACACCTTCCGCCGTTGGGGAACGACAGATGTTGCCCATGCAGACAAACAGTACAGAAACCTGTGCGTCGTTATCTTCGTCGTTCACGTCGGAACCATCCCTGCCGAGCAGCCGCCTGATTGCTTTCATCGCCCAAGGTTAGGTCAATTCAGTAACGGATTAAAACCGGGTAACGCACGAATCTATCCCGTTCGCGTGACATAGCGGAGCACGTCAATGACCTGCGATGGCGTCGTCGCCCAAGCCATGGCCGATGCATCCACTTCTTTCAGTGCATGCACGATGCTCTCGTCGTGCAGCGTGATGTAAGGCTTGCCCAGGGCGGCGCAGTAACCTGCGTCGAACGCCGCGTTCCATTGCTTGTACTTGTCACCGAATCGGATGACGGCGACGTCGCACTTCTCGATCATCGTCTTTGTGCGAATGCCGTTGACCTTCGACGATTTGTGATCGCGCCAGAATCCATCGCTGTCCGGACCAAGCATGTCGCCCGCCGCGTCGCTCGCATCATGGTCCGTGACAGCAGACGAGAACGATACAGGCAGGTCGAGTGACTGTGCGCCATCGATCAGCTGCTGACGCCAGTCCGAGTGAATCTCGCCCGACAGATATACGTTCCATTGCATGCTGCGACTCCCGATGAAGGAAACGGTTTAGCCGTGATTAGCGATTATGCGCCCGCTCACGGCGAGAGCACCCATTCGAGATCGGCCAGCTCGCAGCTGACCCGCGCGACCTGCAAGATCATAGCGACCACGGAGGCGATTGTATGTATGCGCCTGCTCTGGCTGATCGGGGCGGCGACGCCGCAACGCGCACTACGACTATTCCGTAAGCAGCCGTGCCAGCTGGCTTCCGGCAAACATGGCAGCAAGAAACGCGGGTGGCTCCCACGATCCCGAAAGGAGTCCGGCCAGTGCCGGGCCGGGACAGTATCCGGCAAGCCCCCAACCAAGACCGAACACCGCAGCACCGGCGAGGAGTCGAGCATCGACAAGCGTAGCGACCGGCAGGTGATGTTCGGCGTCCAGAATCGGCGTCGAATGTCCGGCCCAGCGATAGCCGACGGCGGTGACAGCGACAGCGCCACCCATCACGAAAATGAGACTGGGATCCCACCCGTCCACGAGGTCCAGAAAACCGAGCACTTTTTCGGGATTTGTCATGCCGGAGACGGCAAGGCCGACACCAAAGACGACGCCAATCACGAGACCAGCGAGCGCACGCGATAGATTCATAGGGTACCCCGCAGGATGCTGAGCGTGCTGGCCGTCAGCATTCCTACAAGTAGGAACACGGCCGTCGCCGCCAAGGAGCGCCAGGACAACCGCGCGATTCCACAGACCCCATGGCCGCTGGTGCAGCCGCTCCCCAGCCGGGTGCCGAAACCAACGAGCAGGCCGGCGAACAATAAGAGAGGCAGCGAAAAGTCGCTGCGCGTTATCAATTGCTCCCCACTCATAGACTGATAGGCAGCTCCGGCTGCGATCAGGCCGAACAAAAAAGTGATCCGCCAGAGTCGATCGTCGGTACGGGTAGAGAATGCGGTATTGAAGATTCCGCTGATCCCCGCGATGCGCCCGAGGAATCGGCGCAGCAACACGGCAGCGAAACCGATCAGCATACCGCCGGTAAGTGCAGTCACGGGAGTGAAGTCAGTCATGGGTTACCCAGCGCTCGAAGTTCGATGTCAGGCCTCATTCTTGACCCGCACGCCGATTGGAGAAATACAGAATTTCCGAAAGGCTGATCCCCTCGATCCTGCAGGAACAGCCGACTGATCTACCGCACGCCGGGCAACTCGACATCGAACGCAATCGTCGACAGCTGTTCTGTCGAAACGCCGTGCTCTTCAAGAAACACGTGCCATCGCGGATCGTCGCGCAGGTTGTCGAACAGCGGATTCAGACGGCCTTCCGCCCACCCCCCGGGGTCCGTATCTCTCGCCAACCACTCGAAGGCCTGGTCCACATCGTTCCAGTAGGCATAGACATGAGCAACCTCGGTTGGCCAGTCATCGCCGCCCGCCTCAATGAGCGACGCGAGTGCTGTATTAGCCTCCTCATCATGCCCCATCGCCTGCAGCGCCAGCGCCCTGCCTTTCAGCCGCCAGAGGTCATCAATCTCCGCTTCAAACCGGGCAAGCGCTTCCTCATGATTGCCGAGAAACAGCTCTGCAAGACCCATGAGGTACTGCCCGCCGTGAAAATCGGGGCTGATGGCAAGCGCGCGAGACAGGTTGGTTTTGACGCCTGGGAAATCGCGTCTGAACAGATTCAGCGCGCCAAGATTGTTGTGCTGAATCGGGTTCAGGGGATCCCGCGCCAGGACGTAGCGCCGGATCGCTGCGGCTTCGTCCAGGCGACCCAGGCTGGTCATTATCCTCGCGCTACTCGCCAATACGTCGATGTTGTGGGGCTCGAGTTCAAGGGCCCTGGCGACGTAGGCCGTCGATTGCGCATAGTCGTTATCGCGCTTGTCGACGAGCCAGGCCAGGCTATCAATCGCCGACGCGGAATCGGGATCGATCCTGAGCGCTCGGTCTATCGCAGACTGCTCCAGCGCATACCCTTCATCGTATTCACGGTAGCCGGCCAGAAGCTGGTTGTCGTAAACGGCGGCAAGCCCGATCCATGCGGGAACGTAGTTGGGCTCAAGCTCCAAAGCCTGCTTGTACAAATCTTCGGCCCGCTCAAGACTCTCGACCGATTGAATCTGTCGGTAGTGCTGCGCCTCCAGGTACAGGGCGTAGGCATCGACGTCTATGGAGGCGGATGGACGTTTTCCTTCGACGAGCGCAAGTCGGAGCTGCTCTGACACGCTCGCCGCAATGTCATTCTGAATCGCGAATACATCATCCAGATCCTGCTCGTAGGTCTCAGCCCAAAGGCGTGTGTCCGTGGCACCCTCGAATAGCTGAGCCGTGATTCTTAGCGTATCCGCCGACCTGCGCACGGTGCCCTGGAGCACGTGAGATACGTTGAGCTGCTCGGCGATGCCGGGGACGTCGATGCTCTGATTCTTGAATGCGAATGCCGAGGACCTGGCGATGACGCGAAGCTCGGAAATGCCGGCCAGGAGATCAAGAATCTCTTCGGAGAAGCCGTCCGAAAAAAACTCCGCATCGGGATCGTCGCTGATGTCGACAAATGGCAGAACCAGGATGGACTTTTGCGCGGACACGCCGGGCAATGCTTCGGACCTTTTGTCTTCCCCGGTCAGTTCAACGACCTTCGACTCTCGTGATTCGGACAAAACAAACTTGTCGACGGCAAAGTACGTCAAACCCAGCGCGAGCAGGACCATGACGACATGATCCAGCCGTCGGCCACCGTTGCCGGCTTCCGGGCTGCTGCGATCAACTTCGGAGTCTCTCTTCAGACCCTGCGGGGTCGATTCGAACACCCATGCCAAAACCAGGACCGGTACAAGACCAATAGCCAGCAGGACGACTACAAGCCGAGCAGGGCCGTCACCGAAGCCAAACAGTGGAAAAATGGTCTCTGCGACCTGGACGATCAGCCAGGCGGAGACCAGGTAGGCCGCGCCAACGCGAATGACGTTCCGGCGACGAAGTTCAGACAGTAGCGACATTGCAGTTGCTGGCTCGACCGGTCGGGAAAACCAGGTCTACACCATCGACCATCAGAAACGGACGATCACAGTCTAGCCGAAAGGCACGCAATTGAGCACGGTGCTTCTGTCCAAGCCCGGGAACGCCGCGACGATTTACGATAGGTCTCGCCTGGGCATGCAGGATCTACTGGCTGGAATTGCAGTCGGACTGGCTGACCGCCTTGCACAGCTCAACGTAGTAGACGTCGTCTGGCAGAATCGTTGTCTCTCTGATGGATCGTTCGATCGCGTCAACAAACTCCTGACCGGGAAAATCGACGAAATCACCCTTTGTACGTTCCCACCACCGTCGGCCGAACCGGGTACCGAGATAGATTCCAGCCTGATCAACGTACCCGTCAAAGTCAGCCTGCTTCAACACACCGTCCTGTACTGACATGTAGACGCTTTGCAACGTGCTCACTCGATAGTTGAGTAACATGCTTGCCCCGTAGACCTGGTCCAGGGTCAGGTTCTCCGGGTCAAACAGCGCCTGCGTGTAATCAGCGCGCACGTCGGGATCCAGCAACATCAGCTGACGCTCGAAGTCCTGCTGGGTGATCGTCGCAATCTCTTGCGCTCGCAACGACTTTGTATTTCCCCGGATCTCGATAGCCAATGCGATCAGGCCACCAAGCACAGCAAGCTGCCCGAGCAGCCCCAGCCAGCCATTCAGTCTTTCAAGGTCCATCGATTTCCCAGGCCAAAGGTGTCAGTTGAATCAATGCGAATGGTGCGAGGCCGCGTCGAAAAACCGGCTCGCTCCCTGAAAGCGACTCACCAGGGTACCGTTTCGCCATCGAAGCCGATGAATGCGCCATTCTGGTCCGCGCCCGCATTGTCGATGACCGCGCGCATTCCGGTAACCGCCTCTTCGGCCGACTGCGTCGCATTCGCGCCGCCCATGTCTGTACGTGCCCAGCCCGGGTGCACAGCCAGACTCACGAAACCCTCGGGACCCAGTTCACCCGCCAGCGTCTTCGCGAACATGTTAAGAGCAGCCTTGCTCTCCCGGTAGCCGTAATAGTTGCCGCCGCTCAGCTCAGTGCTACCCAGCCTGCTCGTGATGCCGACGATGCGCTTGTGTTTACCCGCGCGCAGATTTGGCAGCAATGCCTGCGTTACCAGCATGGGTCCAACCGTGTTCACCATAAGGGTCCGGGTGTAGTCGTCCGCATCGATGTCTTCGAGCTGATTCACTACGGGGAATATGCCCGCATTGTTAATCAGCAGATCTACAGGGCGACCATCGAGGGCCTCGACAAGCGCAGCGATGCTGTCTCGGTCGGTGACGTCGAGTTGCAGCACGTCAACGTCGAGGTCATTGAGCGCGTCCGCCCGCTCCGGACTACGAGCTGTCGCGATGACGTGCCACCCCGACTGTGAGTATTGCCGTGAGAACTCCAGGCCGAGACCCCGATTGGCGCCGGTGATCAACACAGTTGGCGCGTGGTCGGCCGATGATTCTTCGTGATGTTCTGCCAGCGCCATGTCCGCGATGAGCGGAGCAAACAGGACGGACAGGACGAGGAACGGACGCAGTGTGCGAGACACCGGTCTTGACGATATGGGCATGCGCGTTCCAGACCTTCGGCTTTCCGATTGACGGCGCCAGTTTAGCGCATGTGCGAACGCGGACGAGTCCCGCACCCGCTCTTTTGTCGAGCCAGCAAGGTCTCTCGAAGATGTGCGCCTAGACGCGTTTCGCGATCGAAACGCCAGCCGCCGATCCGGCGCCGACAACATTCGCCCAGACGCGCCCGACCGCACCGTTCGGGCGATGGAGTCTTGCTGCGGCATCCTGCTGGTGCTCTACCTCGTCGTCGCAGAACGCCTGCAGCGTATCCGCCAGGTCGGACAACGCGGGAATGCCGCGCATGTGTTCGATCTGCGCCAGATAGTGAGCCTCGACAAATGTCTCAACCGCCTCGATGGTTGCGAAGACTGCACGCGCGCCAAACAGGGCCGATGTCGCGCCCAGCAGCCAGCCGGCGAGATTCCACACGCCGATCAAGCGGCTCTTGTGAGCATCCGGCAACCACTCTTCAAAGAATCGACGGTGCCGCAGCTCAGTCCGCAGGTGCTGGCGAGCAAAACGTCGCACCTCGGAATTGCGGCTGACAGCCAGTATGCCGGCGTAAATCTGGACCGCGCCGCACTCGCCCGCGTGGTCGGAGCGGAGCTCTGCCACCAGGTGGTGATCGAGCGGGAGATCGGCAAAATCGGGAACGTTGCTCATTTCGATAGCATAATGTCTATGTTATTATTAGACAAGTAATAGACATTTATAGCCCGGTCGATGCCGAGGCCCAGCAACGGAACAGAAACGTGACCAGCCAAGTGCTCGACGACCCCACTATTGACCCTGCCGAAGTCGCCCACTACACGGCGTTGGCGGATACGTGGTGGGACCCCACAGGACCCTTCTGGCCACTGCACAAGCTCAATGAGCTACGCGCAGCGTTCATTCGGGATCACCTGTGCAAGTACTTTGGGCGCGACGCCTCCCTGGGACGGCCACTCACCGGCCTTTCCGTACTCGATGTCGGCTGCGGCGGGGGAATCCTTGCAGAGAGCCTGGCGGCGATGGGCGCCGACGTGCGGGGCATCGATGTCGTGGAAAAGAATATCCGAATTGCCCGCCTGCATGCGGCCGGGAAAGGCCTGGAGATCGACTATCGAACTCACACCATCGCCGAGGAAGTCCGCTCCGGCAATCGCTACGACGTTGTGCTCAACATGGAAGTGGTCGAACACGTCGCCGATGTGCCGGCCTTCATGCGCGACTGCGCCAGCGCGGTAAACAGCTCGGGTGTGATGTTTGTGGCAACGATCAACCGAACGCTGAAGTCATGGCTCTTCGCGATCGTCGGTGCAGAATACGTGCTGCGCCTGTTACCCCGCGGCACGCATCGATGGAACGATTTTCAGGAGCCAGCGAAGATTTGTGCGTTGCTCGACGAAGCTGGCCTTACGGTTACAGCGCGCACAGGGGTCGCAATGAACCCATTGGCGAAACGGCTGTTCTACGTCCGATCGATGGCCGTGAATTACATGCTGCTTGCGACCAGAGACCGGTAACCCGATCACCAGAACGTCAGGCTGCTGACATTACGCGCGACACGGCCCACCAGGCGCCCGTCAGGGCAATACCCAGCGACGCTGGTACAACCAGCCACCGTCGAAAGATCGCGTCTGCATTCGGCAGCGACCGCATTGCTCTGAGCAGCACTGTACTGAGCAACACGACGACTGCAACAACACTCAGCTGGCCGATTTCAACACCGAGGTTGAAGCCCAGGAGCGCGCTCCAGAACTGATTCGGGGGCAGACCCAGTTCGCCAAAGAAACCCGCGAAACCAAGGCCGTGCACCAGTCCGAAACCGAAGACGATCAGCGGGCGCCAGCGATTGATGTCTTTGAAAATCAGATTCTCCACAGCGACGAACGCGATGGTTGCCGCAATCAGCGGCTCGACAATCGCCGCGGGAGGGGCGATGACACCGGCGCCGGCCAGGCCCAACGTCGCCGTGTGCGCGACGGTAAAGGTCGAAATCTGTATGACCAGCGCCCGCACCCGTGTCGACGCCAGGCACAGCGCGATAACGAACAGGATGTGGTCCAGGCCGCCGGGCAGAATGTGGTCGATGCCAATCGATGTGTACAGCGTGAACGTCGACCAGAAGCCACGCACGTTGCCCGCTTCATCGGTTAGCGGCTGCAGCACCGTGTCTGCGGAGCCGACGTCGGACTGTTGTAGCGCAGCAATTGCTCGGCAAAGTGCGGGATCGATTCCGGGCTGCCCAGGCAGACAGAATTCGTCCTCGGGATGAGCGACTGCCAGTAATGGCAACGTCAGCAGTAGCAATGCCAGGATTCGATGCAGCATCCGCGGCAATGTACGCGACGTCGCCACAGGCTGCCAGACTACTGGTAGCCCTGCGCCTGCAAGCGAAAGAGATGCGCGTAGCTGCCGTCGGCCTGCATCAGTGACCCGTGATCGCCCTGCTCGACGATCTGGCCATCCTGAATGACGATGATCTCGTCCGCGGCGCGAACTGTCGAGAAGCGATGCGAGATCAGAATGGTGATCTTGTCCGTACTCGACTGGCGGAAGTGATCGAATATCGCGACTTCGGACGCCGCATCCATCGCCGCTGTCGGCTCATCGAGAATCAGAATGTCAGCATCGCGACGCATGAACGCGCGCGACAGCGCGATCTTCTGCCATTGGCCGCCGGAGAGCTCGCGGCCGCCCTTGAACCAGCGACCGAGCTGCGTGTTGTAACCCTCCGGCATTGACTCAATAAAGGGTGCCGCCATGCCGGTGTCCGCCGCATCGGCCCAGCGGTCTTCGTCTTCGATGTAGCGGACGTCGCCAGCGCCAATGTTTTCACCGACAGAGAACTGATAACGGCCGAAATCCTGGAAGATGACCCCGATACGCTTGTGCAGCGCGTCGAGCTTCCAGTCTTCCAGGTTCAGACCATCCAGCCGGATGACGCCCGTTGTCGGGGAGTACAAGCGCGTCAGCAGCTTGATGAGCGTCGTCTTGCCGGAACCGTTTTCGCCAACGAGTGCAAGGCTGTGTCCCGGGCGAATCTGCAGGGACACGTTGGACAGGGCATCGGCGTCGCTTCCGGGATAGCGAAAACTGACGTTGTCGAATTCGATGCCTGCCGACGGGTCCGGACCGTAGATGGCTTCACCCGTGTCCGGCGGTACCGGGTACGACAAAAACTCATAGAGATTCGACAGGTACAGATTGTCTTCGTACATGCCACTGATCGCGCTCAGGCTTGCTGCCACCGCCGTTTGTCCCTGGCGGAACAACATCAGGTACATCGTCATCGCGCCGAGCGTTATCTGTCCATCGATCGTCGCCAGCACGATCCAGATGTAGGCACCGTAAAACGCCGCTGTAGACACAAGGCCAAGAGCAAAGCCCCAGGTGTCGCGGCGAAGGGTCAGTCGCCGGTCTTCAGCGAAGAGCTTCCTGAATATGCCCCGGTAGCGGTCCAGGAAACGTGGCCCCAGCTGGTACAGCTTCACTTCCTTTACGCCGTCTTCGCGGGCGATCAATGTCTCGAGATACATCTGCATGCGACTGTCCGGCGATCGCCAGCGGAACAGGCGGAATGCATCTCCCGAGAACTTTGCCTCAGCGAAGAAAGACGGCAGACCGGCAAGCAGGAGTATCAGCACGGCCCAGGGTGAGAAGGCGAACAGCAGGACGGCGTAGCTGACGAGAGAGACACCGTTTTGCGCCAATCCGAACGTCCGCTTGACCAGGCTGAGCGGCCGGCTGGAGGCTTCACGCCGTGCCCTGGTGAGCTTGTCGTAGAACTCGGAGTCTTCGAAACTCGTGAGTGGCAGCGACAGCGCCTTGTCGAGAATCATGACGTTGACCCTGTGCCCAAGCTGCGCGCGCAGCAGGGACTCGCTCGCCGAGATGCCTCGCTGTCCGGCTGCCAGCACCGCAACGATGGCTGCTTCGAACAGGACGAAGCGAATAACGTCAGAGGTGTCAGGATTGGGGGCGGCGATCGCTGCGACGACCCCGTCGACAATAAGCTGTCCAACATAGGCAATTGCCGCGGGGAGGATGCCAGCCAGGACCGTCAATACGGCCAGAATGACGGTGAGCCAGCGACTGGTCGACCAGACAAGTTCGATCGCACGCCGGCTGTAGCGAAATACACCGAAGAAGCGCGGGATAAGACCGGGAAGCTGGTTGTTTTCTGTATCCATAAGGAAAGGCCCGTGCGACGGACGCACGGGCCACGTGTATGACCGCGGAGCCTGGGGACGTTATGGCACCGTCCGACGCTTATTCAAGGCGTCAGGGGATCGAAGTCAGACCTGCCAGCCGCCGCCAAGCGCCTTGTAGACCCTCGCAAGATTCAGCAGCAGTCGCGTCTGGCTGAGCGCGCGGGCGTCTGCCGCCTCATCGCGACGCGCCTGCGCATCGAGCACAGTGAGGAAATCCGCGAGGCCCTGCTCGTACAGGCGCTCTGCAATGTCAGCAGCCTCGATGCTCGCCTCCGCCGCGCCATCGAGACGCACATAGGTTGCGGCCTCTTCCGTGTAGGCGACGATCGCGGACTCGGCATCGGCCAGTGCCTGGAGGACCGCTTTTTCGTAGGCAAGAGCCGCGCCGCGCGCCCGTGCGCTTGCACCTTCCAGATTGGCGCGCAGGCGACCGCCCTGGAACACCGGCCAGCGTACAAAGGGCACAACCGCCGTGGTACGCGCGCGTCCATCACCAATACCGAACGAATCCGCCGCTTCGAATCCGTAACTTCCGGAGAGCACGAGCCGCGGAAAGAAGTCCGCCTTCGCGACGCCGATCTCCGCAGTGGCCGCCGCCAGCTGACGCTCGGCGGCAACGATATCCGGACGGCGTCGAAGGATGTCCGCGCGCAAACCTACGGGCACGGCTTCGGGTGCGGCTGGCAGATCGGTTTCGGCGACGACCTCGTCGCGCATGGCCTCGGGACGCTGCCCGGTCAGCACCGCCAGCCGATAGTTGCTCGCCCGTATCGTCGCCCGCAGCCCGGGAATGACCGCGCGAGCCGCATTCCACTGCGCTTCGGCACGCAGCACGTCGACGCGACGCGCGAGCCCGGCGTCGACTTTGCGGCGCGTCAGCTCGAGCGTACGTCCCTGCGCCGCAACGTTGCTTTCGGCGATCTCGATTCGCTCTTGTGCGCCGCGCAGCTCGAAGTACGCCGTCGCTGTTTCGGACAGCGCCGCAAGCCGTACGGCATCGTGTTCGGCGACAACCGCATCCAGTTGTGCATTCGCCGCTTCAAGCTGCCGACGACGTGCGCCGAAGACATCGACCTCCCAACTAGCATCGAGACTCGACGTGTAGAAATCCACGTCGCGGGGGATGAGACCTGCATCAATCAGCGTACCGCCCGCGGTCGGCGACTCGATACTCTGTTCAAACTGCGTGTAGCGGGCATTGATCTCCGCTTGCGGCAGAAGGCCCGATCGCGCGCTGCCGCGCAGGGCACGAGCTTCTTCCACCCGCGCGCGGGCAATACCGACATCCAGATTCGCCTGCGCCGTCAATGCCAGCAATCGATCGAGCTCATCGTCACCCAGCAGCGACCACCACTGATCGGGCATGGCGTCGGGCTGGTCGTTAGTCGCCGCCACTGCCCATGGCGCTGCCACATCGTCGTTGGGTTCCGCATAGTTCGGGCCAACCGCGCACGCACCAAGCGTTGTGGCGGCCAGCAGGGAAACGAGCACCTGTCTCATGACTGCCAGGCCTCCCGGAACCGCTGCAGCCTTTCCCGAACGGGGGCCTCTGCCGCCGAGCGACTGAGAATCAGGTAAACGGCGGGCGTGAAGATCAGCGATAGCGTCACGGAGAAGCCAACGCCACCTGCGATGACAACGGCCAGCGGCGGCCAGAAATCCCCGCCGGTAAACAGGAGCAAGGGAATAAATCCACCGACGGTCGTTGCTGTCGTGGATACGATGTGCCGCGTCGCCTTGATCGTCTCCTTGACGATCGCGCCGGCGTCGCCGGTTCGTGACTTCGGATTCGCACGAATGGCCGCCAGTACGACAATCGTGCCGTTGATCGCAACGCCAATCAGGCCGACGCTGCCGATGATCGCGTTGAAGCCTCGCGCGTAGCCTCCGATCCACAGGGACAGCATGCCAAGCCCGACCGACAGGATCGCGACCACGCCGATCAGACTGGCCAGACGGAGACTGCGGAACGACAGCACGATGGTGGTCACCATCAACATCAGGAGAACCGGCAGATAGATCAACAGCTGGCCGAATGCCTCGGACTGTTCGGCACTGTCGCCGGCGACTGCAAAGGTATAGCCGGGAGGTACGGTAAACCCTTCCGCTTCCACCTGGGCCAGAACAGCGTTTGTAACGTCAATCGCCAGTGCGTCCCGACGAATGTAGCCAAGCAGGTCGTTCGCACGAATGCCGTCCAGCCGGCTGATGCTGCTCGCTTCCGGTCGCAACTCGACACTGCCGATGCTTTCGGCCGGAATCCAGTCGCCTCGTGCGTTGCCGGACACCAGCGACAGCGAAGAAATCGCAGCGGCGGAATCACGTTCGCCGGCTCTCAGCCGAACCCGGACGGGAAGCTCCTCCACGTCCTCGAACATCGAGCCGCCAACCTGTCCTTCGAGATCGGTCTGCATCTGGATCGCAACATCCGTCAGGCTGAGGCCCATCTGGCGAGCGGCGATTTCGTCGGTCGCAAAGCTGAGTTTTGGCTGACCGCCGCTGACGCTGGCTCGCGTTGCGACGATGTCGGGTACTGTGTGCATGATGCGGCGCAGCTCGTCGCCGCGCTCCTTGAGAACGGCAACGTTGGGACCTTCGATGCGGAAGCCGACCGGCGCCTCGACGGGGGGGCCCTGGGCAAACGGACTGACCACGACGCGTGCTTCCGGAAACTCGTCTGACAGCAACTGCGGAAGAACGGTGGTCAGTTCCTTCGCGCCCTGGACGTCGTCGGTGTACACGACCGCATGCGCGTAGGCGTTGTTGCCTTCCTGCTTCA
>CAZMEA010000013.1:0-17144 GCA_964565135.1 uncultured Woeseiaceae bacterium
AATTTGATCAGGGCATACGCTGGCTTGAGAGGACGGACGACAGCAGCTGGTCGGTTTGGGAGAACCGGTTGCAGCAATTGCTCGAAGGTCGGGTCCCTCGAGTGGAGCGATTGCGGCAGGGCCTCAGAAACAGTCTGTGGGGTGATGTGCCGTTCGGGGAGTCCCTGCATAAGCCGGACTTCGAAGGGGTGCTTGCCGACCCGCGGTTCGAAGACATGTTGGCGGAGCGCTGGCTGAGACTTCAGAACGGGTTGAACGCACTCAATCGCGTCAACGCGATGGCGGAGAACATCGTCCGTTTGATCGACATCGAACTCGAAAGAGAGAAGCCCTGACCATGAATCGACAACAATGGAAAGACCTGATCGAGGCGATGGGCTTCATTGCTGTGATTGCGTCGCTCGTTTTTGTGGGTGTCGAAACCCGAAACAGCGCAAAGCAGTCGGAGTTGACTGCCCAGGCCCTCGAGATATCCGCCTACAGGGAGTTAATGGCGAACATCGATGACTTGAACATGCTGCTTCTCGAGAATCCGGCGATGGCGAATGTGCTGTCAGACATCTGGACGCTTGAATCGGCTGGTCCCGAGACGTTTCAGGCGGAGAGGGCAATGTTCATCCTGTTCCGCCATGGTGACCTCGCGTATTTCATGTACGAGCGCGGCGCGATCAACGAAGACAGACTGCGGTCGGCGCTTCGCCCGGTTCCCATTTACTCTGAGCAAGGACGCGATTTCTGGGACGCCCAAAAACATAATTTCACAAGGGGCTATAGAAACTACATCGACCGACTTATTGAAGAGCTCGAGCCGGCTGGTTCGGTCGGAAACTAGTCACGGAAACCGGAGTCAGGAAAGTAAACCTGACACCTTTTTTCTCTTATTCGCCGGATACTCTTCGCCAGATGGCTTTCTCGATCTCCACCACCATGAGCATGGCGACGCCAGCCCCGATGACGGCCATGCCGTCAAGAAATGCGACCGGCCGCGTGTCAAAAATGAGCTGCATCGGGGGTGCGTAGGTCATTGCAAATTGTGCGGCGGTCACCAGTCCGACGCCGATCAGCACCGGTCTCGTTCCCAGTACTCCCTGCCAAGTGAGCGAGGTGCGGTGCACGTAGCGAACGCTGAAGAGGTAGAAGATCTCCATGACCACGATGGTGTTCACAACGATCGTGCGGGCCAGTTCGACGGACAGACCCCGAGACTCGGCCCAGAAATACATGCCAAATGCGCCAATCAGGAACAAAACCGACACGAAGCCGATCCTCCACAACAGGCGGCCGCTCAAGATAGCGCTTCCTGCGCGTCTCGGCGTACGGTGCATTGCTCCTGTCTCGGTAGGCTCAAAGGCCAAGGTCAGGCCGAGCGTCGCGGCCGTAATCATATTGATCCAGAGAATCTGTACCGGGGTGATGGGCAGCGCCAGGCCAAAGGCGAGCGCCGCGAGGATCGTCAGCGCCTCACCACCGTTTGTTGGCAGCGTCCAGCTGATGACCTTCATCAGGTTGTCGTAGACGGTTCGACCTTCCCTGACGGCGGCAACGATAGAGGCGAAGTTATCGTCGGCGAGGACCATCTCCGCTGCCTCTTTTGCCGCTTCGGTACCCTTGCGCCCCATCGCAATTCCGACATCGGCTCGCTTGAGTGCCGGGGCATCATTGACGCCGTCCCCGGTCATCGCCACGGTGAGCCCGTCTGCCTGCAGCGCTTCGACGAGTCGAAGTTTGTTCTCGGGCGTCGTCCGCGCGAACACGGAGGTCTCGATGACGGCCGACCTGAGTTCTTCGTCGGTCAGTGACTCGATGTCCTGACCCGTTCGCGTGACCGGATCGTCGGCCAGGCCGAGCTGTCGCGCGATTTCGCGCGCCGTAATCGCGTGGTCCCCGGTGATCATCTTCACCTGGATGCCGGCACGGTTGCACTCCGCTACGGCATGTATGGCTTCCTGGCGCGGTGGATCGGCGAAGCCAAACAAGCCGAGGAGCGTCAGGCCCGATTCGACATCGTCAAAGGTCAGGGCGCGCACACCGGCATCGATGGGCTTTTCGGCCAGCGCCAGCACCCGTTCGCCGCGCGCCGCCGTTTCGGCAATGCGCGTCTGCCAATAGTCCCGATCGAGTTCTTCGTCAACGTCGAGACCGCGCTGCCTGGTGCACAGATCGAGTACGCGTTCCGGTGCTCCCTTGATGTAGGCCGCGCTGCGCCCTTCGTGATCGTGATGCAGCGTCGCCATAAAACGATGTTCGGATTCGAACGGGATTTCGTCCGTGCGCGGCCAGGATTTCCGGACGAAAACCGGGTCGAGTCCGGACTTCATGCCTGCGATGAGCAGCGCCGCCTCCATGGGGTCGCCATCGACGAGCCACTCGCCGTCCTGGGTGCGCACATCGGCGTCGCTGCACAAGGTCGCGCCGCGAGTGAGCGCCTGCAGCCGGGGACGGTGTTCGAGCGCTACCGGCTTGCCGTGCAGCAGGAACTCGCCGTCAGGGTGGTAGCCAACGCCCGATACATCGAACAACTCCTGGCTGGTCGTCACGCTGCGCACCGTCATTTCGTTGCGCGTCAGCGTTCCCGTCTTGTCCGAGCAGATTACCGACACCGACCCCAGGGTCTCCACGGCCGGCAGACGGCGAATGATGGCCTGCCTCGAAGCCATGCGCTGTACCCCGATAGCGAGCGTTATCGTCATCGTCGCCGGCAGGCCTTCGGGTATTGCGGCGACGGCAAGACCGACAACGGCCATGAATGCATCTGCCCAGGCGTAATCCCGTACCCAGACGGAAAAGAAGAACGCCGCCGAGGCGGCTGCGACGATGAATGCCGTAAGGCGCTTGCCAAATGCGTCCATCTGTCGGGTCAACGGTGTTTTGAGCGTCTCGACGTCGCCGATCATCTCGCTGATCCGGCCGAGTTCGGTCCGTCCCCCGGTCTCGACAACGAGACCGGCGCCCTGGCCGGCAGCGACGAACGTGCCCGAAAACGCGAGCGACGTCCGGTCGCCGAGCGGCGCGTCCGCGGGCACCTGGTCTGTCTCTTTGATGACCGCCATCGATTCGCCGGTGAGGATGGCCTCGTCGATTCTGAGATTTTTCGCTCGAAGCAGGCGAAGATCAGCTGGAATCCGGTCTCCGGATTCGATCAGCACGATATCGCCGGGCACCACTTCGGCGGCCGGGACCGTCGTTCGATGGCCGTCACGCACAACCCTGGCCTTCGGATCGATCATGCTGCGAATGGCCTCCAGCGCGTGCTCGGCGCGACCTTCCTGGATGTGGCCGATCGCGGCGTTGACGACGACAACCGCGAGGATGACGAATCCATCGATCGGATGCTGCAAAAAAAACGACAGCGCCGCTGCCGCGAGTAACACGTAGATCAGGACGTTGTGGAACTGCATCAGCAGCCGCTGCCAGGCGCTGCGTTTCGGGCTCTGCGGCAGCTGATTTGGTCCGAGCGTTGCAAGCCGCTCGGCGGCCTCTGAGGCGGTCAGACCATTCGCGTGCGCTGACAGCGCCGAGACGGCTTCGTCGATGGACCGGGCGTGCCAGGGCAGGGTCGGATCATCGTTCTGAGTCGTGTCTTGCTTCGAATCACGCATCGCCCTGGCTTCTCGTTCGTCAGCTCTGCAACGAATGACTATGCGCAGGGATTCGGCCGGCGGCGCCTGTGGCTAATACTTATGTGCACGCGTACAGATCGCGAGCTCCGGCAAGTCCCACAACAAGCGGGGCGTTAGTTTCGCTGACCGGTTACGTCTGAATTGGTGTCCGTCGAGGTCCCGATCCCGATCGCTCTCGACACCCATAGCTGACGGCGCACAAACCGCGGCTCGTCGCTCCCCGATAACCTACAGGGAATGGCATCCTCCGGATTGGCCTCCCGAGCCTGACGCACGCCGCTCCTGCTTGTTCTCGTACATGCGGCCGTCGGCGTCGTCGAGAAGGCTCTCGATTGTCAGGTGCTTCCCGGGATCGAGCTGAATGAAGCCGGCGCTCCATCTGAGCCGCTGTTTGATTTCGCAGTCCGTTTCGGCGGCCAACGCGTCCAGTCTTGCCGCGGCATGCGGAGCCGCACCGCGAGAGTTGGCCATCATGACGACGAACTCGTCCCCACCGATGCGTGCGACCACGTCAGCGGTGCGGAAGCACTTCAGGAGCAGTTTCGCAAAGTGCTTGAGCAGCTCGTCGCCGGCAGCGTGTCCGCATTCATCGTTGACGTCCTTGAACCCGTCGAGATCGAAGAATGCGACCTCGACGTCAATTCCGCTCCGACGACACAACGACAGCATGTGTTTGCCGACGAGGTGCAGGCCGCGGCGATTGGCTACCTGGGTAAGCTCGTCCACGGTTACCTGCGAGGATACGAGCAGCTCGTCATCGACCATGCTGGCGAGATCCCGCAGCGTGTCCATGTCGTCGTCGGAAAAGGATCGCGGTTCCGGGTGGATCAGGCAGAGCGTGCCGAGCCGATGCCCGTCCGGTCCGTGCACCGGGCAACCGGCGTAAAAACGGATATTCGGGTCGTCCGTGACAAGCGGGTTGTCCGCGAAACGTTCGTCGGCCAGCGCGTTCTGCACTACGAGGACGTCATTCTCGAGAATGGCGTGGCCGCAGAACGAGATTTCGCGCGACGTTTCACAGGCTTCCAGCCCCTGTTTCGACTTGAACCACTGCCGGTTCGCATCCAGCAGGCTGATCAGGCAGGTATCGACGCCGAACACGCGCTGCGCCATTCGCGTGATCCGATCGAATCGCTCTTCGTTCGGCGTGTCGAGAATCCGGAGTGAATGGAGACTCACCAGTCGAGCAGTCTCGTCCAACGGCAACGGGGGTTTCAGCATCGGTGTATCCAGGGAGTTAACACCGGCTTTATCGGCCGAGTGGCCGCCTGGCTTGAGAGTGGTGCGCGAGGATCCTGCTGTATCACTGTGCGATCCGGCGCCTGGCGCCGAGCCGGGGGCTCGGCCGGCGCACAGCCGGATTATGTTTACTGGCGCCAGAGGCGAAGGTTCTTCGGCGTTGTTGATGTGTCGCTGCGCCACGGATTGATGTCAATGCCGCCGCGCCGGTTGTACCGGGCATAGACGCTCAAGTGCTCGCAACTGCATCGTTCCCTGATGTCGACGAACATCCGTTCGACGCAGGCTTCGTGGAAGTCGTTGTGTCGGCGAAACGATGCGACGTATTGCAGCAGCCCCTCACGATTGATGGGCCTTCCCCGGTAGGCGACCAGCAGGCTGCCGAAATCGGGCTGGCTGGTGACAGGGCAAAGGCTTCGCAGCAAGTGCGTGTGCAACGTTTCCTCGACGATCCCGCCGTCCTTCGTCCCCAGTGTCGCGGGGTCGACGTGATCGAACTGACAGGTAACCTCGAGTTCGTCGAGGCAGTGACCAGGCAACGTGTCGAGATTCGATGCCTGCGGGGCCCCGGTTTGCAGGTCGAGGCTGACCGGCGCGCCGGTGACCGAGGAGAGGTCGGTCCGGATCAGTGATTCGATGGCGGCTGGACCGTCGTACTCGGTCATCGAGAAGCTGTTCAGGTAGAGCTTCAGCGACTTGGATTCAACGATGTTGGTCGACGTCGCAGGAACGTGGATCTCGAGCGTTGCTGTCACCGGTCTGCCGCCGGGGGCGAGCCAGGTCAGTTCCCAGGCGTTCCAGATATCGACCCCGTCGAAGGGCAGGGGATCACTAATGCCGAGAGTCGCGCGCGCGTCGGCGCGCGGAATCGGCGCCAGCACATCGGGTGCGTAGGTGTCGGGATAGGCCGTTTCCCGGCCGAGGGGGATATCGCTCACGTTGATTGGTTCAGTCCTGCCGGCAGGACGCTTAGTGTAATATACCGGGCCTTTTCTGCCGGGCCTCCCAGGTGTTGGAACTCCTTCGAAATGCTCACGTCTTTGCGCCGGACGACCGGGGTCTGTGCGACCTGCTGATCGGTGCCGGGCGGGTGCTCGCCGTCGAGGCGGCGGGTACCGGTCTTGATGCGAGCTCTGCCGATGCCATCGATCTCGGCGGTCGTCGCGTTGTGCCCGGGTTCATCGACGGGCATGCCCACATCACCGGGGGCGGGGGCGAGTCCGGCTTTGCGAGCCGGGTGCCGCCGGTGCCGCTCAGTCGTTTCACCGCGCACGGCGTGACCAGCGTCGTGGGCGTGCTCGGCACGGACGACACCACGCGTGATACGCGGGCGCTCGTTGCGACCGCCTATGGCCTGCGCGAGGAGGGTATGGGCGCCTGGTGCCACACCGGTGGTTATCACGTTCCGCCCGTAACCCTGACCGGCAGTGTTCGCGACGACATCGTCTTCATTGATCCGGTGATCGGCGTGGGCGAGCTGGCCATTGCAGATCATCGCTCCAGCCAGCCGACGGCGGACGAATTGATGCGAGTTGCCAGCGATGCGCACGTAGCGGGACTGATTACCGGCAAAGCGGGGATCCTGCATCTGCATCTCGGCGACGGCGATCGGGGCCTCGAGCAGGTCCGGACCATCCTGGCCGACAGCGAATTGCCGCCCCGGGTCTTCAACCCTACACACGTCAATCGGCGCAAGGGGCTGTTCGAGGAAGCCATCGAACTCGCGCGCGGCGGAAGTTCGGTCGACGTCACGGCATTTCCGGTCGCGGACGACGAAGACGGCTGGCCTGCCGAGGTTGCACTTGTTCGTTACCTGGACGCGGGCGCGCCTGCGGACAGGATCACGATCAGTTCGGATGGCGGCGGTTGTTTGCCGGTGTTCGACGCACAGGGTGAGATGCTCTCCATGGATATCGGCAGCCACGCCAGCCTGGCGCAGACCTTCAAGGCCTTGCTCGATTCCGGCATGCCTATTGAGACAGCACTGCCTGCATTCACCAGCAACGTCGCCGACCTTTTGCGCCTGAACGGTAGGGGACGGCTTGTCGCGGGCGGTGCAGCTGATCTGCTGGTCCTCGACGAGACGCACACCATTAACGACGTCATGGCCTCCGGCGCCTGGCACCTGCGCGACGGCGAGGTCGTCGTTCGCGGACAGTTCGAATAACCCAGGACGCACAACACAGATACACGCAATGCCCCCATCAAACGACATGCCGGAGACCACTCGCGGCTACATCATTCCCATTGGCGGTGCAGAGGAGAAGCTGCACAACACCGAAATCCTCGATCGCTTCGTCGATGTCTGTGGCGGTAAGTCCGCCCGAATCGCGATCATCCCGACGGCATCCGAACTCGAGGACACCGGGCGAAACTACGAAAAGCTGTTTCGCAAGCTCGGCATTCGCCATGCGCAGGTGTTGCAGATCATCACGCGCGAAGACTGTTCCAACGAGGAATATCTCGACTACATCGAGAAATCCGATGGCGTGTTCATGACGGGCGGAAATCAGCTGCGGCTATCTACGACACTTGGCGGTACGCCCGTTGCGCAGAAAATCCGTCGCCGCAACGCCGCCGGCATGCACGTGGCGGGTACGTCTGCCGGTGCAGCCTTCATGCCCGAGCACATGATCGCGGGCGGCGCCGAGGGTGCCACGCCGTCGCCGGACATGGTCACGATGGCGCCCGGCCTCGGACTGACGAACAGCTTCATCATCGACCAGCACTTTCGCCAGCGCGATCGTCTCGGCCGTCTGTTGACGGCACTGGCCTATAACCCGTTTGCCGTTGGCATCGGGCTCGACGAAGATACCGCCGCATTTATTCGCGCCGGCGACGATCTGGAGGTCGTGGGCAGTGGCGGCATTACTCTCGTCGATCCGACCAACCTCAGCTATTCGTCGATGGACCGCGCGAGACGAGGGGAGCCGGTTAGTCTCATCAACGTGAAACTGCATATACTGATCAGCGGCGGGCGATTCGAGATCGCCAGTCGAGAGGCACACGCAGAATAAATCCGCGCCAGCGAAACGGAGCCGGAGCATGAAAATCATAAGTACCAACGTTTACGTTGGACCCAACGCCTACGCGCACTTTCCCGTTATTCGTCACGTGATCGATCTCGGTGTGCTCGAGGAGTGGCCGACCGGGCGACTTGGCGAGAGCTTTGTCGAGCCGTTGCTCGACGCACTGCCCGGATTGCACGAACACGGCTGTTCGTACCGCGAGCCCGGCGGCTTCGTGCGTCGGCTGCGTGAGGACGAGGGAACCTGGCTCGGTCACGTGCTGGAGCATCTCGCGATCGAGATGCAGAACATCGCCGGCTCGCAAGTCACCTTCGGGCGCACGCGTTCAGTAGAAGGCAAGCCGGGTCAGTACAACATGGTGTACCAGTACCTGGACGCCGAAGTTGGCCGAGAGGCCTGCCAGCTCGCTCGCTCGCTGATTCTGCATCTGCTGCCGGCCGAGATAGAGGTCGAGGGTCGACCGCCGGCTGACTGGGATTTCCCCGAAGAGCGCGACGACTTCATTCGCTACGCGCAGCAGCGGGCGTTCGGGCCCAGCACGCAATCCCTCGTCACGGCGGCCGAGGAACGCGGCATTCCGTGGATCCGGCTGAATCGCCAGAGCCTCGTCCAGTTTGGTCATGGACGCTATCAGCAGCGCATCCAGGCCACGACAACCGGGCGCACGAGCAACATCGCGGTCGACCTGGCGGCGGACAAGGAAGAGACGAACCATATCCTCCGCGATCTCGGGCTGCCGGTGCCTTCGCAACGCGTCGTCCGTCGGGAGAACGACGCTGTGCGTGTCGCTGAGCGAATCGGCTATCCGGTTGTGCTCAAACCGCTCGCCGGCAATCACGGTCGCGGCGTATCAATCAATCTCAGGACCGAAGAAGAGGTGCGTGTTGCCTTCGAGAAGGCACGTGAACACGGCCGCAACGTCGTCGTCGAGTCGTATCTCGAGGGCTTCGATCATCGACTGCTGGTTGTCGATGGCAAGCTGATCGCAGCGGCGAAGCGAATGCCCGGGCACGTCGTGGGTGACGGCAAGAGTACCGTCGAGCAGCTCGTCGATATCGTCAATGAAGACCCGCGACGCGGTGTCGGGCACGAAAAGGTTCTTACGCGGCTCGAGCTTGATCACCAGGCGAATCGTCTGCTGTCGCAGCGCGGTTATACAAAGGAGACCGTCCCGGAAAAGGACGAGGTCGTGTTCCTGCGATCGACGGCCAATCTGTCTACCGGCGGTACTGCGATTGACGTGACGGACGTCATCCACCCGGACAATCGCGAAATGGCCGAACGCGCCATCATGGCTATCGGCCTCGACATCGGCGGCGTCGACTTTCTGACCAACGACATTACCGAGTCCTACCGCGATGTCGGCGGCGGCATCTGCGAGGTCAATGCCGGGCCTGGCTTCCGCATGCATGTAGCGCCAAGTGAAGGTACGCCCCGGGACGTCGCCGGCCCCGTAATTGACATGTTGTTCCCGTCGGGCACACCCAGCCGAATTCCGATCGCTGCCATTACCGGCACCAACGGTAAAACCACCACGTCACGCATGCTGGCGCACGTTCTGAAGATGAGCGGACTGACGGTGGGTCTGACGTCGACAGAGGGTGTTTACATTGATGGTGAGCTGAGCGTGCCTGGTGACATGACGGGCCCGGTGTCGGCGCGCATGATCCTGCGTGATCCGACCGTGGACGCTGCCGTTATGGAATCCGCGCGCGGTGGCATGCTGCGCAGCGGCCTGGGTTTCCAGTCCTGCAACGTTGCCTGTTGCCTGAACGTGAGCGCGGATCACCTCGGTATCGGCGGGATCGATACGCTTGAGCAGTTATCCGAGATCAAGCGGGTGCCCGTGGAAATCGCGACGGATGCGGCCGTGCTGAACGCCGACGATGCAAACTGCCTGCAGATGGCCGACTACACCGACGCGGCGACCGTCTGCTATGTGACGATGAACCCCGGACATCCCCTGGTCAAACAACATATCCGCACCGGCGGGCAGGCCTTCGTGCTCGAGGAAGGCATGAACGGGCACATGATCACCATTTACGACAAGGAAATGCATCAACCGCTGTTGTGGACGCATCTGATCCCCGCGACGATCGAGGGGCGGGCTATCCACAACGTGCAGAACGCCATGTTCGCCGCGGCGCTGGCCTACAACATGGATATCAGCCTGGACCAGATTCGCCAGGGCCTGCGCACCTTCGGCACGACGTTCTTCCAGACGCCCGGCCGTATGAACATCTACGACGAGCATCCGTTCAAGGTGATTCTCGACTACGCGCACAACCCGGCGGCGGTTCAGGCCATGTGTTCCCTGGTCGATCGCTTCGACGTCGAAGGGAAACGTACCGTGGTGTTAGCGGCACCCGGCGATCGCCGCGACGAGGACATCCAGGAAATCGCCCGTATCGCAGCGCCGCATTTCGACAACTTCATCTGCCGCTGCGATGACAACCGGCGCGGCCGAGGCGAAGACGAAGTCGCGCAGCTGCTCAAGGCGACGTTGCTCGACGCTGGCGTAGACGAAGCTCGTATCGAGATCATCACCAGCGAGGAAGCGGCGACGGAGCACGCACTCCGCAGCGCGCAGGCCGGCGATTTGTTGCTGATACTGGCCGACAACATCAAGCGCAGCTGGAAGCAGATCATCTACTTCGATGCCGAGGCAGAGGGAGGGCAGGGACAGGCCGAGCCCGTTGCGACCATGCCGCTCCCGGACATCGAGGGCTTTGAGATGAATACGAACGTCGAGATTATCAGCGATGAGCGTGGCGTTCGGATTGCGCGTGAATCAGGTGACTGACTGCCGGTAACGCGGACATGAACTACCTCGATGCACGTCGCCTGACCGGTCCGAACCTGCTGTGGAACAAGCCGGGTTCAATCCTCGATGTCAGCTGCAGCGAAGCAGAGGTGCCGGAGGTCGTCGACGCCTGGACGGTCGCGGTTCGTCGCATGCTCGACGCCGTCGGCTGGGCAGACGAAACCCTGTGCGTGCATCAGCTCTCAGGTGGTGTGAGTCTCGCATTCTCCGCGCCGATCGATGCGCTCTATGCGGCGACCGAAGTCAATGAGTGGGCCTGGTTGGTCATCTCGGCGGCGGCTACCGGAGAATCGGTCCCCGACTTTGACGAGAAGGCTGCTGAGATTCGGCGGGCGATCGACGAGGAAATCAATCCGGCATTGCTGACGCTGGAGCGTGCCGCGATCGAACACGGCGTCGCCTTCCTCTGGGATGACGACGACGTTTCGATTGGTATGGGCACCGGCTCGCGCTGTTGGCCGTTTCGCGAATTGCCGGAGCCTACAAGTATCGACTGGTCCGGCATTCACGACACTCCCGCAGGCATTGTTACCGGCACTAACGGCAAGACGACCACGGTGCGGTTAGCGACGCATATTTGCCGCGTCGCGAACCGGCACACCGGCGTGAGCTGCACGGACTGGATTGCCGTTGACGACAGGATCATCGATCGCGGTGACTGGTCGGGGCCCGGCGGTGCAAGGAATGTACTTCGGCAGACGGACGTCGAGGTCGCAATACTCGAGACCGCAAGAGGCGGCCTGCTGCGACGCGGTCTCGGCCTGAACCGGGCCGATGCTGCATTGATTACTAACATTGCCGAAGACCACCTCGGCGATTTCGGTTCGCAGAACCTGGATGAACTGCTGGACATCAAGTGGGTGGTGTCCCGGGCGGTGGAGACCGGTGGCGTTCTTGTTCTCAACGCCGACGACGAACGGCTCGTCAGAAAGTCGAGTGAGTTTCCGGGCGAACTGGTCTGGTTCAGCCTGGACGCGGACAACGAAATCGTGCGGCAGCACCGTGAGCGCGGCGGTCTCGTATTCATCGCGCTCGACTCTGCGCTGGTTAAGGCACAGGGAGAGGACGAGGATGTCATCTGCAAGATTAACGACGTGTCGATAACGATGGGCGGCGCCGCCCGTCACAACGTCGCGAATGCTCTTGCCGCCGCCGCGCTGACCGATGCCCTCGGCATTCCCCTGGCTGCAATCGGAGACGGGCTTCGCTCCGTGACCCAGGAAGACAATCCCGGGCGCTGCAACATCTTTGAAGTAGATGGAGCCCGGGTGCTCGTCGACTTTGCGCACAACCCCCAGGCGATGCAGGCGCTGTTCGATATGGCCACGGCGCTGCCCGCCCGACGCCGGTTACTGGCGTTTGGTCAGGCAGGCGATCGACCGGACTCGCTGATACAGGAGCTGGCGCGCGGCGCGTGGGATATCGGGCTGGATGCCGTCGTCGTTTCGGAGCTCGAGATGTATCACCGGGGACGTGAGCGCGGTGAAGTGTACGCCCTGATCAGGGACGAGCTGCTAAGGAACGGCGCGGACGCCGGGCAGATTAGGCACTTCGAGGAAGAAACAGAGTCACTCGATTTTGCGCTCGACTGGGCCGAGCCCGGCGACCTGGTCATCATGCTGGCGCTGGGCAGCGGCCAGGCGATCCAGGAGCGGTTGACCGCGCTTGTCGCGGAGAACTGACGGCCCCGGCGGGCATGGCCACGCCGGGGCGTCGATCTGGAACTATTGCCTAGAAGCGTGAAGCGGTTAGCGTGACGTCGGCTTCAGCCCAGACTCGGTCGAACTGCGCCTGAACATCACTGGCATCCTTGTCCTGCGCTTCCAGTGCCTGGATCAGGCCGAACATGGCCCAGCCGTTACGTGGATACTGCGCCAGGTCCGCACGGTAAACCGCCTCGGCGTCTGCCGGACGCTCGGCTGAGAGCAACGCTTTGCCAAGCGAGTGCCGAGTCGGGTAGTACCAGAACGGCGGCTCCGTGTACGGCAGTTCGTCCTGCACGCTGACAGCGTGTTCGAAATTCTCGATCGCAGCATCAAAATTTCCTTCCGCCATCGCGATCTCACCGAGGGCAAGCGAGTCCGCAATGTCGAGCAGCATCGTCGCCGGGTAGAGCAGCGTGTCGAGGAAGTGAACGTCCGTCGCGTCCTTGAGCGGGGCGAGCAATGCCTGTTCCGCGCGCGCGCCATCGACGTCGCCAGTACGGGCGAGTGCGGTTGCGCGTGCGTAGTGCCAGATGCCGCGCGAATACTCCAGATTCTCCGGCGGCGCTTCGAGTGCCAGCACGTCGTCCCAGCGGCCGAACTGAACGAGAGACTGGACCGGGATAGTCTTGAAGAACTCGACGCCGGGAAACTCTTCGATCATCTCGAGGCGCACGTTGTTGGCAACCTTCTCGCCGGCTTCGATAGCGACCGCGCTGCGTCCCTCCATGCTCGAAGATGCCCACAGGAAGTGAATGTTGTGCGGGTAGTAGGCAGCCGGATAAAAGCCCTGCGCATTGCAGGCCGCGATGTAAGCCTCGTCGACTGCCGCTGCCAGCACATTCGCCTCTGACGCATCGGCGTAACGACCAATGCGGTAGTAGATGTGCGACGGCATGTGGACGAGGTGCCCCGAGCCTGGCACGAGGTGCAGAAGATTGTCGGCCGGACCTTCTGCACGCTCCGGCGCATCCGACGCTTCGACGGCGTGGATGTACAGGTGGATCGCCATCGGGTGATCCGGGTTGCGGTCAAGGACCGTCTCCAGCGCGGCGATGACTTCCTGCGTTGCCGGCTTCGGGTTCGTGCCGTCGAGCCAGTAGTCCCACGGCATGGTGTTCATCAGTGACTCGGCGAACAGTGACGCGGCATCGTCGTCGTCGGGATACTTCGCATACAGGTCCCGCATGGCATTTGCGTAGGCTTCATCGAGCGGCTCGCGCGGCGTCGACGGGTCACCGTTGTAGCGAACTGCCAGCGCGTCGATGTAGTCCCGCTCAGCCTCCGTCACCGTGTCTTTCAGGGCAACGGCTTTCTGAATGGCGGCGTAGGCGTCTCGGCGATCGTCATCGGCCATGACGACCTTGCCATCGCTGGTGACGTTGATGTTCGGTCCGAGTGCAAGCGCCTCGCCCCAGTAACACATCGCACATTCCGGATCGAGCGTCTGCGCGGCGCGGAACGAACGCGCGGACTCGGCGTGATTAAAGCCGAAGTCGATGACCAGCCCCTGGTCGAAGTAGCGCTGGGCATCCGGGTCGCTGGTTGTTATCGCGTGATGGTGACTGCCCATGCCGTCAAACAGCGGTGCCCCGGCACGCGCTGCTAATTCGTTGCGCGCTTCCTCGGACAGTGCGCCGGCGTTGTCGGTTTCGGCTTGTGTTACCTCGGGTGCCGCCTGCGTCGCCGCGGGCGCTGCTGATTCGGTTTGCGGTGCTTTGGAACACGCGGCGACGAACGCCAGCGGTGCGAGCAGCGCCGCAATCAGGATTCTGTGCATTTCCCCCTCCCTCGAATGGTGCGCGGATCCGCGCCAAGAGGGGATTATAGATCAGATGCTGTCAGGAAGCGGATGATGTGGCCGGCCACGGCCGCATTGTTCTCGGGTGCAAGGATATTGCCGGCGAGCACGTGATTGCTGGGGTCGCCGGAGCTCTCCAGGGCCACGGTGTCCATGCGCGGGCTGTCGATGCGTGCCAGCGCCGCCTCCATTCGCTCGACGCTGACGACCTGGTCGTTCGGCGAATAGAGCGTCAGCACAGACTGCTCGAGCGTCAACGGAAGTTGCCCGTTGGCGAGATCCACAAGACGCATCATCTCGACGAGGGCAGAAGTTGGATAGGTGGTGGACCAGTAGCGTTCCTGCTGTTCGTTGGCCGCAGTCCAGCTTCGGGTTTCACCCACCAGAAACTGCGCGAGCTGAGGTCCGCCAGGACGGGTCAGCAGGTCCGATGTCGGATCGAACGGTGAGAAGTTCGGCGAGATCATTACGATCGAATCGACGGCATCGAACAACGGATGATCGACAATGGCGAGCGCAAGTGTAGCTCCCGTCGAGGTGCCGATCAGCACGACCTTGTCCCCGAGCGTCTTTGCGATTGCGAGACTTTCGATCGCGTCGTCCAGCCACTGCTCGGCCGTCACGCCAGCAAGCGCATTGGACACCAGACCGTGGCCCGACAATCGGGTCTCGAAAAGGTTGGCTTCCAGGCTGTCGGCAATCATCTCGCTGACCGGCGCTGTTTCCTGGCGCGTCGCTGAAAAGCCGTGCAGGTAGACGAGCACGTATTCCGTACGGCGATCCTGAACATCTTCGAACCAGCGTACGCGCTTCTCCGCGCCGGGAATGATGGGGGTCGCGGCGGCGACTGTGGCTTCTGCCGCTGCAAGGTAGCTGTCCGGCCCGCCGGAGATCGTTGGCTCGGCTGGCACATGAACGATAGCCGAAGGCGCCGTGACAACGGCAGCCAGGACAACGACTGCGAGCAGACCGGCAATGACGGCGAGTATCTTGCGCAGCATCTTCTTCAGTCCCGGGGTAGTGTCATTCCAGCCCTAGAACCCGGTCCCAGTGTTTCTTCTCCACCGGGAATACCGACAGGCGGTTGCCCCGCTTGGTCAGCAGAAAACCGTCGAGACCGGATTGCGCCTTGATCTCGGTCAGCGGAATCGGGCGTTCGAGTTTCCGTTCGAATTCGACGTCGACCAGCAGCCATCGCGGGTTTTCCGGATCGCTTTTCGGGTCGTAATACTTCGATTCCGGATCGAACTGTGTCGGGTCCGGGTAGGCTTCACTGACGATCTTCATCGTGCCGACGACGCCTGGAACTTTGCAGCTCGAATGATAGAAGAGCGCCTTGTCCCCGACCTTCATGTCGTCCCGGAACATGTTGCGAACCTGGTAATTGCGGATACCGTCCCACGGCTCCACACCGTCGCGTTCCAGGTCGTCGATGCTGTACGCATCGGGTTCGGACTTCATCAACCAGTAGCCCACATGCCCTCCATCTGTCGGCCGATAAAAAGGGCGCCGAGTCTAGCACGCACCCATCGTTTCAGGACGTCGCCACGGACGATCGCTGTGTTAACATCCAGCTGTCCTGCAGGTTTCGATCGAAACAATTTCATAATAAAAGTCTGGCACGCTTGAGTCACGCGACGACAGGTCGCCAGAGCATCTCCAAGAACATATTTCGACGACAAGATACGTTCACGATGGTTGCCAATATTTTCGGGTCATCGCCCGTTCAGCCGCTTGAAGATCACATCCGCGTCGCGTGCGATTGCGCCAAGCGACTGCGCACATTCATCGATGCGGCCATCGCCGAAGACTGGCCCGCCGCAGAAGCGGCGCATGCCGACCTTGTCGCTCTCGAGAACACCGCAGACGATCTGAAAAAGCAGATCCGCATGAACCTGCCGAGAAGCTTTTTCATGCCGGTACCCAGGGAAGATCTCATGGACCTGGTCATGGTGCAGGACCGGATTGCGAACAGGGCCCTGCACGTAGCGGACCTGATGCTGTCGCGAAAGATGACCGTTCCGGCTGATTTGCAGGCGGCATACCTCGAGTTTCTGCAACGAAACATCGACGCAGCGGAGCAGGCGAACCAGAGCATTCACGAACTCGACGAGTTATACACGACGGCGTTTCGCGGCGCCGAGGCCAAGCTCGTTACCGGGATGCTCGACGAGCTCGATCAAAAGCAGGTTGGTATCGACGCAGCCGGCGCCGCGGTCCGCCGTGAGCTGTTCGCCATAGAAGAATCGCTTTCCTCGGTCGACGTCATGTTCCTGTATAAGGTTATCGAACTCACGGGTGATATCGGCGCCATGGCCGAGCGGGTAGGTCGTCGCCTCGAAGTGTTGCTGTCCCACTAGTGTCCGGATCAAAAGAATAACGAGAACCAGGTCTTGGAAGCGCAGTTTGTTTACATCGGTTTGGCTGCCGTCTTCGGCGTCTACATGGCCTGGGGCATCGGCGCCAATGATGTCGCCAACGCGATGGCGACGTCGGTCGGATCCAAGGCGCTAACGATCAAGCAGGCGATACTGGTCGCCGCCATCTTCGAATTCCTGGGCGCCGTCCTGGCCGGCGGCGAAGTCACTTCGACGATCCGTCGAGGCATTGTCGATACGGGACTGATGGCCGACGAACCGAAGCTGCTCGTATTCGGCATGCTCTCGGCACTGCTGGCTGCCGGAACCTGGCTCTTGATTGCGAGTCGCAAGGGCTGGCCGGTTTCGACGACGCACTCGATCGTCGGTGCCATCGTTGGTTTCACCGTTGCCGGCATCGGTGTGAGCGCGGTGCAGTGGGGCAAGGTCGGCACGATCGTTATGAGCTGGGTCGTGTCGCCGCTCATGGCAGGTGTGATCGCGCTGATCATCTTCATGAGCGTGCAGTACCTGATTCTCCGGCATGAAGACCCGCTCGATCGTGCCCGTC
>CAZMEA010000013.1:17244-24058 GCA_964565135.1 uncultured Woeseiaceae bacterium
ATGAGCGTGCAGTACCTGATTCTCCGGCATGAAGACCCGCTCGATCGTGCCCGTCGATTCGTGCCGATCTATATTTTCCTGGCGGCCTTTTCGATAACGCTGGTAACGATCCTCAAGGGGCTGACTCACGTCGGCCTCGACCTGAGCCTGCGCAGTAGCTATGCGCTCGCTACGTCCATCGCGGTCGTGATTGCGATTATCGGGGCCATTGCTATTCGCCGCATAAAGCCCGACCCGGCCGAGGAACAGGATCAGCATTTCGCAACCGTAGAGCGGGTGTTCGGCGTACTGATGGTCGTCACCGCCTGCTCGATGGCGTTCGCACATGGATCCAACGACGTCGCCAACGCGATTGGTCCGCTCGCTGCGGTCATCAGTGTTTCCCAGACGGGCGTCGTTGGCGGGCAGTCATCCATCCCGTTCTGGGTCCTGTTAATCGGTGGCGTCGGCATCGTTATCGGCCTGGCCACCTTCGGGCGTCACGTCATTGCAACCGTCGGTCAGAAGATTACGCACCTGACGCCCAGCCGTGGCTTCTGTGCCGAGCTGGCGGCAGCGACGACGATTGTTATCGCTTCCGGGACCGGCATACCGATTTCAACGACGCACACCCTGGTGGGTGCCGTTCTCGGAGTCGGAATGGCTCGGGGAATTGCTGCAATCGATCTCCGTGTTGTCGGCAGGATTTTCGTGTCCTGGCTGGTGACTATTCCCGCGGGTGCCATCCTCGCCATCGGCTTCTTCTTTATCTTCAAGGCCGTGCTACCCTGACACGCGCTTCGCTTGGCGGAGTCTCGTTTTCACAATCGGGGGGCGGGCGATGACCGTCAGTGCATCAGCGAGGCGTTACGCGCTCGGCGTCCTCGTCGTCGTCTACACCTTCAATTTTATCGATCGCCAGATACTTGCGATTCTGCTGCCGGCCATCAAAGCAGAGTTTGGTGTTGGTGACGCCGTACTCGGCTTCCTGGCCGGCACTGCGTTCGCGCTCTTCTACGCGACCTTGGGCGTGCCAATCGCGCTCCTCGCCGATCGCTGGAATCGTCGCAACCTGATTGCGCTTTCACTGACGCTTTGGAGCGGCATGACCGCGCTTAGCGGGTTCGCCGGAAACATCGTGCAACTCGCGCTGGCGAGAATCGGCGTGGGCGTCGGCGAGGCTGGCTGCAGCCCGGCCGCTCACTCGATGATTGCCGATTACTATCCGCCGGAGCAGCGTGCATCGGCCATGGGCATATTCACCCTGGGCATCTCCGGCGGCATCATGCTCGCGTACCTGACCGGCGGCTGGGTGGTCCAGAATATCGGCTGGCGTGAAGCCTTTCTGATTGTGGGCGTCCCCGGAATTCTTCTCGCGCTACTGATGCGTTTCACCGTCAGCGAACCACCCCGCGGTCTTTCCGAGTCGCGCGTCGACTCCGGTGCGCGCCCGGGTATCCCGGAAGTAGCACGCTTCCTGTTTCGTCGCCGCTCGTTCGTACTCATTTCTATAGGCTCCGGCATGGCGTCCTTCGGTGGCTACGCGGTGGCCAACTTCTTCCCGAGCTACCTCGTTCGCAGTTTTGGCATGAGCCCTGCGGACATCGGCGTGTATCTCGGGCTGGTACTCGGCATCGCCGGCGGGCTCGGCTTTGCCGGTGGCGGGTTCGTTGCGGATCGCCTCGGGCGTCGCGGGCAGCGTGTCGCACTTCTCGGGGTGGCCGTTGCCCTGTTGGCTGGTTGGGCCTTCAGCGTGCCGGTATTCCTGAGTGGCACCATTACGATTGTGCTGACCCTGTTCATCGTGCCGGCGGTGTTTTCAAACTTTTACCTGGCGACCACGTTTGCACTTACTCAGGGTCTCGTCGGTCTGCGCATGCGCGGTGTTGCCTCTGCACTGATGCTGTTCATTCTGAACATCATCGGCCTGGGCTTCGGACCACAGTTGACGGGCATTCTGAGCGACGTGCTTGGTTCGAGCTTCGGCGCCGACTCCATGCGCTACTCGCTGCTTATCGTGACGAGTATTTCCTACCCGCTCGCGGCCATCAGTTTTGCGCTGGCAAGCCGTAGCATCGATGCGGACCTGGCGCGCGCCGACGACCCACGCTGAAGCCTTGCCTTAGACGGGTCTAGACAGCGCGGAGGTACCAGTCGTAATCGATGTTCGTCACCTGGTTGTGGACGCGCTGCTCCTCGACCCGCCGGTTGCCGGTATACAAGCGCACAAATTCTTCGCCGAAGAATTCGCGGAGCGCCTTGCTGCGCGCGAAACGGTCGATGGCCGCATCCCAACGATTTGGAATTCGCTGTTTTAGCGTAACGCGCTGGCGTTCTTCCACCATCGGGCCCGGGTCGAGTCGGTCCGTCAGGCCGCGGTGTACGCCGGCGAGAATTGCGGCGGTGACGAGATACGGGTTTGCGTCGGCGCCCGCAGTCCTGTGCTCAAAACGAAGATTCTTTTCGCCGGAGGCGGGCACTCGTAACGCAACGTTGCGGTGATTGGCGCCCCAGTTCGGTTCTACGGGTGCAAACATCTCGGGACGCAGTCGGCGATAGGAGTTTGCGTTCGGCGCGAAGATCAGCGTCGCATCGGCCATCGTTGCGCGCAGGCCGCCAATTGCATGTCGCAGCCGTGCCGAGTAGGGCGCCTCGGCGGCACGGTCGCGACCCTGCGAGAAGTAGTTGCGTCCCTGGCGATCGTAGAGGCTCATGTGCACATGCAGGCCGCAGCCGGCCAGCGCTTCGAACGGTTTGGCCATGAAGCATGCCGCGTAGCCATGCTTGCGCGCGACCGCTTTGACGGCCCGCTTGAGGAGCACGGCGTGATCGCAGGCCAGCACGGGGTCATCCACGTGATTCAGATTGATCTCGAACTGTCCGGGCGCGAACTCCGACGTCGTCGTGCCCGCCGGTATTTGCTGAATCTCGCAGGTCCTGTGCAGGTCTTCGAGGAAGGGTTCGATCTCCCACAGTTCTTCGGGTGTGTAAACCTGTGGGCCGGGCTGCGGTCGGCCGAGTCCGGGTACGCGGGACATTCGGGGTGTTGGCCGGTCTGCATTGACGTCGAGCAGGTAGAACTCGAGTTCTGCTGCCATGACGATACGTGGGCAGCGGCGCTGCAGTTTGGCAACTGCAGACTCCAGCACGGTACGAGGGTCCGCGACAAACGGTTCGCCATCAAACCCCAGAAAGCGAAACATGGACTGGCCTGCGTCGGCGGATGACCACGGGGTTTCGGCAAGCCTGCCGGGGACGACACTCGCCGGCAGGTCGGGGTCACCGTCCTCGCTGGAGAAACCGATGCCCTCGACGATATCGCCCAGGCAGTCGAGTAAGACGGTACCGCCTGGCATGGCGAAGCCATCGGCGAAGCACTTTTCAAATTCGTGTCGCTGAATCTGTTTGCCTCGCAGGATGCCGTTGACGTCTGCGATCAGCAGCTCGATCGTCCGGGTCTTTGGATGCCGCCGCAAATACGACCTGAGCTCTTTTTCGCCCGCGCTCATCGAGCGTTTGGCCATGACTACCTCCCCTCGCTGGGGTCAGAGTCTACGTTCGTAGCGGCCAACGCTCCAATAGCGGTCGAATTTGTAGCCAACTTCGGACTCAACACCGATCTCGTGAAAGCCAAAACGCTGATGCAGGCGCACGGACGCATCGTTGGGCAAGGTGATGCCCGCATAGGCCCCGTGCAGGTCACAATCAGCGAGACGCCGAAACAGTTCGGCGTAGAGCGCGGAGCCAACGCCGCCACCCAGCGTATCCGGATCAACGTACACCGTCGTCTCGACAGAGATGTCGTAGGCCGGTCGCGGATTGAATCGCCACGCGTAGGCGTAACCCAGCACGTCGTCGCCGCGACGCGCGACCAGGAGCTGATAAGGCCCGGTCGATTCAAACTGTGCGAACCAGGGAGCACGCTCGCCGAGGGAGAATGGTTGTGTGTCGAAGGTCGCCGCCGAATTGAGGACGTAGTGATTGTAAATATCGACGATACGCGCGTAGTCGCCCGGACCTGCATTGTCGACGTCGATGCTCATGCCCGGAGTGTGTGCTTATCCCGGGGTGTCAGCAAGGGCGCCGGCAAGGTCCGGAAACAGTCTTCGTACATACCACTGGTCGAAGCGGTGTGAGCAGTCCTCGCCAGGGTGATAGCGCCCGGGCCGGTGATGCCTCGACTTGAGACCGAGTAGCGCGTTTTCACACAGCGACCAGTCCTGACGATTCGTGATGTCCCAGAACTCTTCGGCGTTGGCTATCGAGAAGCTGTCAGCGGCAGTCTGCTCCGGTGCGCAGAACCACTCGGACTCGATGTACACCGACTCCGGACCGCGCGGCCAGATGTGGTGTGTGAGCACGTAGTCCGGCGCAATGCTCAGAAGGAAGTTCGGCAGCAGATTGAAATAGTGGACCAGCCGTGTGTCCTCGGCGTTGATGCCGGGGAAGTAGTTTCTCGGCGAAGTACCGTCCAGCGTCATCGAGCGATTGCCTTCCTTTATGGACATCGGCCCGCCGATGAACAGGCGCCCTGCCACATCGCCGGGGGGCACCGTGCTGTAATCGCTGACGCGGTGCAGCTGCGGATGCGCTATGCCGCAGTGATAGCACTCGTGATAGTTCTGACAGATGAGCTTCCAGTTCGTCTTCGCCTCGTACTCGTGACGCGCGACGCGCTCCAGTCGCGGCAGGTCATAGCGCTCGAGGTCGGGGAAGTCGCTGAACGCCTGTTGCAATGGCTCCGCTTCGGCATCCAGGTTGACGAACAGGAAGCCAAGAAACGTGTCCAGCCTGACGTCCAGTAGCGGGTAGTCCTCGCGTCGGAATCCGTCGACCTGGTCCATGCCCGGTGCCGCGCGAAGCTGGCCATCGAGACCATAGTGCCAGGCGTGGTACGGGCACAGGAAACCACGGCAGTTGCCGGACGATTCGGCCGTGACCCGTGTACCGCGGTGCCGGCAGACGTTCAGAAACGCGTTCGCCTTCCCATTGCTGTCCGCCGCGACGATGATGGATTCCCGACCCAGGTCGACCGTGAAGAAGTCGCCCGGTCTGCCGAGACGAGACTGGTGTCCGACGCAGAGCCACATGCGCCCGAAGACTTCATCGAGATCCCGTTCATAGAGTGCCGGATCCCAGAACAGGCGCCCGGGCGGCGTCCTGGCCGCGGCAAAGGGACCAGCGGTCGCGGCGATCGCGGTATGGAATTCCTCTGGGGTCACGGCTGGATTGCCTTGCTGGAGGGGCGTGCCATAATATGAAAGGTAACTACACCATATGATATCAATGACACCAAACCGATGACACCAACCCGCCCGCCGCAGGGGGCCCAGGCGGCCCTCCGAGCCATACGACTGCTCAAGTTGTTCACCAACGAACAGCCGGAAATGTCCCTCGCCGATATCAGCAACGCTGCTGGCCTGAACAAGACGACCACGCATCGTCTGCTTCGTGCGTTGCAAAGCGAAGCACTCATACAAAAGCACCCGACGACGGGCGCGTACAGCCTGGGTGCAGGACTGATGGCACTGGGCGTGCAGGCGCTTGCGAGCAGCGATCTGCGGCGACGCGTCCGGCCGGTCTTGAGAACGCTGGCGAGAGAGACCGGTGAGACGGCGACGCTCGAAGTGCCGTTCGAGGACAGCATGCTGATTCTTGACGAGGTAGCCGGTCCCCATGTTGTTGGAGCCGCCGGCAACGTCGGCACGCGCTGGCCGCTGCACGCAACGTCGACGGGCAAGGTCTACCTTGCCTACGAGCAACAGCGCCTGGACATGTTGAACGATTCGCTGCCGGCGCTCGCGTCCCGCACCGTTGTCGACAAGGCTGCGTTCGGCCCGCAGCTTTGTGAAATCCGGCGTCGGGGTTACGCTGAAACCATCGACGAGCTGGAAGACGGATTCGCCGCGGTCGCGACGGCGCTGCGTGGCGCCATGGGTGACGTTCAGGGTGCGTTGTCGATCGGCGGACCCAGTCAGCGGCTCGGTCGGACACGTCGTGCGGAGCTTGGTGCGACGTTGCGCAAAGCCGCGGAGCGAATCAGCCCGCACGTCTGAGCCGCGCAGGAGGCAGTTACCTGCGTGCTACACTGCGGCCCGCGTCGTGGCTGTGGTAAATGACTCATCAGTAGACAGATCCTGAGCCTGTTCCTGTTGCTCTGCGCAGGCCTCGCGTCAGCGGCCGAGGTACACGTTCCGGGCATTGCACTCGCAGACGTAGACGTTGACGTCAGCTACTCCGGATTTGAAGCTGGCGAGGCGATTGCACTCGACGTCGGCGATCGTAGCTACACGGACGTCGCGGACGCCTCCGGCAGCGGGACGGTTGCCATCCGCATCGAGCGGTCGGGTTCAGTCAGCGTTCGGGCAACCGGCGCGTCCGCCGCCGCCGACGCAGCGCTTCGCGTGATTCCGGGGTGGCTTTCGGTCCTGCCTCCCATCGTCGCCATCCTCGTTGCACTGCTGCTGCGTAACGTGATTCCCGCACTGGTGCTCGGCATCTGGCTCGGTGCGACAACGCTGCAATCCTTTACACCGTCCGGGGCCTTCCGTGGCCTGCTCGACAGTTTCGAGGTGTTTGTTGTTGCGGCGCTTGCGGACCGGGACCACGCCGCAATCATCCTGTTCTCGTTCATGATGGCTGGGATGGTCGGGATCATTACCCGCAACGGCGGCATGGCGGCGGTCGTGCGACGGATGGTCGCTCGCGCCAGAACCGCAGTCGGAGCACAGGTCTCCGTATGGCTGCTCGGCCTGATGATATTTTTTGACGACTACAGCAACACGCTGGTTGTAGGCAATACGGCACGCGCGTTAACGGATCAGCTGCGCGTCTC
>CAZMEA010000014.1:0-23649 GCA_964565135.1 uncultured Woeseiaceae bacterium
CGTTCGTCTACGACATCAATTCGGACGGCTGGCCGGATGTCCTGACGGTGGGTCTTCCCAACACCCCGGCGTACTGGTACCAGAACCCGGGCGAAGCGTTCGGCGGTGCGGCGCCCGAGCAGCCCGTGCACTGGGAGCGTCACTTCGTTACCAATCGGGTCAAGAATGAGGCCCCGACGTTTGCAGACATCACCGGCGACGGTGTGCCTGAACTGTTGATGGCCTACAGCAAGCACTACGGCTATGTCTCGCCGAACCCTGTCGCTCCGACGCTCCCCTGGATCTTCCACAAGATATCGACCGAGGAAGACGTGGTGCATCACTACACTCACGGCCTGGGCTACGGGGACGTAGACGGTGACGGGCGCACAGACGTCATGCACAGCAACGGCTGGTTGCAGCAGCCTGAGTCGCTGGAAAACGATCCGGATTGGGAGTTTCACCCCTACCCGTTCGTTGATCGATCGGGTACCGACATCTGGGACATCCTGCTGAAGGGTGGCTCCAACATGTTCGCTTATGACGTGAATGGCGACGGGCTCAATGACGTCGTTACCAGCCTGGACTCTCACGGCTGGGGACTGAGTTGGTTCGAGCAGGTTCGAAGCCGAGGCGAGATCAGCTTCCGCGAGCACGCCATCATGAGCAAGCAGGCGAAGAACACGGACAACCCGTACGGGGTGCAGTTTTCTCAGCTTCACGCGCTGGAGCTTGTCGACGTCGATGGCGACGGACTCAAGGACATCGTGACCGGAAAGACCTATCGGGCGCATGATTTCGTTGACCCCGGCGCCCGCCAGGATCCCGTGGTCTACTGGTTCCAGCTGACGCGCAAGGGCGGCGAGGTTGAGTACGTTCCACACATGATCGATGCCGAGGCCGGCATCGGGCGACAGTTGGTCAGCGGCGACCTCAACGACGACGGGCATCCGGACCTGGTCGTTGGCAACAAGCTTGGGGCCTTCGTCTTTATCCAGAAAGTTCGAACTGTCGATCGCAAGGAATGGGAAATGGCGCAGCCCGTTCCGCTCCAGGATTTCAGCGACCGATAACCGCCAGCACCGCCTAAAGGTATCAAGGCAATGGTCAAGAGCAGGCACGCCTCCGCTCGTCGCCATCATGCGCGCGTAACCATCAACGATGTCGCCGGCCGCGCCGGTGTTTCGCCGATGACCGTATCGCGCGTCATCAATGACGAGGGCAGCGTTCGGGAGAGCACGCGCGCTGCCGTGAACGTCGCCATTCGGGAGCTGGGTTATTCGCCCAACCGGGCCGCCCAGAGCCTTGCGACCGGCAACCAGATGCAGGTCTGCCTGCTGTATGCGAACCCGAGCAGCACATACCTCAGTGAGACGCTGCTGGGCGCCCTGGAGCAGGTCCGCGAGAACGATACGCAGCTGGTGGTCGCCGAGTGTGGCGGCGAGGCTGACGCCGAAGAGATCATACTGGAGCAACTGAAAGGCGGAATCAGTGGCGTTCTCCTGGTACCGCCACTCGCAGATTCTCCTCGACTGCTTGACCTGTTGCAGGAACGGGATGTGCCGGCGGTCAGAATGGGTCCGCAGCTTAACGGCGAACGCATTTCGTCGGTGATGATCGATGACAGAAGCGCCGCCCGCAGGATGACCGAGTACCTGATCGAGCTTGGCCACGAGCGCATCGGCTTCATAACGGGCGATCCGAGGTACCTCGTCAGCAAAGCCCGGAAAAAAGGCTATCGGGACGCTCTTCAAGCGGCGGGCATCGAGTGGCGCCCCGAGCTGGTTGTTACCGGCCGATTCTCGTTTCGCTCCGGACTGGATGCTGCAGAACGGTTGCTTGCTTTGCCCGAGCGTCCTACCGCAATTTCGGCCAGCAACGACGAAATGGCCGCGGCGGTGATTTCTGTCGCCCACCGCCACCACATCGATGTGCCCGGTGAATTGACCGTAACCGGCTTCGACGACACGTTGCTCGCAACCACCGTCTGGCCCGAGATCACGACTATCCGTCAGCCGATCGGAGAGATGTCGCACGCCGCCATCAACCTGTTGACGCGCGGTATTCGCGCCCGCCGGGCAGGCGGCGACACCGTCTGCGAGCACCTGACGCTCGACTACAGTCTGATCACCCGTGAAAGCTCGGCTTCGCCCGCGCGGCCCGATTTCCGGGAAAAAAGCGCCGGTCAGTGAGGTGAGATGGCCCGACGTCAGTCAAAAAACAACACATGCGCCTCGTGGGCTGTACCGTTCGAACCGCCCGCGCAGCGCGGTCGCAACCGAATGTTCTTTGCAAAACGGCGCTCGATTGGCAGAAGGGGTGGCGCTGTTGCGACAATAGTGTTAGAACACAAGACGGGGATCGGGGGTGAAACACCCCCTCCTTACGCGTGCAGATGGTAGCGCTAACAAAATGCGCGCCAGCGGATGCCGAACAACATGACATCAATGTGCAGATCCGGGATGACCGGGGGGGAGGTAACGAAGATGGATCAACCGAGAATCAAGAGGACCAAGCTGGCGAGCGCGATATCGGCCGCTTTGTCCGTGTCTATTGCCGCAAGTCCGGCGATTGCGCAGCAGGCTGGGCCCGTCGAGGAGGTCGTGGTCACGGGTATTCGCGGCAGTTTGACGGCGGCCCTGGATCAAAAGCGCGAAAGCACGGGTGTCATGGACGCCATTTCTGCGGAAGATATCGGTAAGTTCCCCGATACCAACCTGGCGGAATCGCTGCAACGCATCACCGGCGTGTCCATCAACCGCGTCGAGGGCGAGGGATCCGAGGTCACGATTCGCGGTTTCGGTCCCCAGTTCAACCTGGTAACACTGAATGGTCGTCAGCTGCCCGCAGCCGATAACAACATCAATTTCTTTGGCATCAACGCTAACCTGGGCGGCGGCAATTCGCGCTCCTTCGACTTTTCGAACATCGCATCCGAGGGCGTATCGGGCCTGCAGGTGTACAAATCGGGCAGGGCTGGCGTCCCGTCCGGCGGTATCGGCGGCACGATCAATGTTCAAACCCTCCGGCCACTGGAGGTCGGTAATCAGCTCTCCTTCGGCGCTAAAGCCCTTGACGACGCTGGTGGCGATAGCGTCACGCCGGAGCTTAGCGGTGTCGGCAGCTGGACGAATGACGCAGGTAACTTCGGCGTAAGTGCCTTCGCTTCCTACCAGGATCGCGACTACTCGAATCGCACGGCGCTTGGCGGCGGCTTTTTCGTTTGGCAGACGCCATTCGATGCGACGATTCCGGCCTTCTCGAACGCCAACATCGTCAATGCACCGGGCCCCGATCAACTGGCCGGTTTTATACCCAATGCCTCGATGACATTCACCGAGGGTGAGCGAGAACGCACGAACGCTATGATAACTGCGCAGTTCGCGCCGAATGACCGCCATACGTTTACCGTCGACGCGTCGTTTGCGCGGAACGATCAGTCCCAACAGGCTGTGGGTGATCTGCCCTTCTATGTCCGCCAGTTCGATTTCGCTTTCTTCGATCCCAATCCTGTTTTCTCGGTTCCTGTACTCCTGGGTGAGCCGCTCGTGGCCGGTGGCGGCAGCGACTTCAGCCAGGCGGGCAAGGAGCTGCCGTTCCGCAATACGCGCTTCGAGCTTCGAGACGAGTTGACTACGTTCGGCATCAATTGGGACTACCAGCTGAATGAATCGTGGACGCTGAACGTCGACGCGTACACAGCCGAAGCGACTGCCGGCGGCAATTTCCCTGATGGCTCTATGTCCAATTCCATCTCCATTGGCGGTCAGGCTGTTGCCATGCAATGGATGGACTTCCGCAGCGACATCACGCAGGCCGTCCAGGCCATCGCAGACGGCTCCGGCCCGACCCAGACGATGGTCGGTGGGCAGATGGTTAACTTCGCCGGCGGCAACGCGAATGGCGTCTTTGAAAAGTCGGATCTTGGTTCCCAGTGGATCCTGCAGGACTTCAGAGACCAGGAAAGCACCATGGACCAGATCCAACTGAAGTTTGGATGGGACGACGGCGGCACCATCAGAGCCAATTTCGGCCTGGGCTATTACGAGAACGAGATTACTCAGGTGAATCAATCCTTCCGTGAGGAACTCGGCGGCTGGAACACGGGCTACATCGGCGACATCGTGACCTTGATGGGAGAAGATGCAATTGAAGAGGTCTGCATCTCCTGCAAGTTCAACGACAATGACAACCTCATCCTGTCGGAACAAGAGCTGATCGCGGATTACACTGCCGCCGGCGGAATCCTGGCCCCGGGCGCAAGCTTCCGAGTCGTGGGAGAAAATGCGTTCTTCGTTGACCCGCTGGCGTTCGCCCAGGCCTTTGACGGCTTCACCAACGGTAGGGGAGTCGTCTACGACTTCAATAATCGCAAGATAAATGGCGAAAACGACCGCACCATCAACGAAGATGTCCTGTCGCTCTACGGCGAGATTGTCCTGGATGGCGAGGTCGCCGACATGCCGCTGCAGGTCGTGGCCGGGCTGCGCTACGAAGAAACAGACGTAGTGTCAGCGTCGGTGCAGTCGATCCCGATCGCCAAGGACTGGGCTTCGGACAACGACTTCACGACGAGGTTCGGCCCGACAGCGGCGGTGACGCAGAAACACAGCTATGACAACATTCTGCCAAACCTCGACATTGCGGTGGATGTCACCGACGAGATAAAAGTGCGCGCGTCGATGAGTACGACCATCGCGCGTCCGGAGTTGTCCAGTATGTTCGTCGATACCAGTGCCGGTAATCCGGGCACGGCGACGGCGCTGGGTGGCCAGTGGAGTGGTAGCCGGGGTAACGCGCAGCTGGATCCGCTGGAGTCCGATAACCTCGATCTGTCGTTTGAGTGGTACTACGGTGACGGCAGTGCCTTTACGGTCGCCTACTTCGACAAGTCGATACGGAACTTCATCGGCAACGAGCAGGTAACAACCACGCTGTTCGGTCTGACCGATGTCGCCAGCGGCCAACCGGGTACGGTTTCAGGTGCCGCTCTCGCGGCATTGGAGGCGCAAGGCTGGGCCGCAACCGAGACGAACCTCTTCACGATGACGGCGATTCTCGCCAATCCGCAGGATTTCCCGGGCGGTGCGTCTGAGTTCATCGACCCGAGTCAGCCAGGAGGTGCGCAGCAGTCATCCGACGTAGCCACCTTGTACGACATTCCCCCGCAGCCAGGCGATCCGTTGGCGCAGTACCTCGTGCAGCAACCGACGAACGCGGAGAATGCCAATATCGACGGGTGGGAGGTTGCCCTGGTGCACTTCTTTACCGGTCGTCTCGAAGGCTTCGGCATTAATGCGAACGCGACCTTTGTGAACGGTGATGTCTCATACGACGTCTCCCGCCCTGAGTCTGAGGATCAGTTCGCGTTGACGGGCTTGTCGGACTCCTGGAATTTCATCGCCTTCTACGAGACAGAGCGGTTTAGTGCTCGTGTGCTCTTCAATCACCGTGATGAGTTCCTGGCCAACACGAACGTCGGTAACCGCATGCCGCGGTTTGTTGACGAGTACGAGCAGCTTGACTTCACTGTCGGCTATCGTGCCACCGACAATCTGACGTTTACCCTTGAGGGCATCAACATGCTGGAAGAGCCACTCGTCTTCCGAGGCCGTTCCGAGAGGCAGGTACAGGCCTACATCGAGGGTGACCGACGCCTGTTGTTGGGCGCGAGGTACGTCTTCCAGTAGGAAGCGGCGCAATACGAAGCAGGTATCCGGGTACCCACCGCTTGTCGGTGGGTACCCGTCCCCCTCCCTCACTTGAGCAAAGCCTGCTTTCAGAGTCTCTTGACGATGGGAGAGCGCCACGCTTCAGAATCGCAAGAGCCAATCGTCCACACGACAGGAATACGGTAGAGGAGATTCCAGATCGTGAGATGTGCCCGACTTACGCGCAGTTGTTGCCTCATCAGCGAGAATCACGTTGCGGCGGCATGCTGTCCGCGAGTCCACGATGAATAACGGCGTCGCAATTACGTTGCCCGCAATCAAGCCCGGAGGCGATAAATGAGTGCTGCGCAAAGAACGGTGGAGTCCTTCAGCGATGCTGAGAAACGCTGGTTGTTTATCGGCTGTTTCGTATCGTTAATCGCAACTTCCTTTGGTTTTGTCGTCCGAACGCAGCTCATCGGTGAGTGGGGCGTCGAATTCAGTCTCACGGAAGTGCAGAAGGGCGAAATACTCGGCGTCGGACTGTGGCCGTTCGCCATCAGTATCATTCTGTTTAGCCTGGTCATTGACAAGATCGGCTACGGCAAGGCGATGGCCTTTGCGTTCGCGTGTCACGTTTCGTCAGTCGTGCTGACAATTTTCGCGACGGGCTACTGGTCCTTGTACATAGCGACATTTATCGCCGCACTGGGCGCCGGCACGGTCGAGGCGGCGATCAATCCTGCTGTCGCAACGATGTACTCAAAAGACAAGACCAAGTGGTTGATCATCCTGCATGCGGGTTGGCCTGCCGGTTTGGTGTTCGGTGGCATATTGGCGATTGCGATGGGCGCTGTCGCGTGGGAGTGGAAAGCGGCGCTTATCCTGATACCCACGATTACCTACGGCGCGATGCTGTTCAGGCACCCGTTTCCGGTCAACGAGCGGGTCGCGAGCGGCGTGTCTTATCACGCGATGCTCAAGCAGACCGGTGGCCTGGGCGCTTTGATCGTCCTGTACATGATATTTAGCGAGATCGGCCGGGTGTTTGGCGTCGATCCGTGGGTCAGCACCGCAGTTGCCGTAGCCGTGGCGGCGGGGTTTGGTTTTTACGTGAAGTCGCTGGGCCGTCCGATCTTCGTAATCCTGTTGCTCATCATGATTCCGCTGGCTACGACAGAGCTCGGAACGGACGCCTGGATTACACCGCTGATGGTTTCCGAGATGGCTGCGCTGAACCTGCATCCGGGATGGGTTCTTATTTACACCTCTGCCATTATGCTGGTGCTGCGCCTGTACGCAGCCCCCATTGTTCACAAGCTTTCGCCGCTGGGATTATTGATGGCCAGCAGTGTGGTTGCGGCGCTGGGCCTCGTCGCATTGTCATCTACTACCGGCACAATGATCTTCGTGGCGGCGACGATCTACGGTCTTGGCAAAACGTTCTTTTGGCCAACAATGCTTGGCGTTGTTGCGGAACAGTATCCGGAAGGCGGTGCCCTGACGCTAAACGCAACCGGCGGTGTTGGCATGCTGGGCGTCGGAGTGGTTGGCGCGGTGTTTCTGGGCCTGATCCAGGACCAATCGATCGAAAAGCAGCTGGCCGACGAGAATCCGGCGATTCATGCGCAGGTTGTCTCGACCAAAACCAGTGTCTTTGGTGAATACGATGCGGTCGACCCGGATTTGCGCGCCAACGTATCGGAGGCGGAAAACGCGATTATCGACGAGACCGTCGAGGAAGCGACCAAAGGCGCCCTCACGACGGTGGCGATCTTTCCGGTCCTGATGTTCCTGTCGTACCTGGCATTGATGCTGTTTTATCGATCGAAGGGTGGCTATCGACCCAAGGAGTTGGAGGCCGACGCGGAGCTGGCAGCAGGTGGGTCGGTATAGCGTGATGTCAACTCTGTTTGCCTGTAAGACCGGGTAGCACCTGCCGTTGTGTGCTCTCGTTTCAATGCGCGAGGTTGAAGGCGAACCATAGAGACAATCAGTCCAGTGAACGGCCGCTCTTTATCTCGGTTGGCGCATTGTCGGGCAAAGGCTTGGTCGGCGCTCGATAGAAGACCAGCGTCAAACTATTGCCGGAACGGCCGGAACAAGATGGCAATAAAACCGTTTTACTTTTGATTCGGCAACACGGTTAAGGATTCAGGAAACGCAGAAATATGACGACGCCCAAAGTGAATATCGCAATTGTTGGACTGGGATTCGGAGCCGAGTTCATCCCGATCTACCAGAAGCACCCACATGCAAACATGTACGCGATTTGCCAGCGTTCGGAGTCTGAACTTAACAAGGTCGGTGACGCGTTCAAGATCGACTCGAGTCGTCGTTATCGCTCGTACGAAGAGCTTCTGAAAGATCCGGATGTCGACGCCGTACATATCAATACGCCGATTCAGTTCCATGCGGAACACACGCTCATGGCGCTGCGGGCCGGCAAGCACGTTGCTTGTACTGTACCGATGGCGACGAGCGTTGAGGATTGCCAGGAAATCGTGGAGACGGTCGCAAAGACCGGGCTCAAGTACACGATGGCTGAGACGGTCGTTTACAGCCGGGAGTACCTGTTCGTCAAGGAGCTCTACGAAAAAGGCGAGTTAGGCAAGGTTCAGTATCTGCAGGCGAGCCATCCCCAGGACATGGAAGGCTGGCCCGATTACTGGCAGCAGATGAAACCGATGCATTACGCGACTCATGTTGTCAGCCCCGTCCTTGGACTCACCAACAAGGAAGCTGAGTACGTGTCGTGCTTCGGTTCCGGAACGATCAGCGATGACCTCATCGAGAAGTCGGGTTGTTCCTTCGCCGTCGAGACATGCCACATAAAGTTGAAGGACTCGGATTTGGCTGCTCACATCTATCGGTGTCTGTTTGATACGGCTCGCCAGTATCGGGAGAGCTTTGATGTCTACGGGACCAAGAAATCCTACGAGTGGCCGCTGGTGGAAGGCGAGGACCCGATTATTCATACGGCAAAGAAACCCGAACCGGAGATCCCGGAGCGGGTGAAGGTGCCGGACTACGGGCACCTGTTGCCGGAAGAGATCCGCGAGTTTACCCAGGAAGGCGTATACGACGCCGACGACCACGCCCACCTGTCGTTTATCCAGGGGGCTGGCCACGGCGGTTCGCATCCGCACCTGGTCCACGAGTTTGTCGACTCCATCGTGAACGACCGCGATCCCTACCCGAACTCTGTGCAATCCGCGAACTGGACATGCGTTGGCTTGCTGGCCCATGAGTCGGCGATGGAAGGCGGGGTCATCAAACGACTGCCTGAGTTCACCCTGTCGGGAACGTAGGAAATCAGAATTTTCAGTAATTGAGAAATAAGCCGAACGAGGCCACGAACTGATGAAATATCAATTGAATCTAGTCTCACCTGTGATCTGTCTCTTTGTGCTGACGGCATGCGGCGGCGGGAGTAACGAGGCATCTGCACCAACAAGCACCGCCGCTCAAACGCCAACTACCAGTGCTCCGACCGCGCAGAGTGTTGCTCGGGTAGTCGATAAGTCCGGCCAGAAAAACAGGCTGAACAATTTCGTCGATTGGGCGACCTATCGCGGTGATCAGGAAGGGACTGCGTACTCGTCGCTGAGTCAGATCACGCCCGAAAATGTCCACCTGCTCGAGGAGGTCTGGCACTACGACACGAGAGAACTGGTCGGACCAGGCATGGAGTCGAACCCGATCATCATCAACGGGGTGCTGTACTTCGCCGATCCCGAGTTGAATCTCGTGGCCCTGGACGCAGCGACGGGTGAGGAACTCTGGCTGTTCGATCCCTCGGAGCATGATCATCGCGGCGACGATTTCCCGTCAGGAATTCAGCGAGCTGAAGTCTATTGGGAAGATGAAAATGGCGAGAACGCCAGGATCTTTCACCTCGCGAAGGACGTCATCTGGGCGGTCAATCCCGAAGATGGCACGCTGGTCGAATCATTCGGCGACGGCGGGCACATTCGCTTGTGGGAGAACCATGTCTGGGCGCCGCACATGGTTGAGAACAAGCTAACCAACAACTCGCCGCCGGTCGTTTACAAGGACATCCTGATCGTCGATTCCAACGTGTTCGAAAATCGGGAAGAGCCGCCCGGCAACGTTCGTGCGTTCAGTGCAGTAACCGGCGAGTTTCTTTGGAGGTTCCATACCATTCCGCTGGAAGGCCAGCCCGGTTACGAGACCTGGGAGCGGGAAGAGAACATGAACTACGGTGGTGCCAATTCCTGGGGCGGTTTCACCGTGGATGAAGAACGCGGCTGGGTGTTTGGTGCCACGGGTGCACCTACCGGCGGTATCCACGGCAACGGCGGCGCCCGGCCGGGCATGAACCTTTATGCGAACTCCGTCATCGCCCTGGACGCAACGACCGGTGAACTGCAGTGGTACTTCCAGACGATGCACCACGACATCTGGGACTACGACATTGCACCTGCACCGATGCTGTCGACGATCACCCACGAGGACGGGACCCAACAGGATGTGGTCGTCCAGACGGGCAAGCAAGGCAAGGTATTCATCTTCGACCGGGATACGGGCGAGTCGCTGTTCCCCATCGTGGAGAAGCCGGTTCCGACCGACGCCGCACCGGGTGAAGTTCCCTATCCGACGCAGCCCTGGCCGTTGAAGCCGGACCCGTTGGTGCGTACCGCCTTCTATGAATCCGATATCACGAATATCACGCCGGAGTCCCACGCATCCGCTTTGGAGAAGTTCAAAAAGCTGAAAGCGGGGCCGATGTATACGCCGCCGAGTATTGAAGGAACCATCGTACAGCCGGGTATTCACGGCGGTGCCGAATGGGGCGGTCCGGCCTTCGATCCGGAGACCAACATTGCCTACATCAACGTCAACGATTTTCCGTTTGTGTTGACGCTTGACCCGCTGCAGCCCGACCAGTTCAAGGACATGTCGGACATGCAGCGCGGGATGACGATTTACGGCTCCCAGTGCGCGGCATGCCACGGAACGGAGAGGCAGGGTGCGACCGGCATGCCTCTGCTCGATCTGGAGTACAGCGCCGATGCCCTGAAAGAGATCATTACTCAGGGCCGGAATGCGATGCCGTCGTTCCAGTACTTTGAAGACGATGAACTGGATTACCTGGTTCAGTTCCTGCAAAGCGATCCCGATGAAGTGAGCGTTGCGGCGGACTTTGACCTGAGTGACGAAACGCTGACGTGGAGCGGCGGCACGGGCGACACCGCCTGGTCTACGTCCACGCCGCAGTACGGCGCCATGCTGGACTACTTCACCGACCATATGGGTTACCACGGCATCAAGCCGCCGTGGGGAAAACTGGTGGCGGTCGACGTGGCGAAGGGTGACATCCTGTGGCAGATCCCGCTCGGAGAGTATCCCGGCCTCGTCGATATGGGCATTCGGAACACCGGTGCTGAGAACTTCGGCGGTATGGCCGTCACGAAGGGCGGCCTGATCTTCATCGCCGCAACGGAAGACAGCCGATTCAGGGCCTTCGACAAGACCAACGGCGAGCTCTTGTGGGAAGTGGAAATGGATGCGCCCGGCTTCTCGAGCCCATCGGTGTACGAGATCGATGGACGTCAATACGTAGCGATCGTGGCCGGCGGTGGCGGAGGTCGCTATCGCTCTCCGGTAACCGGTCCTATCGGCCGGCGACTGCACGTGTTTGCTCTGCCGGAATAGACGCGTCACCTCGTTGAGGGGAATGTTGAGGTATTGATTCGTCTATAGCGAAACGAGGCGCCCCGTGCCGGTTGCACGGGGCGCCGCTGAAACGACGATGTTGCAGCCCGGTGTAGATCAGGCTGCGAGTAAGAGATCGAACGTCTGACCAAAGGACACGACTATGAACGCAACCGGAAAAACACTCATCGCTGTTTCAGTGGTCCTCGCTTTTTTGACGTTACTCTTTTCCGGCAGTTTCTCTAAGAACGCCGAAGCGCAGAACGCGGATACGTTGAGAATTCTGCAGATTACCGGCGGCGGTCCCTGGCACGACTATGCAACGCAAAAGGACCAGATTGAAAACGGCCTGCTCGAACGCCTCTCGAACATTGAGATCACTACGGACTATGAGGGCGCGGATACGCTCACGATGGAGTCGACTGACTTCTTCTTCTCCCGTCATCTGGAGGAAGACTGGGCTGCCGACTTTGACGTTGTCGTCTACAACCAATGCAACCTTCAGGTTAAGGACGGAGACTACGTAAAGAGAATCATTGCCGAGCACGTCAAGCATCAGCTGCCGGCCGTGATGCTGCACTGCCCGATCCATCTCTACCAGTACGCAGAAAGCGGTGGGGCTGACGAGTGGTGGGAATTCACGGGTGCGGTTTCCTACGTTCACGAAAAAGAAAACCATCCCAACACGTCGCCGTACACGATCGAGGTCCTGGAGCCGGAACACCCGATCATGGCGAACTATCCTCGCACCTGGCGAACACCGGCCGGCGAGCTCTACCTGATCGTCGACTTACAGGATGACGTCACGCCGCTGTCGTACGCCTACTCGGTTGAGACAAACTCGTATTCGGAAACAGCTTGGATTCATGAGTACGAAGGCGTTCGGGTCTTCACCAGTTCACTGGGTCACCACAACGAATCCATGGGTTCAGACGTGAATCTGAATCTCGTTGCTGCGGGCGTGCTCTGGGCAGCCGGCAAACTCGAGGATGATGGGTCACCCGCCGCGGGATACGAAGGCGAACGCGGTCTTGGTTGGATCTCTCTTCTCGGCGATTCGCTGGCCGGGTGGATCGAGAGTGGCGGTGTCGTCGACTGGACGGCGCCCACCTGGTACGGCCGGAAGATGACCTTTCCTACCGTCGACGACAGAACGGTCGGAGAGTCTTTCAGGGTTGAAGACGATACTTTGGTCGTCGAGGGAGATAGCCGAAATCTCTTTTACGACGGGGAAATCGCGGGCGGCTATTTCCGTAACTTCGAATTCAAGGTCGACGTGTACACCGAGCCCGGTTCAGCCTCCGGCATATTCTTCCATACCCGGTACGAAGAAGACGGTACGCCTGCTTACGGGTACGAAGCACAGATTAACGCCAGCCGCGACGGTGAGAGCAAGACTGGCAGCCTGATCGGGGCAAGTGAGGTGCAAACAGCCGCACATGCCGATGAAGAATGGTTCACCTATCACCTCAAAGTCGACGGCGACAGGGTTACGGTGAAAGTGAACGGTGAGACCGTCAATGAATTCGTCGAACCTGCAAACGCGCAAGGATCGGGCACGCTCAACCGCGGCACGATCGGTTTCGAGTCGGTGGGGGCCGACAGTCGCGTCATGTTCCGAAACCCGATGATTCGTTTGTTGCCCGATTGATGCGCGGACGACGTTTGTTGTCGTCTACTGATCAACAGGGTCCGGTGTAAATCGCGCGGCGCGTCGACGAATCACGTTCACCAAATTGGCGGGGTTTTGGGGATTGTCGATAGACACTGCGGTGTTCGGCAACTGGATCAAAAAGAAGATTACTAAATTGATAAACATCACATTCAGTCAACGTTATCTGTCCCCGGCCCTTTTGCTGGTGCTGGTCATCGCCTCCGTTCCGGCCTACTCAGAAACGCTAAGCGCTGGTCAAAACCACACGTGTTGGCTGGATGCGAACGGAAAGGCGTTTTGCTGGGGAGACAACTCGCAGGGTCAGCTCGGCGATGGTTCAACACAGTCGAGCATGGATCCGGTTGCCGTTTCCGGAAACATCCGATTTAGCTCGATCAGCGCCGGCTGGGATCACACCTGTGGCGTCGCCGCTGACAATCGTGCGTATTGCTGGGGCCGAGGCAGGTACGGACGCCTTGGGAACGGATCATCGGAGAACCGGATGACTCCGACGCCTGTATCCGGAGGTCTGTCCATTGAATCGGTTGATGCCGGGCTGGCCCACACGTGCGCGTTAACGACAGATGGAGAGGGTTTTTGCTGGGGCAGAGGCGAAGACGGCATTCTGGGTAATGACTCAACTAAGAGCTCACTGGTGCCTGTCGCGGTTGCCGGTGGACATACCTTCGGTTCGATCGAGGCCGCCTCCGCGACAACCTGCGGCGTAACCGATAAGGGCGAGGCTTACTGCTGGGGAGCAAGTGACTTCGGCAATATGTTGGGTCAGGGCGAAAACGATCGAGAAACCAAATTTTCCCCGGGCCTCGTGGCGGGCGACTTCAAGTTCCGACCAGAGTCAGTCAGTGTCGGGCTTGACCATGCTTGCGCCATTACGACGGCGGACGAAGCGGTCTGCTGGGGCCGCGGTCGATACGGAAAACTGGGCATTGGCTCTTCGGACAGTCTGGGTGTGCTCGAAAATCTGAAGACGCCGAGAAGAGTCAATGGGGACGTATCTTTTGCCTCACTCGCCACGGGGACCTTTCAAACCTGCGGGATTTCAGTCGACGACAAGGCGTACTGCTGGGGCCGAAACGGATCAGGGCAGTTGGGCGACGGCACCACCACCATGCGGGTCGAACCCGTAGCTGTGTCGGGCCGATTGAAGGTCAAGCAATTAACCATTGGCACCAAACATACCTGTGCAGTTTCATCGAGCGATGACGTCTATTGCTGGGGAGATGGCAGCGCGGGAAAGCTGGGAACACGTTCATCCAATAATGAACTTACGCCGACCAAGGTCGCGCTGGACTAAGATGAGCCATAAGAAATCGATCGAGAAAATCATGCTCAGGAGCGTAACTGCTGCTCTGATCGGCATGTTTCTACTCGTGAGTGCGAACTCACACGCACAGCGCCTGCAAAGAAATCAGGAGCAGTTCCAGGTTTTGTTGTTCACCAAGTCTCTGGACTATCAGCACGTCTCCGTTCCGAGCGGTGTGCAGATGTTCAAGGAGTTGAGCCAGGACAACCACTTCGGTCTCACCTGGACTGAACAAGCCGATTTTTTCGACGATCAGGCGCAGCTGAACGCTATGGATGTCGTTGTATTCATGAATACATCCGGCGACATCCTGAATGACAATCAGCGAAGGGCGCTGCAAGCCTATATACATCAGGGCGGCAATTTCGTGGCGATCCACTCAGCGTCGTTCACCATGATGGAATGGCCGTGGTACGTGAAGCTGGTCGGAGGTGTCTGGAATCGTCACCCGATTCCAGGCATCTGGACCGCATTCATCAACAACGAAAAGCCCGATCATCCATCGACTGCGCATCTGCCGAAGCGATGGCTGTTCACCGAAGAGTGGTACAACTTTTTGGAGCTCTCGGACAACATCGAGGTTGCCCTGACCGTCGATGAAAGCACCTACCCCGGGGGCAAAATGCCGGACTTCCACCCTATCGCCTGGTACCAGGAAGACTTCGAGGGCGGGAGGTCTTATCACACCGCTCTGGGGCATCCGGAGGGCGCGTACGACAACCCCTGGTTCAGGCAGCATATTTTGGGTGCCGTTTGGTGGGCTGCGACGGGCGGCAAAGCCTTTGAATAGTTGAGGCAAATCGGCGGCCGAGCACTTCGCAGATGACACCGCGAACTAAGCCGCGCTGCAGTTTGCCGACCTCGGTCGGCCATAGCCGCCGATGACAATGAACGGGACTGCTGTCAGATCAGTTCGAGATACGGCGTAAGGGACGGCTGGCAAGCACCCAGGAGAAATCGGGAGCCATTCATGGCCTTTAAAACGAAGACGAACACGCCCGCCCGCAAGGGGCCAGCTATCGCGGTTTTGTCAGTGTTGAGTTTTGTGGGGCTCATCGCTGGTTCGGAGCCGGCCGCTTCACAGAGTGTCGAACCGCTGAGAGTCCTGATGCTGGTCGGTGGCGGGCCTTTCCACGACTACTACACCCAGAAGCGACAGCTCGAAACCGGTCTGAACGAGCGCATCGGCAATCTCGAACTCACCATCGATCACAATGAGGGCAAGGGTAAGCAGGACATGGCCTTCAAGTTCCAGAGTCTGATGAATGATGACTGGGGACGAAACTTCGATGCGGTGATCTACAACAACTGCAATCTCGACATGGGCGATGCAAAACATGTCGAAAACATCATGGCTGCGCACGCTGAGCACCAGGTACCTGCCGTACTCCTGCACTGCCCTATGCACCTGCATCGGACCACGACCACAAAGTGGTACGACTTCACCGGCGCTGTGTCCTATCAGCATGAAGTGGACCGTGTCCCGTTTACGATCGAGACGCTCGAGCCCAATCACCCGATCATGGTGAACTTCCCCGGGACCTGGCGTACACCCGAGGGCGAGTTGTACATGCCCATCGAGCTCAAGGACAAGGCGACACCTCTGGCACGCGCCTACAGCGGAGAAGCCGCCGAGTTCTTTCCGATCGCCTGGACCCATGAATATGAGGGCGTGCGAGTGTTCGCAAGCACGCTCGGTCATCACACGCCGACGATGGGCGCGGATGTGAATCTGAACCTGGTCGCTGCTGGCCTGCTGTGGGCGACCGACAAGCTGGAAGACGATGGGAGCCCCTCTGAAGGATACGCCGGAGAACGGGGCCTGGGATGGGTGTCTCTGCAGGAAGACGAGCACCTAAACGGCTGGCGCGCGAGCAAGGAGACGAACTGGGCCGAGTTGAAATGGTGGGAGAGGACGGATGTCTGGCCGACACGACAGAACACGGGCACCGAGGCCTTTCAGATACTCCCCAATGAGACGGGCTCAAGTTCCATCGTCGTAGAAGGTCCGCAGAGCTACCTGTTCTATGGCGGCCCGGTAGACGGCGGTGACTATCGCAACTTCGAATTCAAGGTCGATGCGTACACCTATCCGGGTTCGGCGTCAGGCATCTATTTCCATACCCGTTTCAAAGAAGACGGGCCTCCAACGTTCGGTTATGAAGCGCAGATTAATGCCAGCCGGCCTGGCGAGAGCAAGACCGGGAGCCTGGTAGGGGCTCGTGAAGTAAGGACGGCCGCCCACGGCGATAACGAATGGTTCAACTACTACATCAAGGTTGAAGGCAAGACGATCACCGTGAAGGTGAATGGGGAGACCGTCAACGAGTACACCGAGCCCGCAAACGTCGATGGCCCGGGCAAACTCAATCGGGGCACGATCAGCCTGGAGTCTGTCGGCTCTGACAGTCGTGTCTATTTTCGGAATCCGATGATTCGACTGTTACCGGATTCCGACTAGAAAAGGGGGAGGCAGGACGTCGCGCGTCTTCTGCACCTGCAGAGACTTGCCATTGCGATGTACCCGCCTGGGTAACCGTTCCGGAGACACGCTCACCACAGCGTGTGCGACGGGTAACGGGGGATAAACGAAAGCAAGATGGACACAACACTTGGCATAGATCTCGGCACGCAAAGTCTGAAAGTCGTCTTCTATGACTACAATGAGCGCGAGGTTGCTGCCTCTGCGTCCGCACCGCTCGATGTCATGCGCGACACAACCGGTCGAGCCGAGCAGGAAGCGAGCTGGTGGCTGGAAGCGTTGAAACAGGCGCTGCAGCAGGTCGACGAGGATGTTCGACGGTCGGCGCGCGCAGTTGCGGTTTCCGGTCAGCAGCACGGTTTCGTACCCGTCGACGCTAATGGCGACGTCCTGCACGCGGTAAAGCTCTGGTGCGATACGGCGACGCAACAGGAAGCGGACGACATCATGGAGGCGTGCGGCGGTCCCGCGCGCTGCATCGAGCTAGCCGGCAATCCGGTGATGACCGGCTACACGGCGCCGAAGATTCTCTGGCTGCGCAAGCATCATCCGGAAAAGTACGAAAACATGGCGCAAGTCATGTTGCCGCACGACTACCTGAACTTTGTCATGACGGGCCGTGCCACCATGGAATACGGCGACGCGTCGGGCACAGCCCTGCTGGACGTAAGGAATCGGCGCTGGAGCAGTGACCTGCTGCAGGCGGTCGACCCGACACGGGATCTCGTCGAAAGCCTGCCGGAGCTGGTCGAACCAGGTGAGGTCGTCGGGGAGACCTCCGCCGCGTTCGCGGAGGAGTTCGGTTTGCCTGCCGGGATCCCGGTCGCGCCGGGCGGCGGCGACAACATGATGGCGGCCGTCGGCACGGGCAACGTTGTGCCGGGCAAACTGACCATGAGCCTGGGCACGTCAGGCACCCTGTTTGCCTACTCGGATCGACCCATTGTCGATCCCGAGGGCAACATCGCGGCGTTTTGCAGCTCGACCGGCGGGTGGCTGCCCTTGCTTTGCACGATGAACTGCACGCTCGCCACCGAACTGATGAAGCAACCGCTGGATATCGACAATGCCGGGTTTGATGCGGCAATCGGTGCGGCACCGGCTGCATCGGACGGTCTGCTGGTGCTGCCGTTTTTTACCGGCGAACGAACGCCGAATCTGCCGCGTGCCAGTGCCAGCGTGCTGGGGCTCAACTCCGAGAACTGCACCAAGGCGCATCTATTGAGGGCGACGGTCGAGGGCGCAACCTACGGGCTGCGCTTCGGACTCGATGAGCTTCGGCGGCTCGGCATCGAGTCGTCGGAGATCGTGTTGACCGGCGGCGGTGCGAACAGTCTGGCCTGGCGCCAGATCGTCGCCGATGTTTGCGACTTGCCGGTCGCACGGCTGGTGCAGGATGAAGGCGCCTCATTTGGCGCTGCGCTGCAGGCATTGTGGGTCCTGGAACGCCAGGAAGATTCCGAACGCGGTATCGGCGACGTTACCCGCGAACACATCGTGCAGCGGCCGGATCTCGTCTGCACGCCCGATGAAACCACATCCAATCGCTACGCCGACGGCTATTCAGCCTATCGGCGAGCAATTGCAGAAGTGGCACCACTATTAGAAAAAGAGGGAGCAAGAACATGAGTGCGCGACCCTGGATTGGCAACCGCGAATACTTTCCCGGTATTTCACGTATCGAGTACGAAGGACCGGAGTCCGACAATCCGCTGGCTTTCAAAGCTTACGATGCGGATCGTGTGGTCGGCGACAAGACGATGCGGGAGCATCTGCGTTTTGCCATTTGTTACTGGCACACCTTCTGTGCTGACGGTGGCGATCCTTTCGGTCCCGGCACACAAATCCACCCCTGGAAAGGGGGCGACGATCGACTGAAGGCCGCCGAAGAGAGACTGGATGCCGCGTTCGAGTTCTTCAGCAAGATGACGGTGCCGTATTTCTGTTTTCATGATCGCGATCTGGCGCCGGAAGGCGACAGCGTCGCCGAGAGTGAGAAGAACCTGCAGCACCTGGTCGGGCGGGTCAAAACACGGCAGGAGGAGACGGGTATGCGTCTGTTGTGGGGCACGGCCAACATGTTCTCGCACCCGCGCTACATGAACGGTGCATCGACCAACCCGGATTTCGATGTCGTGGCGCATGCCGGTGCTCAGGTCAAAGCAGCCCTGGATGCGACCGTCGAACTCGGCGGTGAAAACTATGTCTTCTGGGGCGGTCGTGAAGGGTATTCGTCGCTGTTCAACACGGACACCGGCCGCGAGCTGGACCACATGGCCCGATTCCTCGGCATGGCCCGCGACTACGGTCGCTCGATTGGCTTTGAGGGTACTTTCCTGATTGAGCCCAAGCCGATGGAGCCCATGTATCACCAGTACGATGCTGACTCCCAGACCGTGATCGGCTTCCTCCGGCACTATGGGCTGGCTGACGATTTCAAGGTAAACGTCGAGGCCAACCACGCCACACTGGCGGGTCATTCGTTCGCCCACGAGCTCAGGATGTGTACCGACGCCGGGATGCTTGGCTCAATCGACGCCAACCGCGGTAATCCCCAGAACGGCTGGGATACGGACCAGTTCCCGAGCGACCTTTACGACACGGTGCACGCAATGCTCATCGTGCTCGAAGACGGTGGCTTCAAGACGGGTGGACTGAATTTCGACGCGAAGGTGCGGCGAGAGTCGACCGATCTCGAAGACATGTTTATTGCCCACATCGGCGGCATGGACTCGTTTGCGCGAGGACTGCTTATCGCCCACGAGATCCATGAGAAGTCCGCTCTGGGCAGCTCCCGTCGTGAGCGCTACGCCAGTTTCGACGGTGGCGATGGTCAGGCGTTCGCCGAGGGCCGTTTGACCCTCGAGGATCTTCGCGATCATGCCGCGAAGCAGGGAGAGCCACGCCAGATAAGCGGTCGGCAGGAATGGGTCGAGAACGTCATCAATGACTTCATGTTCCGGGCAAGCCCCTGAGGGTCTTGTGACCGGGCACGCTGAAAACGAATCGATTGCAGAGGACAGCCTGGTAGAGCGGGTTTTGCGAAACTCCCGTGGTGACCGCGTTACGCTCCTCAACTTTGGCGCTCGCCTGACGGGCATAGAGCTGCAGCTGCCGGATGGCCCGCGCAATGTGATTGTCGGCTATGACGATGCGGCGGACTATCTGACTGACCCTTATTTCATGGGTGCGACCGTCGGACGTTACTGCAACCGTATCGCCGGCGCGCGATTTGCACTCGACGGCGTCGACTATGCCCTCGATCCGAACGAGGGCAAAAACCATTTGCACGGTGGCGCCGGTGGCTTTCACAACCGGCTCTGGTCAATCGATACCGAGGTTCGCGACGATACCGCCCGGTTCAAGCTGCAGTCCGCCGACGGTGACCAGGGCTACCCTGGAACCCTCGATGCAATCGTTACGTACCTGTGGACGGATGAGCGTGAGCTCGTCATCGAACTGGAAGCTGAAACCGACCGTCCAACGCACGTCAACATGACCAATCACGCCTACTTCAATCTCTCGGCCGGCGATGCGGACGTGCTCGGGCACCGGCTGCAGGTTGATAGCCGGCAAATCCTGCAGGTCAACGAAGAGCTGCTACCAACTGGCGAATACCTCGATATTGCCGGATCCGGGCTGGATCTGCGCAAGCCGGTGTCGTTGCGTGAGGTCAACGCGTCCGGGCATCCACTCGTTGCGCGGACCGGTGGTCTGGACTTCAACTATGTACTGGACGAGTCTGGCGGCAGGGCAGAGCTGGAAAGTCCGAATGGCGACCTTGGCCTGCAACTGATGACAACGTGCCCCGGGCTCCAGGTCTACGGTGGACAGATGCTTGGGCAACCTTTCGCGCCGAGTCGCGGCATGTGTCTCGAGCCCCAACATTTTCCCGATACACCCAATCAACCCGCCTTTCCTGGCACGCTGCTCTCACCTGGCGAGCGTTACTCGCAGACGACGCGGTATCGCTTTATTGCGGCCGGTTGATCCTGACTGCGACACTGGACATGACTATCAGACAAACACTTATCAAAGCGACGGTCGCAAGCATGGCTCTTGGTTCGATGGCAGTTTCGGCGGCCGAAGACGTCGACCTGGTGATTACGGGTGGAACGGTCCTGACCATGAACCAGGACAAGACGGTTTATGAAAACGGGACCGTGGTCGTCAACGACAACCGGATCGTCGCGGTCGGTGACGCCTCCGTGGCGGATGACTACGAGGCTCGGGAGGTTCTGGATGTCGACGGTGACATTGTTCTGCCCGGTCTGATCAACACGCATACGCATGTATCCATGACGGTCTTTCGCTCACTCGCCGACGATGTGCCGGACCGATTGCATCGCTATATTTTCCCGCTGGAAGCCAAACTCGTCTCGCGGGACATGGTGCGCATCGGAGCGAACCTGGGCAATGTCGAAATGGTCAAGGGCGGCGTCACCACGTACGCGGACATGTACTACTTCGAGGACGAGGTTGCGAAGACGGTTGACGCTATCGGCATGCGCGCCGTGCTCGGCCAGACAGTGATCAGGTTCCCGGTAGCGGATGCGGCAAACGCGGAGGAAGGCATCGAGTACGCGTTGAATTTCATTGACGAGTACCAGGATCATCCGCGCATCACACCGGCATTTGCTCCGCACGCTCCGTATACCAATACCACCGAAATCCTCAGGAAAGTCGCCGATCTGTCGCTCGAGAAGAACGTTCCCGTCATGATTCACCTGGCGGAGACAGAGCGTGAAGAACAGGAGATCGCAGAGCGTTCGGAAGGACTTTCGCCGGTGGCGTACATGGCAAGCATCGGCGCGCTGAACGATAACCTGGTCGGTGCGCACATGATCTTCGTCGACGACGACGATATTGAGCTGGTAAAGGAATCCGGCGTTGGCGTCGCCCACAACATGAGCGCGAACATCAAGTCTGCAAAAGGCGTATCGCCCGCTCTGAAAATGTATGACGAGGGTGTCCGCATCGGCCTGGGTACCGATGGCCCGATGTCGGGAAACACGCTGAGCACCATTGACGAATTCAACCAGGTCGCCAAGGTTCACAAGCTTGCGAACAAGGACCGTTCCGCTATGCCACCGGTCAAGGTGATCGACATGGCCACCATGGGCGCGGCCAGGGCACTGCACATGGAAGATGAAATCGGTTCACTCGAAGCCGGAAAACTGGCCGATATTATTGTCGTCGATACCAAAGCCCCCAACATGGTCCCGGTTTACAACCCATATTCCGCACTTGTCTACTCAGCGAACTCGGCCAACGTTCGCCATACGATTGTTGACGGCAATGTCCTCATGAAAGACAGGGAAATGCTCACCGTCGATGAGACCGCGATTCGGGAAGAAGCGCTGGCGTTTACTGACGTTGTGCGGGCGACAGTGCTCGAATCCGGCGAGACGGTTCAGTAATGTCGAAGCACGCTGGGCCGGGAATGCCCAGTGCCCGATAGCAGAGACAGTCGTGATGTACATCAAGCAGGCGCTACAGCAGTGGAATAAGCAAAAGTGGGAATCCAGGAATCGCGCAATGTACGAGCGATTCGAGGAGACCGGTGGCCCTGGTGTAACGAAAGTCTCGATCCCGACATCGAAAAGTTAATCCACTCGGCGGGGCTCGAGAATCTGGATATCTTCGATCCTGGGACCTGCAGCGGTACGCAGGGAATCGAGCTAGCGAAGCTCGGGCATCGAGTGGTTGGCACCGATATCTCTGAAACGGCTCTCGCCCAGGCGGAGTACTGCTTCTAAGAACGATGAGCAGCGACGAAAAACGGTTTGTCGCCTACGTCAAGATCGGCAACAAGGCGGTGCAGATGCCTTTTCAATTCACGCGTGAAAAGCTCGAGGACGTCCTGTCGCCGCATTTCGACATACAGGAGATTCGCGACAGCTTCTTCTACAGCAAGGCCGTCAATCTCCCGGCACTGGCAAGATTTTCTATATTGCGAAACGCCGCCTGGCGGCTCAGTCGCTCAGCGGGCTCGGACGCAGCTGGAACTGGAACACCTGCCCGGTCGTGCCTTTCCCGGTCTCCATGTGGAAGGGCGCACGGCCGCTGAAGGACGCCCAGATACTCCGACCCTTCCACCCGGTATCAGGATCGTCGATGCGACCGTCCATCCATTTCGTATAGAAGCCGAGCGGGTAGGGCACCCGCATCCGCACCCACTCACCGTCGTTGAGCGCCAGCAGCGCCTCGCTCTGATTGCCGGTATTGATCGGCGTGTTCTCTCCCAGACCAAGGACGTTGAACTGGTCTACCCAGGTGTAATAGCTGCCTTCGGAGCTGCCCGAACGGTCCAGGTTTTTGAACTGCGGCAGTGGTTCCGGGTAGAAGCTCCAGCCTTCGGGGCAGTGCTGCCCGGTGGCCTCGGGGCCGTTCAGCGGGGCTTCGCATTTGCGGCGGTCGAAGCTGGCCATGTGGCCGCTCGCCAGTGCGACCCAGTACACGCCGTCGCGGTCGACGTCACCGCCGCGGGGCGAGAAACCCTCTACGGGATCGCCGTTATCATCCACCGGCAGCTCGTAGTATTCGATCAGTGCGGTCTCGGCTGGGCTATCGCCCGGCACGAGCCTTGCGACGGCGCCGGGGTAGCCGAGGATCGACCCCCATACTGTCCCGTCCGGCGCAGGCGCCACGGCGTAGTAGCTGCCGGGTTTGATGCGTTTGTCTTTCTCGGGGTCCACCGCGTCGCCCGGCTCCACGTATTCCGCGTCGCGCACGCCGTTACCGTTGGTGTCCAGGATGAATGGGGTCCAGCCCTGGGACGCCGCGGCGTCACCGGTTTCCAGGAATTGCTTCGCGTCCAGCCAGCCGATCACCTCGCCGCCGCCGCTGGTCCACAGCGTGTCATTGGCATCCTCCGCGA